>JAEEOM010000105.1 GCA_016284265.1 Bacteroidales bacterium | reverse complement strand
AGCTGGGGGTGCTTGAAGTCCGTGACCGAAAGGAGCGGCCTAGGGCAAAACTGGTAATTGGGGCTAAGTCGTAACAAGGTAGCCGTACCGGAAGGTGTGGCTGGAACACCTCCTTTTTGGAGTTGGACACTGCGACGAGCTTTGCTCAACTTGCTTGTACAAGTCTTCCTTTAAATATATAAATAGTCTCTTAGCTCAGTTGGTTAGAGCGCTACACTGATAATGTAGAGGTCACTGGTTCAACTCCAGTAGGGACTACTTTTTTTGTGTCCGTACAGTACGGGGGTATAGCTCAGTTGGTAGAGCACAACATTTGCAATGTTGGGGTCGCCGGTTCGAATCCGACTATCTCCACAAAATAAAAGAGAGCCTTCGGGCTCTCTTTTATTTTGTGGAGATTAGCAGCGGCAAAGCCGCTGCTTTTCCTTTACCCCACCCCTGACCCCTCCCGGAGGGAGGGGCCGCGGCAGAAGCCGCGGGCGCCTTTGGCGCGGTGTTTGGTTGCTGGAGGCTATCTTTCTGATAATCAGCGAAAAAGCTTGTTTCTGCCTGCTTGAAATCGAGCAGGCAGGATTACGTTATCGATTGAGTTTCAGTTATTTGGGCTCCAGCCGTCAGGCGTCTTTCAGGCTGGCGGAGTCTTCCCAGTCGGTGGAGAAACGGTAGCCGTTGGAGAGTTCGAAGTCGGCGTGGATGCGGTATTTGGTGAAACCGAGATGTTCGACTTTCAGGATGCCGCGGGTGAGGGTCACGTTGCCGGGATCGCTCCAGTCGGCAAGATGGATGCTCGGTGTTCCGTCTTCCGATGCAAACACCAGATAGCCGTCTTCGTTGTTGTTAAGATATACGCCGACGTAGGACCAGCCTTCGATGGGTTTCGTGAAGTCGAGTTCCTTGCCCAACTGACTGACTTGTACCCAGACGTCGAATTTCTGAAAATCACCGTGCGGCGCACTGTGCACCAGAATGATTTCTATTTCCTGAACCGTCGGCTCACTGCAGAAATACTGGTAGCCGGTCGCATAGTCGATCCCGTAGGGCTTGCCGTTTTTCAGGAATTTGTCCTTATAGACTTTGAGGCGGCATTGAGCCATCACGTTTCCGCAGGATGCAGTCACGGCAGCATCACCTTTGCCCACGCCCGTTACGGCGCCGTCGTGGTACTTGGCAATCGTTTCGTTGGTACTGTAGACCTGCAGTTCGTCGGTATTGGTGGCTTCTTCCGGTAACCATCGGAGGGTGACGGGCTGGGTTTCCCCGACGAACAGGGTCATGCTTGTGGGGTTGAGCTCAATCGAGTCGATGGGGATCTCTTTATGGCAGGCCCCTGCGGGGAAAAGGGTCAGGATGAAAACGAAAGATTGAAGAAGGCGCTTTTTCATGGTATAAGATTAAAGCAATTTCGACAGAATGACGCCGATGTAGTTGCCGACGGCATAGCCGATGATGCCGATGGAGATGCCGGTGAGGATGACGCGGCGGTTTTTCATCGAGTCGGCGATCATCGGGACGAAGAGGGGCGAATTGATCATGGCCACTGAGGTAATGACGGAGGTATCGGCGTCAATCTTGAAGATTTTGCCCAGCAGGATTTGGAGGGTGAAGGAGCCGAAGATGGCAAAGGCGATGTAGATCAGCAGCCAGAGTCCTTCGTGGAAATTGAGGCTGCGGATATCGACCATCGAGGCGACCACAAGGCTGAAGATCAGCACCAAGTACATACCTGCATCATAACATTTCTCCCATTTCTTGACGGCGGGCAGGAAAGAGGCGGCGATGGCGAGCGTGGTCAGCGTCAGGATGAGTATGATCATATTGATGCCGCCGGTGATCAGCAGCGAAAGTCCGAGCCCGATGCCGGCAATCAGGACGGCGAGGCCCAGCGCCTTGAGCGTGGGTAGGAAATGCTTTCGGGTGAAAATGCCGCGGTACATCTCCGTTTCGCTCTGGGCCATTTTCTGATCCGTTTCCAGCTTCCCTTGTTCTTGACCAGCGGAAAGGCTGTCATTCGGCAGGAATTTCCGGACCAACCGGATGCCGAAAGACATGAGCATGATCAGGTAGATGAAACTGACCAGCATGTCGAACGAGTTCACGAGCACGTAGGTGCCTTCATCCACGCCGAGCATCATCTTGAGAGCGGCCAGGTTGGGCGTGCCGCCGGTGTAAACCCCGACGATCATGCCGGCGATGGACGGAGCCTGTTCTCCCAAATGCTCCCGGAATAGGAAATAGCCGGAGGTCGTGATGGCCAGGACGGAAAATAGTCCGATGAGCAGGGAGCCCAGGGCTTTTTTGACTGGCCATTCCCTGAAGTCGCACGCGAAGAGAATCAGCGGCAGGGCCAGCGGAATGGTAACCGACGTGAGGGCATCCTGGATCGGATAGATCCATTCGGATGCACCGTCGAAAGGAAACACCAGTAGGTTGGCCAGGATGATACCCAGGAAATAGAGGATCAGGATCGCGCCCACTTTCTCCGCCCAGTGGGCGTGGCGGCAAAGCCACACGACGGCGGCGGGAACCAGCAGGTAAAACAGGATGATGACAACAGTCAAAAAAAGGTTCATCAGTTCAGCGGTTCAGGTTTTTCACTGCAAAGATAGGGATTTTTGATACCTTTGCAGTTGAATTGGTTTGACAATGAAGTATCTTCGTTGGATATGGCGTGCGATGCGGGGAATCCGGTGGAACACCTTGATCCGGGTTCTGGTCGGCATCGCCCAAGTGGGGCTCGGGCTGCTGATGGTCTGGCTTTGCCGCCGCTTCATCGACGTGACGATCCGCACGGGAACGCCGCAGGAAGTCAGCCTGATGATCCTCTGGCTCATCCTGACGGTCCTGGGTGGCGTGGTGCTTCGCCAGCTTTACTACTACATGACCATCACGGCCAATACGCGGCAGACCAATTCTCTCCGGCTTGAGGCCTTCAGCCGGCTTTTCGACCGCCAGCTCTTTACCGAAAGAAACTTACATTCCGGTGATGTCTCCTCCCGTCTTTCGAAAGATGTCGAAGTGGTGGGCGATGTTTCGACCTCCGTCCTGCCCCGGATGCTGGTGATGCTGGTCCAGCTGTTGGGTGCCTTTTTCCTGATGTACTCGATGGACCAGCGACTGGCCTGGATGCTCCTGATTCTCACACCGCTAGCCATTATTTTCGGCAAGCTTATCGCCCGCCCCCTTCGGAAGATGACGCTGGAGATCCGCGACAAGGAGAGCCGCATCCAGATGCAGGTGCAGGAGGGTGTGGAGCACAATGCCGTGCTTCGTTCCCTGGGCAGCGAGCAATGGGTCACCGACCGGCTCGACGACACGCAGGATTCCCTCATGGGCTGGGTGAAACGGCGCGCCCGTTTCACGGTGGCCACACGCGTGGTTCTGGCCTCATGCTTCGGCTTGGGTTATCTGTTGGCCTTCGTATGGGGCGGCCTGCAACTTCGCGCGGGAGCCATCACCTTTGGTGTGATGACCTCGTTCCTGCAGTTGGTCAGCCAGATCCAGAATCCAATCCTTACACTGCTCAACATGGTGCCGCAGCTCATCCATTCCACGGCCAGCATTGACCGGCTCGATGAAATCCTGCAGCAGGTGCCTGAAAAAGAAGGTGGCACGGCTGCTGAATCGGTCTCTCAGCCTGTGGCCGGTATCCGGGTCGAGAATCTTTCGTTCTGCTATGCCTCGGGTGACCAGCCGGTCTTTTCTGGCTTTTCCCATGATTTCCGTCCTGGTTCCAAGACGGCCCTGATGGGGCCGACGGGCGTGGGCAAGACCACGCTTTTCCGCCTGATGCTGGCTTTGATCAAACCGGATGCAGGCCGGCTGACGCTCTATAATGCTATGCGGGAGAAGCCTGTCTCGCCGGACACCCGGCCGGAATTCGTCTTTGTGCCGCAGGGCAATACGCTGATGAGCGGTACGGTACGATTCAACCTGCAACTGGCCAAACCGGCCGCCACGGACGAGGAGTTGCGCGCGGTCCTGCA
The DNA here is from genome assembly GCA_016284265.1 of Bacteroidales bacterium. Lineage (GTDB taxonomy): Bacteria > Bacteroidota > Bacteroidia > Bacteroidales > UBA932 > Cacconaster. The sequence continues at coordinate 24,919 of JAEEOM010000105.1, read as the reverse complement.
TACGGCTGCGGCAGATTTTGTGTTTGAGCTGCCAGAGGGCCTTGACACAGAACTGGGGGAGCGGGGTATTGGTTTGAGCGAGGGACAAGCCCAGCGTGTGGCCATTGCCCGCGGCTTGCTGCGTCCCGGTTCAATCCTGCTGCTCGACGAGATCAGCGCTTCGCTTGACGAGGCGACCGAGCGCGAACTCTATACCCGCCTTTTCGCGGCTTTTCCCGAGCGCACCATGATTTTCATCACCCATCGCCCCACCGTCAGCGCCCTCTGCGACGAAACCGTCCGGCTGTGATGCGCTACTCCGTAACGACTTTCAATTCGCAAAGGCCGTCCTTGTTGCCCACGACAAAAGCAACTGGCGGGTTGTTGCCTTGTATCAGATTGTTCAAGTAGAGTGGCTCGCCAAGGATGAAAAGAGAAGTGCTGAAGGAGTCTCCTTCTTTTAATTTGGAGTTTTCAGCCTTCTCGACGGTGAACCGTGTCTCCCCGAGATAGCGGAAGGTGCAACGGCGATTGGGCTTCCAGGATACGTATACCTTGTCGCCAATGCTTAACTGTTTGGCATAGAGATGCGGGGACAAGATGGCATCGGAGCCGTTGTCCTGCCCGATTTCTCTCAGAAAACCCTCCCAATCCTGAAATCCGAGCGCCCGGGAAAGGATGTCCAGCGTGCTGGCCCGCGTCTGGTCGGCGCCATCGATATAACCCCACAACCGCTTGAGTGTGGTGGGGCTGAGGGTTTCATGGGTGCGGTCCCAAACGACGCCACTGAGGAAGATGAAATCATTGGGCGTTTTCATCTTGCGTCGGACCTGCTCTTCCAGGCGTTTCCTGAGTTCGTGGATTTCGGGAGCGGTTTTCGTCATGTCTGTCAAATAAGATTCATAGAGGCTTTCAAAGTTACGTTTCTTTCCCGAAAACACTTGATCCAAATTGGTCCTTTTCCTGATGCGTGCAAAAAAAGCGGTATCTTTGCGCCAGGAAACTCGTTTCATGAAGGACGTTAGTACATCAGGCCCCCTTGACGGTCAGTTTATCCTGGAAAACGACAGCCCCATCACTTTTGAGGAAGTGCCGGGTCGCAACTTCAACCGTCTGGTCAAAGCCAAGCGGCAGGGGAGATGGTTTATGCTCAAGGGCCTAAAACCGAAGTACGCAGATGAGGCCGTTTACTTGGAGCTGCTCAAGAAAGAGTATGTGCTGATGGTGCAGCTCGACCATCCCAACATCGTGAAGGCCTATGCCAAAGAGGTGAACGACACGATCGGTCCGTGCATTGTCATGGAGTATGTTGACGGTGTGCAGCTGGATGCTTTTCTGGCCGGAAATCCCTCCACGGAAGCCCGCCGCAAGGTGGTGGATCAGCTCGCCGATGCGCTTTCTTATATCCATAGCAAACAAATCCTGCATCGCGACCTGAAGCCCGCCAACATCCTTGTCACGCGCAACGGCGGCAACGTGAAAATCATCGATTTTGGGCTTTCCGATGCCGATGAATACGCCGTCTTCAAGCAATCGGCCGGTACACGGGAATATATGGCGCCCGAATGTGTTACGGGGGGGGGTGCAATAACCTGTAAATCAGACATATATGCTTTTGGGCAAGTGCTACGGGATGTTTTTCCGCACCGCTATCGCCGGATTGCCGGCAAATGTATGCGTAAAGACCCCGCCCGTCGATACGAGGATATGTGGGCTGTGCGGAAAGCCCTGGTGCGGAGCGACAAGTTGAGGCAACAGTTGCCTTTCCTGGCTACTTTTGCTGCCCTTATCCTGGCACTATTGTTTTGGCTAGGACAATCATCTGCTTCTCAAGGGAATGCCGACATCATGACAGAGAATGTCTCGACTGATCAGAAGGCCTGGTTGGAGGAGGCTGAATGGTACAGCAGCAAATCCTTGCAGGCTTTTCTCGAGGAATTGAACAACGAGAAGGACTACAAAGAAGTGATGATGGCAAAACTCGCGAAACTGCATACGGTCATCAGCCTGAACAGTGCCGAAAGGAGCCGCCTCTACGCCCCGGGCAGTCCCGAGTTGCTGCATTTCATTGCGGGGTTTGACCGTGTGCAAAAGGAATCGGAGCTCAAGGTTATGAAAACCATTGATGCCCGCTGCCCATCGTTTGAGGAGGAATACGCGAAAGGTCGCATCTCTCCAAGTGCGTACGATAGCCTGAAATGGGTGGTAGCACCTGCCGTTACGACGATATCGGTTTCAAATGTCTTGGCATCGGCTGCTGTCGGTGGCGTTGGTTTGCCTGACGATATCTTCGCCGTCGGTGCCCGGACAGGCCTTTGCTGGAGCCCCTGCCACAATCCCACGGTGAAAGGCGCGCATGCAGAAGGGTGGGGAAGCATCGTCATGACCGGACTTACGCCCAACTCCACATATTTCGCCAGGGCCTATATCGAAACCGGCGCTGGAATTACCTACGGCACGGAAGTGTCTTTTTCGACGGCCGACAGCACATGGATCGCACCCGAAGGGGCCGTCAAAGGCCTGTTCTCGGTGGCCGAGGGCCGGCAAGTGTTTTTCTCCCAGGGCAACCTGCAGTACCGGGCCTCTACGGGAATCTGGCGCTTCGCCGATCGCCAGTTCGATTTTGTAGGTTGTGACAACAAGAAGATTTCGCCTACCTACGATGGTTGGATCGACCTGTTCGGCTGGGGAACCAGCGGGTACGACCATGGCGCGGTGAACTATCAGCCTTGGAGCGCCAACGTAGATACACACAGCGATGCGTTGCACTATGCATACGGGAAGCCCGATTTCGGTCTGTATGAAGGGGATGGAAGAGCAGACTGGGGTTACAACCGGATTGTCAATGGCGGCAACGAAGAGCATCTGTGGCGTACGCCGCGTCTCTTGGAATGGCTTTATCTCCTGTTCAACCGGAACACGGCGTCTGGCGTCCGCTTTGCCCTTGTCCAAATCGCCGGACAGGATGGACTGCTCCTGCTCCCTGACAACTGGAGAACCTCCGTCTATCCCTTGAATTCCGTCAATCAGACGGATGCGGACTACACTTCCAACAAGATTCCACTTACCGACTGGACGCTGGTCGAAAGCGCCGGCGCCGTCTTCCTGCCCAACGCCGGCATCCGCACCATCGATTCCATCTTCTCCTCGTATGGCGGCTATTATACGTCTGAAGCCGCTAGTTCCGATGCTTGGCATTTGCTGGTTGCCAACCACCTCCAGATCGACGCCCGCGGCCACCGCGGCGACGGCCTCTCCGTCCGCCTGGTCCAGGACCGGTAGTCCCGCCCTGTTCTCTCCCTTTCCCGCAAAAGGATCAAAAAGGACCAGCTCCGAACGGGCGGTCTTTGCTAAATTCGCAAATCCTTCGGGAAAAAGATTAAAAGCGAAAGTGTCTTTCGTTTCATAACGGAAGTGGCTCCACACTTTTGTTTTTATTGAATCGGCCGGTCGGAGTCCCGCCACATATTTAAGTCAGTATGAAAAAGAGTAATTATGAATCCCCGACTTCAGAAGTTTTTGAACTGAGCACCCGTAAGGTATTAATGGCATCAGGTAGTGGATCTGGCGATGACTGGGATTAATTAAGGTTACAACTATGAATAGAGCGAAGGTTCTTTTCCTGTTAATAGCCATATTAACAGGCGTTTTAGCATGCCAGCCACCCGAAACACATGAGGACGGCTCTCCGGTCAGGTCTGTTGTTTTCACGGCACCGCCTTTTGAAGAAGACGATGTTGTGAGTACGAAGACGAACATTTATGTCGTTGATGGCAAAAACAAATTTGCTTGGTCACCAAATGACACTGTGGGAATATTTCCGAATAGCGGTGCACAAGTTTATTTTGTTGTAGATGCAAATGCTGGATCCGGTACGGCTTCTTTTGACGGTGGCGGATGGGAGTTCAAGAATGGTGCAGTATATCGGAGTTATTATCCGTTCATCGGGGATTTCTATTTGAACACCAATGAAATACCAGTTAATTATATTGGGCAGAAACAAACGGGAAATGACAATACGGATCACATTGGCAGATACGACTTCATGTATACACCCGCAGTCTCAGCCGAGAGTGGAAGTCTTCATTTTAATTATAAACACCTGAGTTCCATTCTAAGGCCGATTGTTGATCTTCCTGCCGGACATTATACAAATCTTACTTTGTCCGTGAGTGAAGATCTGTTCGCTTTAACGGGGAGTTTCGATTTGACATCCAGTGCGCCGGCAATTTCGGGCATAACGTTCACAAAAGATTACTCGATGGCATTGGATATCACGCTTGCCGAAGCTGGTCAATTGATTGTAAGCGTGATGAGTGCGCCCGTGGATCTGCGAGGGAAAACACTTTCGGTTAAAATCCTGAATGACCAAGGCCGCTTGTTCTCTTATGATGTTGCTCCGGAAGAGGTCTACGCTGCAAGCAAGATAAAGAAAATCATATCGCCGGTTTCTTTTGCCATCGGCTCCGTTTCCGTTAGTCCGGCAGAACTTAGTCTGGTGGTTGACGAGACACAACAGCTGACTGCGACTGTCCTGCCGGAGAATGCGGCAAACAAAAACGTAACCTGGACAAGCAGCAATCCTTCCGTGGCCACGGTCAGTGAGACGGGCCTGGTGACGGCCCTTACTCCCGGCACGACGACGATTACCGTCACGACGGTTGAGGGCAATCTTACCGCCACATGCGCCGTGACAGTCAGTCAGGTCTCCGTTTCTTCGGTAACGCTGAACAAGACCGAACTTTCCTTGCTTCCCGGACAGACGGAAACGCTTGTCGCAACCGTCAATCCGGATAATGCTGGCAACAAGAATGTCTCCTGGAGCAGCAACAATACGTCTGTCGCGTCGGTAGATGCCAATGGACAGGTTACTGCACAAGGAGTTGGTACTGCCACAATCACAGTTATCACGGAAGATGGAGGCAAAACGGCGCAATGTACGGTTTCGGTCAATGCGATAGAGGTATCCAGTGTTACCTTGAATAAGCAGACACTATCTTTGACGAAAGGTGCAACGGAAACTCTGACGGCCACGGTGTCTCCTTCCAATGCCACGGATAAGACGGTTACTTGGAATAGCAGCAATGATGCCGTCGCCACAGTAGATGCAAACGGCAAGGTGACGGCCGTTGCTGGTGGCTCGGCCACGATTACGGCTACGGCGGGCAGTAAGTCGGCTACTTGTGCTGTGACGGTAACGGTTCCCGTGACAGGAGTGAGTCTCAATAAGACCTCGACTACGCTCTCAGTTGGCGGAACAGAAACATTGACGGCAACTGTTACGCCTTCCGAGGCAACGAACAAGAACATCTCTTGGAGCAGCAGCAACGCGAACATAGCTAGTGTCAATAACGGTACAATTACAGCGCTGGCTGTTGGTACGGCGACGATTACCGTCACTACTGCCGACGGTAACAAGACAGCATCCTGCACTGTGACAGTCACTCCCATCGAGGTAACCAGTATCACGCTCAATCAGACCAGCTTGACTTTCAGCAGTTTGAACACTACGCAACAGTTGACGGCAACAATTACTCCAGCCAATGCTACCGATCAGAGTATTACATGGGCTTCTTCTAATACGAATGTGGCAACTGTATCTTCTTCCGGTCTGGTAACATCTGTAGGCTCAGGTACCGCAACGATTACGGCTACTGCAAGCAGCAAGTCGGCCACTTGCGCCGTGACAGTAAACATTCCGGTAACAGGAGTAAGTTTGAACAAAACTTCTCTGACCCTTGCTCCTAACGCTACGGAAACGCTGACGGCCACAGTCTCACCTTCCAGTGCTACGAACAAAAATGTTACTTGGAACAGCAGCAACACATCAGTTGCGACGGTTTCGACATCCGGTTTGGTAACCGCCATTGCGGCCGGAACGGCAACGATCACTGTAACGACGGAGGACGGCAGCAAGACGGCCACCTGTGCGGTAACCGTGACTGTTCCTGTTACAGGCGTGAGCCTTAACAAGACTACGCTGACATTGGCACCGAATGCCACCGAGACGCTGACCGCTACAGTTTCGCCGAGCAATGCTACGAACAAGAGCGTTACATGGAGTAGTAACAACACGTCCGTTGCGACGGTTTCGACATCCGGTTTGGTAACCGCCATTGCGGCCGGAACGGCAACGATCACTGTAACGACAGCGGATGGCAATAAAACGGCAACATGTTCAGTAACCGTTACAGTACCTGTGACGGGGGTCAGCCTGAACAAGACCACACTGACGTTGGCACCGAACGCCACGGAGACACTGACCGCTACGGTTGCTCCCAGCAATGCGACGAACAAGAACGTCACCTGGAGCAGTAACAACACTAACGTTGCCACCGTTTCAACCTCCGGAAAAGTCACTGCCGTGGCATCCGGAACGGCAACGATTACGGTAACGACGGCGGACGGCAGCAAAACGGCGACCTGCGCAGTTACGGTAACGGTGCCGGTAACTGGAGTAAGCCTCAATAAAACTTCAACAAGCCTATTGGTTGGAGCGACAGAGACATTGACGGCTACCATTACGCCATCCAATGCTACGAACAAAAACGTGACTTGGAGCAGCAACGCTACGAGTGTGGCTACCGTCAACAATGGCACAATTACGGCAAAAGCTGTCGGAACGGCGACGATTACGGTCACAACAGCTGATGGTAATAAAACCGCATCTTGCACCGTGACGGTCAATCCCATTGAGGTTACTGGAATATCGCTTAATCAAAATAGCCTGAGTTTCAGTAGTTTGAATGCGACACAGCAACTGACGGCTACGGTTACTCCATCGAATGCAACAAACAAGACAGTAACATGGTCTTCGTCCAACACGAACGTGGCCACGGTGTCCTCTTCCGGTCTGGTAACTTCTAAAGGATCCGGTACGGCGACGATTACGGCAACCGCCGGCAGCAAGTCGGCTACTTGCGCCGTGACTGTGAATATTCCGGTAACGGGTGTAACGCTCAACAAGTCCTCTATTACCCTTGCCAAGAATGCCACCGAGCAACTGACGGCGACGGTATCTCCTTCTAACGCAACCAATAAGAACGTGACTTGGAGCAGCAGCAGTACTTCCGTTGCGACGGTTTCAGCATCGGGATTGGTAACCGCCAAAGGCGCCGGAACGACAACGATTACAGTAACGACGGAGGATGGAAGCAAGAAGGCAACGTGTTCGGTTACGGTAACAATACCGGTGACCAGTGTGAGTTTGAACAAGACTTCGATGACACTTGCTCCAAACGCGACGGGAACACTGACGGCGACGGTATATCCTTCTAACGCAACGAATAAGAACGTGACTTGGACCAGTAGCAACACCTCTGTTGCAACCGTTTCTTCAACAGGATTGGTAACTGCCAAGGCGCTCGGTACGGCGACGATTACCGTAACGACTGAGGATGGAAGCAAAACGGCCAGTTGCACAGTCACTGTACAGAATGTTGCCGTAACAGGGGTCTCTCTGGACAAGTCAACGCTGACTTTAGTCGTTGGCTCATCCGCAACATTGACGGCGACCGTTTTGCCTGAAAACGCCACGAATAAAAATGTTTCGTGGAAAACTTCGAATCAGTCTGTTGTTTCTGTCTCTAGTGGTGGGGCTAATGGCGGCGGAGTTATATATGCCAATGCTGTTGGCACGGCTACGATTACCGTTACAACCCAAGATGGAAGTAAAAAAGCCACTTGTACTGTTACTGTGAATGCAATGGATGGCTCTCGCGAGGGCTATGGTAATGGAAATAATAACGGATGGACGAACTGATTATGAAACAAGTATCAATTATTATAAGCTCTTTGCTTGCCATCATCGTAATCGGATGTAGTGAGCCGATGACGCTCTCTCCTGTTGATCAGACTTGGCAAGTCAGTATTACGGCTGTCAAGGGATCGGATGAAACCAAAGTACTGACAGACAATGGGTCTACCCTCAGTGCGGCATGGACAGCCGGCGACATGGTTTATGTGACAAAGAATGGTACAAGTCTGGGCACACTAACGGCCAAAACAAGCGGGACTCAGACCGTTTTGGAAGGGACGTTGGGTAGTCCCATGTCTTTGTCGATTGACGACGAAATTGTTTTGTCATACATGAGTGCTGATTATTCCGAACAAAATGGTACCTTGGCGTATATTTCAGACCATTGTGACTATGCCGTCGCCACAGTAAGCATTACAAGTGCAAACGGAGGACTCTTGTTAACCTCACCGGCCGTTTTCAAAAATCAGCAGGCAATTACCAAGTTTACTTTTACCGACGGAACTAACACCCTGGCTCCGACATCATTGTCTATCAATGCTGCCAGCGGAAAGTTGGTCTCGAAATACGAGTCGGGGACACCGCAGTATGGAATGATCTCGCTTAAGGCGAATAATGTTTATCAAACATCATTCGTTCTTGCCATGAGAAACGAAAGCGGAGCGCAGGATACCTATACTTTTACCGCAACCATCGGCTCTGATATTTACATCGGCACGAAGAAGGTTAACTTGACCAACGGAAAGTACTATACCACTTCCGTGACCTTGTCTAAGCGCACATCAAGTGACTTTGTAGATATGGGATTGAGCGTAAAATGGGCGACCTGCAACTTGGGCGCATCCTCTCCGGAATTAATGGGGGATAGCTTTAGTTGGGGAATGATGGGGAAAGCGACATACTTGCCTGCTAATGAGACAGGTCGTGAATATGATTATTATTATTCTTCGAGTTACTATGAATTGCCATTTAGCATGGATGCTGCATCCCAGCGTTATGCGTCAGAGTGGATCCGTATGCCGACCCAAGCCGAGTGTGAAGAATTGGTAAATACGACAAATTGCAAGTGGGAAAAGACTACTCTGAATGGCCAAAGTGTCTATAAAGTTACCTCGAAAATAAACTCAAATGTTATTTATATACCTCTTTGTGGATGGTGGGCTTTGGGCAATTATAGTTTTACTGGACAGTTGAGACTTTGGTCAAAAACCCAATGTGGTATCAGTGGTATGGCTAATTCTACGGATTATGCATATGCATTATGCGTAGATTCTGACAATCCCAATACACCCACTGTCGGAGGCAGATATAAGCCCTTGGGGTTGCCTATTCGAGCAGTCATGGAAACACCGGTGGCCATCACCGACATTACGTTGAACAAAACCAGCATCAGGATTGCCAACGGGTCGTATTTTAACTTGACTGCCTCGGTTTCTCCCACCAATTCATTTGACAAGATTGTCAGATGGTCCAGTTCAAATACCTCTGTCGCTACGGTTGACCAGAATGGACAAGTGACAGCAGTTGCTAACGGTTCCGCCACGATTACTGTGGCAACGCGCGATGGAAGTGTTTCGGCGACATGCGCCGTTACCGTTGTTACATCAACAGCAGTTTCCGGATCCGTCGATATGGGAACGGGCGTGTATTGGGCAACGGAGAATTTGGGCAACACGTCAAGTAAGCCGATGGGTGATACTTATCGCTGGGGAGAAACGACTGCGGCAACTCAATCTGGCTGGTCTTATTATTCTCTTAGTGATAATTCCGGAAACGTGACTAAATATAACGCTTCCGACGGAAAAACCGTATTGGAGTCCTCTGACGATGCAGCATACAAAAAACTAACTTCTCCGTCCAAGAAATGGTATATTCCGACCCACGAGGAATGGACAGATTTATTATCTAACTGCGATTTGTCATACGAAAACAGCCAATTTGTGCTGACAAGTAGATTCAATGGCAATAAACTGTATTTCAAGAGTAATGACGACGACAGTTTCTATCTTTGGACTTCTACGGTGTATATTTACAATAATTCGGCACAAAACTATAAGTACGCCCGCACTGTGCGATTCTATCTAGATAGTGATGACGATGAGCAATATAATGTTGGTTATCAGCCAAGGCATAATGTCTTTTATATTCGACCCGTCTATAGGCCATAAGGTGTGAACAACTAACTGCAAGTCGCAGCAACCAATCGATTCTTTCGTGACAGTTGCTGCGATTTTCGCGTTGTTGCGTGCTACTGGCGGCAGCGATTGTCTATTGTCTATGGCCATGTTCATGGTGGAATCCTGTCGTTGTATGGGCAAGGTCGGATTTCATGCTCGGGACCTTGCCCGCTGGAATGACCGTGGGAGGGCTTCTGGCCATGAAGTGATGGGCAAGGTCCGCATAGTGAAATCAGACCTTGCCCAAAAATGCCCGGGACCTTGCCCGATTGGCCCTTAAAAAGGATTCGATATGCGGGCAACGGAGCCTCTTTGTGTTATAAAAACGCATTCAATCTGTCGGAGAAGACCGATACTTCGCCTATAGCCAGATGCAGGTATTTGGCCAGTGTCGGCCAGGCAGCCACGCCAGTGCGTACTTCACGGATGATGGCCTCGGCCTTGGCCTTGGAGATGAAATAAGCATCGTGGGCTTCCAGAAGGGCCGTCAGGCTGGATTCGTTGGTGGTTTCGCTGATCATGAGGCTCTGGGTCCGGCTCAGGCTGGGATTGATGTCGTAAGCGGGGGAGAGCGTCCAACCCCTGGGTCCCAGCAGAAAGCCGTGATTTCGGAAATGATCGTCGCTATTGCCGATACAGATGTTGAAGGCCACGCGCCGATAGAGTTGTTCCAGGTTCTTTTCCGTATCTGGGCAGGCTTGCAGGATGAAATCTACAATGTCCAGATAACCTTTTCCTTCTGCCGCTCCAGCACCGTCCCTGAATCCCAAATGGGTGAGGGCCGAAGCAAAATGGATGCGCTTTTCGTCCGCAGCTCGGTCGAAACGTTTGGAAAGCAGGATGTGGTATTTCTTTCCGCTTTCCGCCAAGCGTGTTTCTGCTGCATCAATGCCGCACTTGCGGGCGAGCAGGTGGCAGAAATGCTCCCAAAGTTCAGCATCGTAACGGTCGCTGCGAGAGGGATATTTCGCTACGAGCAGGCTTCCGTTTGTATCTTGGACGTTCGATTTGGGCCGGGCGCCGCCCAACGAAGTTCCGGGATTCAGGAGTTGGAACAGCCAACGCTCTTCGGGCAATTCTCCTTTCTCGTCGCTCTTCTCTACGGCGTCTGCAGCCGCAGCAAGTTCCCGGAGCGTTGTGAAGGGAGGAACGCGGAGGCCTGCGTCATCGTTGAGATACGGGCCACTTTCGGTTTCTTTGAACCGCAGGCCGCCCATACGCATATAGTCATCGATGGAGAGTAGGTAGTCGAATGATGCGAGAGAACGGGGAGCGCGTTTCTCTTTTTGGGCCTGAATGGCTTCCCGCTTTTCGGCCAATGTCCTGCCCCAGCGGTCCGGGAGTGCGTCAGAGAAGCAGCCGAAGAGGCCGTCCTGTGCGTATTGCGGCCCCGATGTCGTAAACAAATCCTTGCTTAGGGAGATGCCGCCATAGTCCGACAGCCACTGGGGGCTATAGGAGAAGGAATACACTTCATTGCCCCGGACGCGGTCATAGTTCAGAGTTCCTACCAGGCAAGGTGCAGGCAGGAAATCAAAATCGGCATATACGAACAAGCTGCGCATAGGCTATTTCTTTGTGGCACGTTCACGGTGCGGAAGTCTGGCATCTTGCAAGGCGCGGCCCAAAAGGTCTTCCTGCGCCAGAGAGAGGATATCCTTATGCAGCCCAAGGACATACAGTACACGAAGATAAGTGCCGACGGACACGGTGGCAACACCTTTCTCCACTTTCGTCAGTGTGGGGATGGAGCATTGGGCACGCTCGGCCACCTGTTCCAACGACAGATTCCGGCGCAACCTGGCTAGCCGGATCTGTTCCCCGACCAGCGCCATATCTTTCGCAAGCTCCCGAGGCAACTTGTTCGCGTAGGTTGACTTACTCATAACATTAAATATATTTGCAAATATAATTGATTTTTTGGAAATATAAGTTATATAATTCAAACTCGGTTGCTTTTTTCGCCGCGACGACGATGTGGGAGTGCTCACAATGATCACACGGCGGGTTTTGAATTCGCGGGGTCGTTGCGCCATCTCTCGCGAATTTTTCGTAATATTGTAGTTTGGTTCAAGAATACAAATTAACGTAATAGATTATCCATGAAGAACATCAACTGTTTCATTCCTTTCCAGGACGAGGCGCAGGTGGCGCAGACGGTCGCTAATCTGAAAGCGCAGGAACTTGTCAATGAGATTTTCCTTCTTCACGTCGGCGATGAGGCTCCGGCGCAGGTGCTGGGCTGCCCGGTGCTCAAGGTGCCCGGACTCAACAGCACGGCGGCCGTGAAGGCCATCGCGGCGCATGCCACCACCCCGTATACCTTGATTTCTACGAAATATACTACCTTGAGCCTCGTGCTCTTCTCTCTCGAACGCATGGAGTGCCTCATCGAGGATGCGGGTGCTGCCATGGTCTATGCCGACCATTTCAACCAGAGTGGGGATGTGCGCACCAATGCACCGGTGATTGACTGCCAGTTCGGTGCCTTGCGTGACGATTTTGATTTCGGCTCGGTACTTTTCTACCGCAGCAGCGCCGTCGTCGAGGCAGTCGGCCGGATGGATGTGGACTACAAGTTCGCCGGCATGTACGACCTTCGCCTCAAGGTTTCGCAGAAAGGCGCCCTGGAGCATATCAATGAGTTCCTGTACTACGATGTGGAGACCGATACCCGCAAGAGCGGCGAAAAGATCTTCGATTACGTGGATCCGAAGAACCGCGCCGTCCAGATCGAGATGGAGCAGGCGTGCACTGCGCACCTGAAAGCCATCGGCGGTTATCTGGAGCCGAAATTCAAGCATATCGAGTTCAGCGACGACCCGTTCGAATATGAGGCATCCGTCGTGATTCCGTGCAAGAACCGCGTCCGTACGATCGGCGACGCCATCAAGTCGGCGCTCAGCCAGAAGACCAACTTCCCGTACAACGTGATCGTGGTGGACGACAATTCCGAAGACGGAACGGTCGATGTGATCAAGCAGTTCGTGGGTGATCCGAAACTCATCTACATCGCCCAGGATAAAAGCTGGCACGCCATCGGCGGCAATTGGAATGTGGCACTGCACCATCCCAAGTGCGGCAAGTTCGCCATCCAGCTTGACTCCGACGATGTCTATGCTGACGAAAATACTGTCCAGAAGTTCGTGGATGCCTTCTACGCCCAGAACTGCGCCATGGTGGTAGGTACCTATCGGATGACCAACTTCCATATGGAGACCATTCCTCCGGGAATCATCGACCACAAGGAATGGACCCCTGAAAACGGCCGGAACAATGCCCTGCGCATCAACGGCCTTGGTGCCCCGCGTGGCTTCTATACCCCGATGCTGCGCACCATCAACTTCCCGACGACGAAGTACGGCGAGGATTATGCCGTGGGCCTGCGCGTCAGCCGCGAGTACCAGATCGGCCGCATCTATGATGTGGTCTATAACTGCCGCCGCTGGGATGACAACTCCGACGCTTCGCTCGACATCGACAAGGTCAACGCCAACAACACCTACAAAGACCGCATCCGCACGTGGGAGCTCAAGGCCCGCATTGCGATGAACAAAAAGTAAGAATGAGATGCCCGATCCGGTCGGGCATGACACCTTTCGTCATTCCGGGTATGACACCTTTCGTCATTCCCGGCTTGACCGGGAATCGGAAATGAGCAGATTAGCCGACGATATGAACGCGATGTTCTCCCGCGAGCTGGCGCTCGGCGGGAGAGCTGCGGTCAATTACGCCGCTCTCCGGCGAGTGGAACACCGCGCGATGCCCGTGGACGGGCTCGACGCGGTGCTTTTTTTCAATCCGGGCCGCGTGGCCTCGGTCATGGCCCAGGTCGATGCGGAGACCCTCCGCCATCGTCCCTGCTTCCTCTGTCCCGAGGGCATCGGACCGGAGCAGCTCACACTTGACTGGACCGCGCCCTATGGGAATGGCTGGTGGATCCGGGTCAATCCTTTCCCGATTTTCGACCGTCATTTCACCATCTCGATCAACCGGCATGCCCGCCAGCAGATGGATGGCCATTATGCCGATATGCTGGCGCTCGCGGAACAGGCGCCCGAATACCTCTTTTTCTATAACGGACCGATGTGCGGGGCTTCTGCGCCGGACCACCTGCACTTCCAGGCCATTCCGGCGGGTAATCTCCCGTTGGAACGGATGGTGCGCCGGGGCGAAGGCATCCGTTTGCTGGGCAAGCAGGGCGGAGTGGTCGTCAGCCGCGTGGAACGCTTTGTCGGCAGCGCTTTTGTCCTGAGTTCCACCGACTTGTCCGCACAGGAGAAACTGTTCTACGACCTGATCGCATCGGGCGAGATCCAGACCGATGCTGAATGGGAGCCCCGGATGAACATCCTCACCTGGTACGGTCCGGGCGGCTGGACCACGGTGGTCTTTTTCCGGGCCGAGTCGCGTCCGGAATGCTTTTTCAGTGAAGATCCTGCACAGCAGATCCTCATCAGTCCCGGTGCCGTAGAGATGGCCGGTGTGGCCATCGTCGCTTCACGCGACAGTTTTGAACGGCTCGACGCCCCGCGGTTGGGCGAAATCATCCGCGAAGTTTCTTTTGACGAAGCCAAAACCCGAATCATGGAAGAACAAATCACCCGCAGGCAGGAAATCCTCACGGTCGGCATCGTGTCGCTGCCCGAACTTGTCTTCAATTTCAAGACGGTCTATACCTGTCATGGCCGGAAGTACACCGGCACGCACAAAGCCCTGGCCTCCGGCAATCACATCCTCTTTGAGGACCAGCTCTACGAAGAACTCTATTTCCGGCGCGAAAGCGACAAGGGATCCTTCGAACTCCAGAACGTCACTATCGGCGTCGATTTCCATTGGAACCGGCAGGAAACCCAGGAGTTTCCCGATGACCTGAAGCTCATCGCGGTTGACGGTAAAGTCGTCGCCATCAATTGTGTCGGCATCGAGAACTATCTGGTGAGCGTCATCTCGAGCGAGATGTCGGCCACCAATTCACCGGAATTGCTCAAGGCCCACTGCATCATCTCCCGCTCGTGGATTCTGGCACAGATCCAGAAGAACAGGGAGATCCAGGCTTCGCAAGAACAGTATTCGGCCTGCACTGATACGGAGACCGAACGGATCAAGTGGTATGACCGCGAAGACCACGACCGTTTCGATGTTTGTGCCGACGATCACTGCCAGCGCTACTATGGCTTGAGCCGCGCCTCCACGTCGGCTGTCCGCGAAACAGTGGCACAGACCTGGGGCCAGGTGCTGACCTACGACGGCAAGATCTGTGACGCCCGCTTCTCCAAATGCTGCGGCGGTGTGTTCGAGGAGTTCAAGTTCTGCTGGGAGCCCAAGCAGTTCCCGTATCTGGTGAAACGCCGCGATGCGGCTGCGGAAAACGACTTCCCCGACCTGACCGTCGAGGAGAACGCCCGTCAATGGATCCTTTCGGAGCCTGAGGCGTTCTGCAATACGAAGGATCCGCAGATCCTCTCGCAGGTACTCACCAATTTCGACCAGGAGACGAAGAATTTCTACCGCTGGAAAGTGGAATACACGGTCGAGCAACTCTCCGAACTGGTCCGGCTCCGCAGCGGCGAGGACTACGGCGAAATTCTCGACCTGGTGCCGTTGGCCCGTGGCACATCCGGCCGCTTGTGGAAACTCAAGATCGTGGGTACTAAAAAGACCAAAGTCATCGGCAAGGAACTCGAAATCCGCCGGACCCTTTCGCCGAGCCACCTCTACAGCTCCGCTTTTGTGGTGGAGAAGCAGGACGGTAAGTTTATCCTCCGCGGCGCGGGTTGGGGTCATGGCGTGGGCCTTTGCCAGATCGGCGCGGCCGTGATGGGCGCCAAAGGTTATAAGTACGACGAGATCCTCGCGCACTACTTCCCCGGCAGCACGATTGAAAAGAAATACTGAAAACGACATGGATAAGACCAAAACCCTCTCTCCCTGGTTGTGGGTGCCCACGCTCTATTTTGCGGAAGGTATTCCCTACTTCCTGGTCAACAACATCTCGGTGATGATGTTCGCCAAGCTGGGCGTTCCCAACGGCCAGATGGCCCTCTTCACGAGCCTGCTCTACCTTCCTTGGACCGTCAAGCCGCTTTGGAGCCCCTTCGTGGACATCATCAAGACCAAACGCTGGTGGATCATCGCCATGCAGGTGCTCATGACGGCAGCTATGGTCCTGCTGACCCTGACGCTGCCCAAACCCTCCGCCGACCTGATCGCTTCGGGTGAGACGCCGATGAGCATGTTTACCTTCACGCTGATCCTCTTCATCATCACTGCCTTCGCCTCTGCCACGCATGACATCGCTGCGGACGGCTTCTACATGCTTGCCCTGACGCAGAAGAACCAGGCGGCGTTCGTCGGCATCCGCAGCACCTTCTACCGTCTTTCGTCGATTTTCGGCCAGGGCGTGCTGGTGGCCATTGCGGGTCTGATCGAGACCAAGACCGGCAACATCCCCGGTTCCTGGCGTCTGACACTGATGATCTCTGCCATCCTGTTCGCGGTGGTGACGGTTTACCATACTTTCTTCATTCCCAAGCCGGCCGATGACACTTCGCACTTGAAGGCCGATGCCGGCAACAAGGCCAAGGAGATTCTGAAAGAATTCGGCCGCACGTTTGCTACGTATTTCACCAAGCCGGGCGTGCTGCTGGTCATCGTGTTCATGTTGTTGTACCGGTTGCCCGAGGCGTTCCTCATCAAGATGTGCATGCCCTTCCTCGTAGCGGCACGGGATGTCGGCGGCCTCGGCTTGCCGACGGCCGAAGTGGGCATCGTCTATGGCACGATCGGCGTGATCTTCTTGACACTCGGCGGCATCATCGGCGGCGTCATGGCTTCGCGCTGGGGCCTCAAGAAGTCACTCTGGCCCATGGCGGCCTGCATGACGCTGCCTTGTCTGACCTTCGTCTATCTGGCCGTCGTCCAGCCCACCAGCCTGGTGGCCATCAGCATCGCTGTCGCTATCGAGCAGTTCGGCTACGGTTTCGGCTTCACGGCCTACATGCTCTATATGATGTATTTTTCCGAAGGCGAATTCAAGACTGCCCACTATGCCATCTGCACGGCCTTCATGGCGCTGAGCATGATGATTCCCGGCATGTTCGCCGGCTATATCCAGGAGAGCCTGGGTTATGTCAATTTCTTCTGGATGGTGATGGTCTGCTGCATCGCCACGGTGGTGGTCACCATCCTGGCGCGCCGCAAGGTCGATCCGGAATATGGACGCAAATAAGTGATGGAAACCATGAAAAAGTGTTTTTTAGGAATTGTGGCTTTGCTGGCACTTTGTGCCTGCTGCCGTTCGCAGGCGCAGACCTGCTGCCCCGCACCGGTTGTCAAGCCGGGCATTGAAGTACTTCGTGACCGCGGCTTCGCAGGTCTCGAAGGTAAAAAAGTGGGCCTGCTCACCAACCCCAGCGGTGTGGACCGCAATCTCCAGTCGACCATCGACATCCTCTTCCATGCTGAAAACGTTGAGCTCGTGCGGCTCTTCGCGCCGGAGCACGGTGTCCGCGGCGATATCTACGCTGGCGGTCATGCCGAAGACACCTTTGACGAGGCGACCGGCCTGAAAGTGTACTCCATCTATGGCAAATACCGCAAACCGACGCCTGAAATGCTCGAAGGACTCGACGTGGTGATCTATGACATCCAGGACGTGGGTGCCCGTTCCTATACGTTCATCAGCGCTCTGGGCCTGATGATGCGCGCTTGTGCCGAGAATGGCGTTGCGGTGATGGTGCTCGACCGTCCCAATCCGCTCGGCGGTGAGAAGGTTGAGGGCTGCGTGGTAGAACCGGGCTTCTTCTCCTACATCGGCGAGTTTGCCATTCCTTATGTCTATGGACTGACGGTGGGCGAGTTGGCGCAACTGATCAACGAAGAGGGGCTCAACTGCGGAGAAAAGGGCGATGAACCCGCCCTGAAATGTGAGCTGACCGTCGTTCCGATGGAAGGTTGGCATCGCAGCATGACCTATGATCAGACCGGTCTTCCCTGGATCCTGCCTTCGCCGCAGGTGCCGCAAGGCATCAATGCCGTCGGCTATCCTTGCGCAGGCATTGTCGGCGACTTCTCCGGTTTCTACTTGAACATCGGCGTGGGCTACACGCTGCCGTTCCAGGTCTTTGCAGCGGAATGGGTCGATGCTGAAAAGTTCAAGGCAGAGCTCGAGGGCTATGCGATTCCGGGCGTGGCCTGGCGGACCATCCACTACAAGCCGTTCTTCGGCGGCGACCAGGGAAAACTGCTCCATGGCGTGCAGTATTTCTTTACCGATTATGACGTTGCCCCGCTGACGCTCATCAACTTCTACGTGATGCAGGCGATCCACCAGCTCTGGCCCGATCACAATCCGTTCGATGGAAACGTGAACCGGACCAACGACATTGTCTGTGGCACCGACTGGATCCGCAAAACCTTCGGCCAGAACTTCCTTGTCTCCGACATCTACGATTACTGGATGAAAGATGTCGATGCCTTCAAGGAACTCTCGCAGAAATACTATCTTTACAAGTAAGAGTGCGCCCAATGGAGGAAACTTTCTTCCATTGGGCGCAATAATAGCCAGTCTGTCTACGTAGCCTGGAAGCCCCTTCACGGAGTTTTTGCGGGGAGGCTTGTGCGGATAGCCGTAGCGGATGTGAAGGGGCTTCCAGGTTACGATCTCTCGGGCGGGCCTGAGGTTTTGCCGTGCGGGGGTTATTCCGCGAAGAGCGAAATCAGGTTCAGGATGACTTCGGTCGCCTTTTCCATGCTTTCAACGGGCACAAACTCCAGTTTTCCGTGGAAATTGTGGCCGCCGGCAAAGATGTTCGGGCAAGGCAGTCCCATGAACGAGAGCCGGGCGCCGTCGGTTCCGCCGCGGATGGGCTGCACCTTCGGCTGGATCCCGGCCATCTCCATGGCCCGGACCGCCTTCTCGATGATGTGATAGTGCGGCTCCACCATCTCGCGCATGTTGTAATACTGGTCGCGCAGTTCGAGCGTTACGATGTCGCCATACTTTTTATTCAAGAAGGCAACCACTTCCTGAATCAGGGCTTTCTTCTGCTCGAAGCGGGTGCGGTCATGGTCACGGATGATGTAGCTCATCGTGGCCTCCTCCACGGTACCGTTGAAACCGGTCAGGTGGAAGAACCCCTCGTAACCGGTCGTGTATTCGGGACGCTGGGCTACGGGCAGCATGGCGGCGAGTTCCATGCCCACGTACATGGCGTTGAGCATCTTGTCTTTCGCGTAGCCCGGATGGATGTTGCAGCCTTGGATGTGCAGTTTCGCGCCGGCCGCATTGAAGTTTTCGTACTCCAGTTCGCCGAGGGCGCCGCCGTCCATCGTGTAGGCATAGTCCGCACCGAAGCGCTGTACGTCGAAGTAGTCCACGCCGCAGCCGATCTCTTCGTCGGGTGTGAATCCGATCTTGAGGGTGCCGTGCTTCACTTCAGGATGGGTTATCAGATATTCGGCCGCAGTCATGATCTCTGCCACACCGGCTTTGTCATCGGCGCCCAGGAGCGTCGTGCCATCGGTAGTGATGAGGGTCTGACCCTCGTAGTCGAGCAATTCGGGGAAGTCGGCCACACGCAATGCCAAACCGGGTACGCCTGGCAGCGGGATATCGTTACCGTCGTAGTTGTAGATGAACTGGGGCTTGATATCCTTGCCCGAAGCGTCGGGTGACGTATCCACATGGGCGATGAAGCCCAGCACCGGTACCTCGTGGTCGAGGTTTGAAGGAATCGTACCCATGACATAGCCGTTCTCATCGAGCGAAGCGTCGGCAATGCCGAAGGCCTTCATTTCGGCAACCAGTTGTCGCGAAAGGTCCAACTCCTTGAGGCTGGAAGGATGGGTGGTGCTGTTCTCGTCGGACGTCGTCTCGAACGAGACATAACGTAAAAATTTATCGGTTACGGTTTCCATATTATCTCTTTTCTACTTTCATGGATGCGCGGATCATGTAGAGAATGATCGCGACGAACGGGATGATGGCGATGGCTTCGCCGTAGGTGGCATTCCAGTCGGAGAGGAACCAGTCGACCTTGGCGAACTTCAGGATGGCACTCACCACACCCATCAGGGCGCCGCCGGCGATGAAGCCCGAGGCGATGAGCGTGCCTTTTTCCTGACGGGCCGCGTTGACGGCTTTGTCCTTGCTGCGGGTGCTCACGAACCAGGAGATCGCACCGCCGACGAGCAGCGGAAGGTTCAGGTCGATCGGGATGAACATACCCAGGCAGAAAGCCAGGGCAGGCACCTTGAAGATCGTCAGCAGGATGGCGATGATGGCGCCGATGCCGTACATCAGCCACGGAGCGCTGCCCCCTTCCATCATCGGCTGGATCACGGCGGCCATGGCGTTGGCCTGCGGAGCGACAAGCGCCTCAGGACCCGTGAAGCCATAGGTCTTGTTGAGCAGGATCACCACGCCGGCTACCGTTGCTGCCGCTACGAGAACACCCAGGAACTTCCAGGACTCCTGCTTCGCGGGCGTCGTGCCGATCCAGTAACCGATCTTCAGGTCGGTGATGAAGCCCCCCGCCGTCGAAAGCGCTGTACAGACCACGCCGCCGATCAGCAATGCCGCCACCATGCCGGCGTCACCCTTCAACCCGCAGGCTACCAGCACGAGCGCTGTAATGATCAGCGTCATGATGGTCATGCCACTCACCGGGTTCGTGCCCACAATAGCAATGGCGTTGGCCGCCACCGTTGTGAAAAGGAACGAGATGATGGCTACGATCAGCAGTCCAACGAGCGCCTGCCACACATTGTTGACCACGCCGCCCAGCGCGAAGAAAGCGAAGACAGCCAACAGCGCAATGACGATACCGAAGACCACGGTCTTCATCGAGATGTCGCGCTGCGTGCGCTCCACCTGCTCCACCTGCATACCTGCGCCCTTCTTGCCGAATTCTCGCACAGCCATACCCACGGCGTCCTTGATCACTTTCGACTGCCGGATGATGCCGATGATGCCGGCCGTCGCGATGCCGCCGATACCAATCTGCCGCGCATAAGTACGGAAGATTTCGTCGGCCGACATCTGACCGATGGCGTCGGAGAAACTCATCCCCAGGAAATCCACGCCGCCGCAAAAAGCCCCCATCAGCGGAATGGCAACCAGCCACACCAGCAGCGAACCGCAGCAGATCACGAAAGCATACTTGAGGCCGATGATGTAGCCCAGACCCAGCACAGCAGCACCGGTATTGATCTTGAGCACCACCTTGGCTTTGTCGGCAACCACCTGGCCCCAATGCATCACCGTCGTGGAGAGCGTCTCAGCCCAGGCGCCGAAGGTCGACACCACGAAGTCGTAGATACCACCGATCAGACCTGCCGTCAGCAACGTCTTGAGGCTCTTGCCGCCACTTTCGCCGCTGACCAGCACTTGCGTGGTGGCCGTTGCTTCGGGGAACGGATACTCGCCATGCTGCTCTTTCACAAAGTATTTCCTGAAAGGAATCAGGAACAGGATGCCGAGTACGCCACCGAGCAGCGAACTGAGGAACATCTGCACGAAGTTCACGTCCAGCCCCAGGATGTAAATGGCAGGCAGTGTGAAGACCGCACCGGCCACGATCACGCCCGAGCAGGCGCCGATCGACTGGATAATGACGTTCTGTCCCAGCGCGCCTTTCTTCTTGGCAGCACTGGAAAAACCGACGGCCAGGATGGCGATCGGGATGGCCGCTTCAAATACCTGGCCCACCTTAAGACCGAGATAAGCAGCGGCGGCCGAGAAGATGACGGTCATGATCAGGCCGAGGGTCACCGACCAGGCCGTAATTTCCGGATAGTTTTTAGTGGGCTTGAGCAGGGGTTCGTATTGCTCGCCCGGCGCCAGCTTCCTGAACGCGTTCTCAGGAAGCGCGGTTGGTTTTTTCTCTTCTTCCATATAGGATTACTGTTGTTTTTCTTCCAGATGCTTCTGCCATTTCCAGGCGGACTGCAGGGTCTCTTCCAGTGTCTTCTCGGCTTTCCATCCCAACTCTTCGTTGGCATAGGTCGGATCGGCCCACACGGCTTCGATGTCCCCGGCGCGACGGCCGACGATCTTGTAGTTCAGTTTCAAGTGGTTTACCTTTTCAAAGGTACGCACCACCTCCAGCGTCGAGACGCCCCGCCCCGTGCCGATATTGAAGATTTCGAACGGGGCTTTCATCTTGTCGCCGGTCATGCGGTTGACGGCCACAACGTGTGCTTTCGCCAGGTCGGTCACGTTGATATAGTCGCGGATACAGGATCCGTCGGGCGTGTTGTAATCGTCGCCGAAGACGCTGAGCACCGGGCGGATGCCCGCCGCAGTCTGTGTCACGAACGGGATAAGGTTGTTGGGCACGCCGCGCGGCAGTTCACCAATCTCAGCACTCGGGTGGGCACCGATCGGATTGAAGTATCGCAGGGCAATGCTCCGGATTTCAGGATACGCTGCCACGGAATCGCGGATGATGTCTTCACACATGTGCTTTGTATTGCCGTACGGGGAGGTGGCTTCACGGCGCGGGGTCTGCTCGCTTACGGGAAGTTTCTCGGCCTGGCCATACACCGTGCAGGAGGAGGAGAAGACCAGGTTCGGTACCTGATGTTCCCGCATCAGCTGCAGGATGTTCATCAGGGAAACCAGATTGTTCCGATAATAGAGCAGTGGCTGCTCCACGCTCTCGCCCACGGCCTTGCTGGCCGCAAAGTGGATGACGGCGTCAAACTTGTAGCGGGCAAAGATATGCCCCAGCCGCGTCAGGTCTCCGCAGTCCACTTTGTGGAAGGGTACCCTGCGTCCCGTAATCTTTTGAATCCCTTTGAGAACAAAACGTTCCGAGTTGGACAGGTTGTCCACGATCACCACGTCATAGCCCGCTTCAAGCAGCTCCACGGTGGTATGGGAGCCGATATAACCCGTGCCCCCGGTCACCAATACAGTTTTCGCCATAGCTTTTTCTTTTTTATTTGAGGTAAAATTACGGAAAAACTCGCGCTTCGGCAACATATTTGCTATCTTTGTTGCAACACCAACCTTAACACTTTAAGATTATGAAGAAGATGACCTGCGTAGTACTGATGCTTTGCATCGCAATGATGTGTACTACCCCTTTTGAGGCACAAAGCCAGAACCGTCGCACCGGAGGCGGCAACTCCGGCAACGCGACCCAGAAAGAGCAGACGCAGACCAAGAAGGAGCAGCCCCAGACCAAGATGGTGACTCCTTCCGGACAAACGCAGCGTCAGAGCCGTCCTGCTGCCAGCGGTAGCCAGACCACCGCGCCCCGGAAGCAGAACAACACACCGGCTCAGGTCGAGGACCGTCGTCCTGCGCGTACCAGCACGCCCAACAGCAACAGCCACAGCGCGCAGATCAGCCGCCAGAACAGCAATGTCGGACGCCAGAACATCCCGTCTAACCGCGAGGTGAGACCTGCCGCTCCGAAGAACGACACCAAGAGCAGCCATCGATACAACCAGCCTCCGCGCGAGCATCGTCCGGCCGCTGTCCAGTATCACAACCAGCCGCCTCGTCCGCGCGGACCTGAGTTCGCCCGTCCGTACCTCGAGCCGAAGCACCGGCCGATGCCGTCCTACAGCTACGGCGACCACTACTTCGGACATCGGCTGCGGGCCCTCCCGAGAGGCTATGTAACTCTCCGTGTCGGCGGAATCGACTACTTCTATTACGACGGTATCTACTACCGGCCTTACCTGCTCGGCGGTTATTACGTCTGCCGTCCTCCGCGCGGAACCGCCATCGCCTCCACGATGTTCAACGTGGCGCTGACCGCCATCGCGATCAACACCATCCGCAACGAGATCGAACGTGCGCAGCGGGCAGCCGAACTCTCCCGGGTCTATTCCACCAGCAACAAGGGCTACGTGATCCGGACGAGCGACGACTACTACCAGACGAACCTCCTGAACCAGACAGGCCAGGACTACTACTACCAGGATGGTGTGTTCTACATTCTCAAGAATGGCCAGTACTACGTGATCGAAGCTCCGATCGGCGCCCTGGTGACGGAGATCCCGACCGACTACGACGAGATCGTACTCGAAGGCAAGACCTACTACCTGGTGGAGAACACCCTCTACAAAGCCACCGTCCTTGACGGAGCCCTGTACTTCGAAGTGGTCTCGAACCTGTAAAAACAGCATTACCCCCGGCTTGACCGGGGGTATATATATAAAGGAGCCGGTTTTTACCGGCTTTTTTTGGGGTAGGATGAAAAAAAATCAAAAAAAATTTTGTTTTTAAAAAATACTGCTTACCTTTGCAGCCCGTTTCGGAAGAAACGACAAGTTCATTGACTTATTGGAGAGAGAAAACGAGGTAAAAAACTGAAAGCAATAAGATAGTTTGTTAATTGAGAAAGAGTTTTTCTGGATCAGTTAAGGGACTACAATTTCAATCAAGACATGCAAGAAAGACTTGAAAACAGTCAGAAGAAAGCATGATTCAAGACGAAGGAACAAAGAGCGAACGGAGGATGCCTTGGCTTCTATAGGCGATGAAGGACGTGGTAAGCTGCGAAAAGCCGCGGGGATTGGCAAACACGAATTGATCCGCGGATGTCCGAATGGGGAAACCCGATAGCTTGAAGAGCTATCACGCGTTAAGCGAGCGAACCCGGGGAACTGAAACATCTTAGTACCCGGAGGAAGAGAAAGAAAGATCGATTCCCAAAGTAGTGGCGAGCGAAATGGGAAGAGCCCAAACCGATGTTGTTACGGCAATGTCGGGGTTATAGGACCACAGAACGAGACAGCAGCGAACAGGAAGTATCTGGAAAGATACACCGCAGAGGGTGACAGCCCCGTACTGGTAAGTATGTTGTTGAGTAGTGGTATCCTGAGTAGGGCGGGACACGAAGAATCCTGTCTGAATTAGCGGGGACCATCCCGCAAGGCTAAATACTCATAGAAGACCGATAGAGGACAGTACCGTGAGGGAAAGGTGAAAAGAACCCCGAACAGGGGAGTGCAATAGAACCTGAAACCGTTCGTTTACAAGCGG
>JAEEOM010000104.1 GCA_016284265.1 Bacteroidales bacterium | reverse complement strand
CATATTGTCAACGAAAATTGACTTTACGAACAAGCTGATGTATTCCATAATCGATTTGAGTTAAGGTGTTATTTCTCCTGCAGGTCCTTCTGGATGGAACGCTGGACCCAGACGATGCAGCCCAGGATGATCAGTGCCATCGGCGGAAGGATCACGAGGTTGTTGGGGACATAGCTGGCGGGCAGCACGCGGAAACCGAACAGGGTTCCGCTGCCGAGCAGCTCACGGAAGAAAGCCACGATAATCAGGATCATGCCGTAGCCGGCGCCATTGGCCAGACCGTCGAGCAGCGACGGAATGGGCTTGTTGCCCAAAGCAAAAGCCTCAATGCGGCCCATCACGATACAGTTCGTAATAATCAGGCCGATATAGACCGAAAGCTGCTTGTCGATGGAGTAGGCATATGCCCGAAGCACCTGGTCGACCAGGATTACCATCATGGCGACCACGACCAGCTGCACGATGATGCGCACGCGGTTCGGAATCGAGTTGCGGAGCAGCGAGACCACGAAACTGGAAAGGCCGCAGACGATGATGACCGAGAGGGCCATCACGCAGGCACCCTTGAGCTGGACCGTGACGGCCAGCGAGGAGCAGATACCGAGCACGAGGACCGTGATCGGGTTGCCCTTGAAAATCGGGTTCAACAAGGTTTTCTTGAGATCTTCGTTCATGGCTTAACCCTCCTGATGATTGTGTTGGTGATTGTGGTCATGGCCATGATCATGATTGTGATCGTGGTCGTGATCGTGATCGCAGTCGGCGCATTCATCGCCGTCGCAGCAGCAATCCTCTTCCACGGCAGCACCCGCCTTCTTCTGAAGGAACGGGATGTAAGCGCGCAGCCAGGTACCGAGCGCGGCTTCCAGGCCGTTGCAGGTCATCGTCGCGCCGGTGATGGCATCGACTTTCGAAAGATCGTCCTTGGGCGCTCCGCCCTTGACGATGCCGAACGGTTTGTCCGGATGGGCAAAGTCGACTTTCTTGCCCTTGAACTGTTCGCGGAACCAAGGCTCGTCCTTGATCTTGGCACCCAGACCCGGCGTTTCGCTCGCATGGTCGAAATAGGCGCCCACGATTTCCGTGCAGTCGGCGTTGAAGGCGACGTAGCCCCAGATCGGGCCCCAGAGGCCGGCACCGTAGCAAGGGATCACATTGACTTCGGCGCCGTCTTTCTCAAAGACATAAACCGGAAGCGAAGGATTGCCGGAGGCGATGTTCTTGTTCTCGACTTTCAGGTTGTCCTGCAGTTCGATGTCGGTGACTTCCGTCTCGAGCTCGCCGGTCTTGTTGCCTTCGGCGTCGATGAGGAATGCCGTCTTGACATTGTCGCTGTACATCGACAGGATCTTGTCGTTGCCCATTTTGGCGAGGGCATCCATGTCCGTCAAGCCGGCGGCAGTCAGCATCTGGCTGATGGTCTCGGCCTTGATGTTGGCATCCTGCTTCGGCTTGAGCGCCATCGCGGCAATGGCCAGGATGGCGGCCGCTATCACGACGATGATGGTCGTGTAGACGATGGTGTATACGTTATTGTTGGTATTCATCTCTATACGGTTTTAGCCCGCTTGAGCCGGCGTTTGACGTTCGCATTGACAACATAGTGGTCGATCAGCGGAGCGAAGGTGTTCATCAGCAGGATGGCGAGCATCATGCCCTCGGGATAGCCCGGGTTGAAGAGCCGCACCGTGATGCAGAGCGCACCGATCAGGAAACCGTAGATCCATTTGCCGCACTCGGTCTGGGCCGAAGTCACCGGGTCGGTGGCCATGAAGACGGTACCGAACGCGAAGCCGCCGAGAAGCAGCTGCTCCCAGCAGGGGATATCGGTCACGCCGCCCAGCGTACCGAGCCAGCCCACGAAGAGGGCACCGAGTACGGAGGAGCACATGATCTTCCAGCTGGCCACACCCGTGCAGATGAGGATCAGCGCACCGATGAGGATGGCGATGACGCTCGTCTCACCCACGGCACCGGGGATGTTGCCCAGGAAGAGATTCCAGACACTGGTACCGGCTGCGGAGAGGCCGTCGAGCGAAGCATGTGAGAGCGGCGTGGCACCCGAGAGGGCATCCACCACTTCCCCGCCCTTCCAGGGAGTGCCGCCGGCGAGGGCCTTGCTCAGGCCGCCCACCCAAACCGCGTCACCCGACATCTTGCTCGGATAGGAGAAGAACAGGAAGGCACGCGCCAGCAGCGCGGGGTTCCAGATATTCATGCCCGTGCCGCCGAACACTTCCTTGCCGATGATGACGGCAAAAGCCACGGCGATGGCGAGCATCCACCAGGGGACGTCGACCGGCACGATGAGCGGAATGATGAAGCCGCTCACCAGATAGCCCTCGCTCACCTCATGGCCCTTCATCTGGGCCGAGGCGAACTCGATGCCGAGACCGACGATATACGACACCAGATAGAGCGGGATGATCTTCACGAAACCATACCACACCATCTGCCAGAAGCCCCAGCCGAGGCCGAACACCTTGCTGTGCTGGAAACCGAGGTTCCAGATGCCGAACAGCAGGGCCGGCACCAGGGCCATCACGACGATGATCAGGAGGCGCTTCAGGTCGACGCAGTCCTTCACGTGCGTGCCGCCCTTGCGGGTAGTGCGGTTCGGCACGAAGAAGAAGGTTTCGAACGCGTCGAACGAAGAATGGAGCCAACTCAGTTTTCCGCCTTCGGAAAAGGTCGGCCGGATTTTATCGAAGAAATTCTTAGCCATTGCGCGTTCCTCCTTACATTTCTTTCATCATCAGTTCGATGCCCTGGCGGACAATGTTCTGGATCTCAACCTTCGACGGACAGACATATTCGCAGAGCGCGACATCCTCCTCGATCACCTCGTAAATGCCGAGCTGCTCCATCTTGTCGAGGTCGCCGGCCAGGCAGGCCTTGAACAGGTAGAGCGGATAGATGTCCATCGGAAGCACCTTGTCATAGACGTCGTTCATCAGGAACGGACGCTCACCGCCGTTCTCGTTGGTGTCCATGTCATACTTCTTGTGGCGCAGGAAAGCCGGATAGGCACGCGAAACCGAGAATTTCTTGGCACGGAACGGATTGATCCATCCGAACATCTCGTAGTAGTTGCCCTCTTTGAGCACGCTCACCTGATCGTGATAGTAGCCCAGGAAGCCGTCGGGACCGACTGCCTCGCCGGAGAGCACGTCGCCGCTGACGATACGGATTCCGTCGCCGTTGAAATAGGCGGCCAGGTCCTTCATGCAAACACCGGCGGGCACTTCGACATACGAAGGGTTGCTGACGGCCGGGCCGGCCACTGCAATCGTGCGATGGACATCATACACACCGTGGAGGAAGAAACGTCCGATGGCAGCCACCAGCGGCAGACTGACCGTCCAGACCACCTCGCCCTTGTTGATGGGGCTGATGTGGTTGATCTGGACACCCACGTTGCCGGCCGGGTGCGGGCCTTCGAACTGGTGGAAAATCACGCCGGTAAGTTTGTGGAACTCACTGCCGGCATAGTTCTTCGCCGCGAGGGAGAAGTGGACGCCGCCACGGGTCAGTCTGGCCAGTGCATCCACGCCGGCCTGCACGGCGGCTGTCTCGTCCTTCAAAGTGAAGTCCCAGTCCGCGCCGAGCGGGGCTGTGTTCATTCCCGAAATGAAAATGGCTTTGGGCTCCGCCTCGGGATTTGCCACAGTGCCGAACGGGCGCTGCTTGAGGCAGGGCCACAGGCCGCTCTGGAGCAGGAGGTCGGTCATCCCCTTTTTGTCGAGCGAGGAAATCTTGGGCACGTCGAACCGGACCGCTTCGTTCTTCCCGTCAGCTTTTACCCTGACTTCGAGCAGTTTCCGCTTGTCCCCGCGGACGATGGCATCGACGGTTCCGCTGACTGGCGAGCAGAACACCATGGCGGTATTCTGCTTGTCGGCAAACAATGGAGTGCCGGCTTTGACTGCGTCGCCTTCCTTTACCAGAAGACGGGGCACCATTCCGCGAAAATCAGTCGGTTTGACAGCCACCAGACCCGGAGCGACACGCTTGGTCACCTCGCAAAGAGCCGCCCCCGCAATGGGAAGGTCGAGGCCCTTCTTCAATCTGATTTGATCTGACATGAAATTATTTGGTTAGTAATAAATATTTTACATTTATCTCGCAAAGTTACCTATAAAAAGTCACTAAAAAAAGTATATTTTTGCAGTATGATGAACAATTCACAAACAGACCTGTTCGAGGGATTGAACAGCGCGCAGAAAGCCGCTGTAGCGTGTACGGAGGGGCCTTCGCTCATCATCGCGGGGGCCGGGAGCGGCAAGACGAGGGTGCTGACCTGCCGGGTGGCACATATTCTGAAGGGAGACTGCAGGCCTGGTGAGGTGATGGCCCTGACATTCACCAAGAAAGCGGCTGGAGAGATGAAGGAGCGCGTAGCGGCGCTGGTGGGAGAGCGGAAGGCCCGCTGGATCCAGATGGGCACATTCCATTCGATTTTCATCCGGTTTCTCCGGGACTACGCCGACCGGCTCGGCTATCCCGCCCATTTTACCATCTACGACCAGACGGATTCCCGGAGCGTGCTCAAGCAATGCGTCAAGGAACTGGAACTGGACGACAAGTACTACAAGCCCGCCGTGGTCCAGAGCATCATTTCGATGGCCAAGAACAGTCTGGTCACGGTCGGCGCCTACCGGGCCGATGTTGAAACGGCCGAACGGGACCGTGCGGCACGACGATCGCGTATGGCCGACGTTTATGAACTTTACCAGAAAAAATGCCTGGCTGCCGGCGCGATGGATTTCGACGACATCCTGCTGCAGATGAACATTCTGCTCAAACGGTTCCCCGATGCCTGCGCCGAAATCGCCGGCCGCTTCCGCTACATCCTCGTGGACGAGTACCAGGACACGAACCATGCCCAGTACGTGATCCTGCGCCGGTTGGCCGAACCGCACCACAACCTCTGTGTCGTGGGTGACGACTCCCAGAGCATCTACGGTTTCCGCGGCGCCCGGATCGAGAACATCCTCCGCTTCAAGCGCGACTATCCCGAAGCGAAGGAATTCCGGCTGGAGCAGAACTATCGCTCCACCCAGACCATCGTGGAAGCGGCCAACAGCCTGATCGCCCACAACGAACGGCGGCTCCGGAAAGATTGCTTTTCCCGCGCCGGCGTCGGCGAAAAGATCGGCGTGATCAAGGCCTACACCGAAAGCGAGGAAGCGCACCTGGTCGCCACGTCGATCATCGAAAGAATCTACAGCACAAAGGCTTCCTACGATTCCTTCGCCATCCTCTACCGGACCAACGCACAATCCCGGGCTTTCGAGGAAGCCCTGCGCAAACGCAACCTCCCCTACCGCATCTACGGCGGGCATTCCTTCTACGAACGGGCCGAGATCAAGGACATGCTGGCCTACTTCAAACTGACCGTCAATCCGCAGGACAACGAATCGTTCCGACGCGTAATCAATGTCCCTGCCCGCGGCATCGGTGACACGACGCTCGACCGGCTGGCGGCAGCTGCCGCCGCTGCCGGATGCCCGCTGTACAATGCGCCGCTGCTGGAAAACGATAAACTCTACGCCGTCGGTCTGAAGGACGCGGCCATCAAGAAACTCCGCGACTTCGTGGCGATGATGGAACCGCTCTGCGAAAAAAGCGAGACGGCCGACTGTTACGAACTGGCATTCGCCATCGGAAACAACACCGGCTACCTGACAGCACTCAAGAACGACGTCTCGCCCGAAGGGCTCGGCCGCTTCGAAAACGTGGAAGAACTCCTCAACAGCATCAAGGCATATAGCGAAGAAGAGGCGGAGATGCGCGAACTACTCGCTGGAGACGGAGAAGAACCCGTCGACACGACTGTCACGATGGGCGACTACCTGGAGAACATCTACCTGCTGAGCGAAGCCGAGAAAGACGACACCCAGGATCCCGATAAAGAGCAGACCAACAAGATCCTCCTGATGACGGTCCACGCCGCCAAAGGTTTGGAATTCCCCTACGTGTATGTCGTCGGCATGGAAGAGAATCTTTTCCCGTCGGAAAGCATGAACGACACCCCCGACAAGATCGAGGAAGAGCGCAGGCTGTTCTACGTAGCCATCACCCGGGCCGAGAAAGCCGTCACAGTCTCTTATGCCCAGAACCGTCGCAAATGGGGCAGCGAAGAATCGAACCGTCCATCCCGCTTCCTTCGGGAAATCGACCGGAAGTACTATGCCGTAGCGCCCGATACCGACAACAACCGCTACGATCCTTTCCCGCAGACCCAATTCCGCAAGTCCGATTTTGAAACTTACCGCCAGCCCCGGGAGCAGCGGCCCGTCACGATGCCCAAGCCCGTCCGACCGGCTCCAACGCCAACGACCCATACACCGTCTCCCGGGTTCGCCCCGTCACCCGTGTCCGCGCTGCAAGTTGGGCAACGCGTGGAACACGACCGCTTCGGCTACGGAAAAATCCTGTCGCTGGAAGGCGACGGCCCCAACCGCAAAGCCGTCGTGGATTTTGAAAATGGCGGGCAAAAAACCCTTCTGCTGAAATTTGCCAAACTTCGCATCGTTTAGACGATGAAACGCCCATAAAATGGCATAGGTTTTGCAATATTTCGTTCGAAGTTTTTCATAGTTTAAGTTTAAGTTTAGGTTAGTAGCAAGGGCCAGCTCCATCAGGAGATGGCCCTTGTGAAATTAATCAGAGTCAGCTATATCAGAGTTTGTCGCCGAACAGCAAGGCATTGCTCAGGATGTGGTTGGTGCCGAGCCAATATGCACGATAGGCGAAATCTTCCTGGATATAGAGAATAGCTCCCCGGTCTTTATGTTTCAGGGCGACGACCGGAGCACCGGCAAAACGGGCGAGGTTTTCGGGCGTTACATAGCCGGAACGGTAAGGTTCAGCCGCATAGCGCAGCAGGACTTCCGCATCGGGTGCAACCGTCCAGACCGTCGCATTCCCTTTGAAAAGATCGATATCCAGCTGATTGTAGCCCCAGAACAACGGGCATTCCGGCCGCGTCAACTCGGCGTTGAGCACCAGGCCGCTCACGCCTTTCCCGGCCTCGGCGGCAATGCTGTCGCTGTCGATGGCACCGGAGACCTTGTGTGCCTCTCCGATCAGAATCAGCGTGCCGCCGTCCGATACCCAGTCGGCGAGTTTCCGCCAGGCATCCGCACCTGCCTTTCCCAACGGGACCTGACCGCAAAAGATCAGTGCGTCGTAACGGCCGATATCAAAGCGGTCACCGGCGAAGGTGCTGAAATCCACCAGCGAATGGTTCATTGCATAATGGAAATCCAGCAGATGCCACATGGCGCCCTGCTGAATCGACGAGCCCGTATCGGTAATGATCGCCGTCCGGGGTTGCCGGAGGGCCGTCCTTGCTTTCACATACGTATCGAGTGTCTTCCGGCGGCCGGCGGCCAAAGCGGTGACATCCACGGCGCATTCGGCAGCCTGTGCCGCCACGGCATTGTACAACGCCTGTGATTCCAGCGGCTGATCCGCCACGGGAACTACCAGCAACCCTTCCGGGGAGACTTCCACCCGGATTCCCTGCTGCTGGAGCGCCGTGATCAGCCGGGGTGCATAGAACTCGCTCCCTTCGAACGTATAGCCCAGCGGGCTCATGCCTCCCACGACAGTACCTTCCGGCAGCGAGGCTGTTACGATCCGGTCACCGACGGCAGGTGCCTCAGCCACCGTCCCATACTGCAGATTGAAGCCACGGGCCGGCGACCAGGTGGAAATGTCGTAGAACTTGTCATCCTGGAATTCCGTGATATCTTCGAAAATCCCTTTGACCTTGTAGTAGTGCTTCTGGCGGAAAGGAACGAAATAGCGTCCGGACTCACCCGTCAACGGATAAACCTCGATTTCATGCAGCAGCAAGTTCTCCAGGAACTTATACGCAATACCCCGGTTTCCGCGGGCATCGAACACATAGCCGGCGGCGGGATCCGCTGCCGCGGCACGGGCCACATCCTGGTAGAAGCGCCGCTGGTACTCCTTCAACGCACGGGCATGGGAAACAGCGCCGTTGAGTACGGCGGTGGCGGAAACCCGTTGCCAATCGACGGTCTCGCTGAACGTGTGCACGCCATTCTTGCCATAATCCCGGATATGGCCGCGCGTGGAGGCAAGTTCATGCAAGATGCAGACGGAGCCCTGCAAATCCCCGTAGCAGGCGCCTTTTCCGATGAAGAAATCGTCATACCCGCGTCCCGTGAAATAGGAAATGCCCAGCGAATCCAGCCCACGGCGGGTCGTTTCGCTGATTGCCCGGGTCAAATCCTGGTTTTCCTGGGGGATATAGGAATACGTCCGGTTCGGGTCTCCGGGACTGAAATAATAGAGGCCGCTGGCCGAACTGCCCATCTCATGCAAGTCCAGCAGCACATTGGGCATCCACCGCTCATACATCGTCACCAGGTTGCGTCCTTCGGGATACTGGGCCGTGAGCCAGTCACGGTTGGTATCCATCCAGTAGTGGTTGGCCCGTGACGAGGGCGTTGCCTCATGGTATTCCCGGGACTGATTGTCCAGGAAATGGTGGACGCTCGAAGCGGCGTTCACCCAGGTCGCGAAGCGGCTCATTCCATCGGGATTCTGGGCTGGAACCACCAGCAGGATCGTATTGTCGAGCATTTGTCCAACCGCTTCATCCTCCGCGGCGGCGTAATGATAGAGGATCGTCAGCAAGGCCTGGGCACCGGAGATTTCGTTGCCATGGATGGTCGCGCGCAAATCGACGACCAAAGGAATCTCCTCCAGATTGAGTTGGCTGGAAACAGACGCATCCGTCACTTTCAGGTGTGTCTGCCGGATCTCTTCGAGCCGCTGCTGGTTGTGTGGAGAGGTAATGCACACCTGCAGGAACTGCCGGCGTTCAAACGTGTACCCGAACCGTTCGACGGAAACCCGGTCGGCCACCCGCTCCAGGTAATCCACATAGCGGGTAATGTCACCCCAGTCGGCCAATCGGTCCTCCAGATTGAAACCCAGAAAGTCCTGCGGCGGAAGTATGGCGGGATTGTACTGGGCGGCGACCTTCGGCGTCAGGAAAAGGAACGGCAGCATCAAGACTGCCAGACGGACAAATAGAAAACGTTTTAACATGGAACAATGGATTTTCGGATTCGGCGGGCATTGGGCAACAGACTGTTCGTCCGGTTTCCCAGATTCTTGACGAAGCCCAGGCCCAGCCCTTCAAAAGTCAGGAGCAGATAGCCCCGGGGCGCGTCGGAAAGCACGAGCGTCTCCTTGGCCAGGAACTTTAAGGCATCTTCGCGCGACACTTCAACTGCTGTGTAAGACAGGCCCTCCAGCGCCGTGCGACTGACAGCCAGGGCGAAATCCGCCTCAGGCACCAGGTCCCGTCCCTTGCGGAGTGCCACGGAGGTGCCGGATGCGATGACCCGCAGCGTCTTTTCCAGTTGCGGAAGCGCTTTAGCCAGCGGCTCGGCCAGCTGTTTGACACGGTCCTTTTTCTCAACAAGCTTCATGGTCTCAGGATTTATGGATCAGTGCGGCGAAAAAGCCTTCACCCCGGTCTTCCCCGGGGTAAAAATGACGCATTTCCAGACAGGATCCGCCCAGTTCGGCGCAGATCCACGCCACATTGTCTTCATCTTCGAAGGGGTTGAACGTGCAGGTCGAATAGATCAGGTAGCCGCCCGCAGCCAGGGCCGGCCAGACATCGCCGACGATGCGGCGCTGCCGCGCCGCACACAGCCGCACAGCATCGGGTGACCACTCCGCCACAGCCCGTTCGTCTTTGCGGAACATCCCCTCGCCGGAACAAGGCACATCGGTAACGACCACGTCGAAAAAGCCCCGCATCGCGGTAAAGGCAGACGGATCGGACTGGGTGACTGCTACGTTGGAGCATCCCCACCGCGCCACGTTTTCCGCCAGGACAGTCGCCCTGGCAGGGACTACTTCATTCGCCACCAGCAGTGAGGTATCATCCAGATGAGATAGCAGTTGTGTCGTCTTTCCGCCCGGTGCGGCGCATAGGTCCAGCACGCGAAGACCAGTCCGGCGGCCCAGCGCCGTCAAAGCCCGATCCAGCAGAACGCCCGCATACATCGACGAGGCTTCCTGCACATAATAGGCACCCGCGTGAAACAGCGGATCAAGCGTAAACGAAGGCCGCTCCCGCAGATAGAACGCCTCCTCGGCCGCCCAGAGAACTGGCTCGCCGGCGAGCGGGCCGAAATGCTCGCGCAACGCTGCCAGCGACAACTTGAACGGATTGACGCGCACCGACACCTCCGGCTCTGCTGCCAGCGCAGCCACAATCCGGTCAGCCCGCCCGGGGCCGAGACTTTCGCGCAAACCGTTGATAAATTCCGCAGGAAACATTAATTTTGCATCCGCTCAGCAACAAAGATAGCAAAAAAATGCAGCACGTTTACTTCGGACAGGAATGCATCACGGTGGATGATGCCGATTTCCCGGAATTCTGCTCCCATTTTCTCGAAATACCTGCCGGCGGCGGACTGGTCCGCAATCGCGCA
This sequence comes from Bacteroidales bacterium, assembly GCA_016284265.1. Classification (GTDB taxonomy): domain Bacteria; phylum Bacteroidota; class Bacteroidia; order Bacteroidales; family UBA932; genus Cacconaster. The sequence continues at coordinate 9,015 of JAEEOM010000104.1, read as the reverse complement.
GGCCAATACCTGCTCATCCGCCGGAACAACCTGTGGGACCTGCCCAAGGGTAAACAGGAACCCGACGAGACCATCGAAACCTGCGCCCTGCGCGAGGTAGAAGAGGAAACGGGACTGCATAACCTGATCCTCGGAAACCGCCTCTGCATCACCCACCATACCTACAAGCTTTTCGGCGAAAAGATCCTCAAGCATACCTACTGGTACCAGATGGAGGACGACCGCGAAGAGCCGCTCCTCCCTCAGTTGGAAGAAAACATCACCGAGGCCCGGTGGGTAGAAAAAGCGTGCCTCCCAGACTATCTGGAAGGCACTTATCCCTCAATCGTCGAAGTATTTACTTCCGCAGGTCTGTTATGATTGTGTCGTCCCCGAAGAGTTCGGGGTCGATGATGAAGAAGGTTGCCGACCAAGGTTCGGCCGCCTCCTTGATGCCGGTCAGCGTGATCGTATAGGTGTCGTAAGTCACCAGGGCAGTTCCGTCGGCCGCCTTGCTGACAGCGATGTCTTTCAGGAAAGAGACGTCGTTCCGTTCGATCACCAGTTCATCACTGTTCGGGGAATAAATCCAGCGGTCTTTGCCGTTGCACCATACCTGCATCCAGTCGGTTTCGAGACGGTAGCACTCGTCCTGCACGTAGCCCTTCCCTTCAGCCACCGTTTTGCCGGAGACGTTGTCCACCATTTTGAAACTGCAGGAAAAACGCTGCTGGGCACCGGCGGCGGTGCAAAGCAGGATCGAAAGCAGAAGAATCACCCGTTTCATGGCTCAATCATTTTTAGATGTGATTGAGTGATTCCAAAATTCGGTCCAAAGTGTCCAAATCGGTTACCAAAACGGAGCGGGCCTTGCTTCCTTCCTGCGGACCGACGATGCCGGCGGCCTCCAACTGGTCCATGATGCGGCCTGCGCGGGCATAACCCACATTGAGTTTGCGCTGCAACATCGAGGTGGAACCCTGCTGATACTGGACCACCATCCGGGCACACTCTTCGAAGAGTTGGTCGCGGCGGTGCAGGTCTATGTCGCCGACACTGGAATCCTCGTCATTGGGATCCACATACTCGGGCAACTCGAACGGCCCGGCATAACCCCGTTGGTCGCTGATGTATTTCACCAGATTGATGATCTCGGGCGTATCGACCAGGGCGCACTGCACGCGGGTCAGGTCGTGGCCCGGATAGACCACCAGCATGTCGCCGCGGCCGATGAGCCGGTTGGCGCCGGGGGCGTCGATGATGACTTTGGAATCGGTGCCGGTATTGACTTTGAAGGCGACGCGGGAGTTGAAGTTGGCCTTGATCGAACCGGTAATGATGTTGACGGTCGGGCGCTGCGTAGCGATGATCAGATGGATACCCACGGCGCGGGCTTTCTGGGCCAAGCGGGCGATCGGGTTCTCAATCTCGCGGCCGGCCGTCATGAGCAGGTCGCCGAACTCATCGATAATCACCACGATGTAAGGCAGGAACTTGTGGCCGTTGTTCGGATTGAGCTGCCGATTCAGGAACTTCGCGTTGTATTCCTTGAGCTGGCGCACGTCGGCCTTCTTGAGCAGGTCGTAGCGGGCATCCATCTCGATGCAGAGGGAATTCAGCGTATTGGCCACCTTCTTGGTATCGGTAATAATGGCCTCATCGCCGTCGGGCAGCATGGCGAGGTAATGCTTCTCCAGTTTCTCATAGAGCGAGAACTCTACCTTCTTGGGATCGACCAGGACGAGTTTCATCTCTGCCGGATGCTTGGCATAGAGCAGCGAGGTGATCATCACGTTGAGTCCCACGGATTTGCCCTGGCCCGTCGCGCCAGCGACCAGCAGGTGCGGCATTTTGGCCAGGTCGAGGAAGAAGGGCTCGTTGGTCACGGTGATGCCGATGGCCATCGGAAGTTCCATCTTCTGCGAAGCTTCCTGGTATTGCTGGCAGCCCAGCACCGACTTGAGGGCGACAACGCTCGGCTTGACGTTCGCCACCTCGATCCCCACGGAATCGAGCAGCGTCACGACGCGGACACCTTTGGCACCCAGCGAAATGGCGATATCTTCCTCCAAGTTCCGGACCTGGGCGACCTTGATGCCGTCGTCGAGCTGGATCTTGTAGAGCGTGACCGTCGGGCCCATTTTGGCCGTGATGCCCTTGACCCGGATCTTATAGCTGTTGAGCGCATTGACGATGCGCTGCTTGTTGTTCTCCAGCTCCTGCCGCGATACCTCATACCACATGTCCTTGTAGTCTTTGAGGATGGACATGGGCGGCAGCTTGAACTTGGGCAGGTCAAGCCGGGGATCGTAGCGTTCCCGCCACTCTTCGTCGGAAAGCCCGGCGATGATGTCGTTCTCGCTTTTCTCAATGGTGAGCGTCACTTCGGGCTGTGCCACCTCGGGTTGCACAGCCTCGGGCTGCGTCTCTGTCGATACGGTTTCAACGACAGGCTCCGCCGGCTGCTCCGGTCCGTCGACCGGCTGCCCGGCAGTATCGGAATCGGTGAAATCGAGCCAGTCGTCGGTGGGATCGGTATCGGCTTCCTGCGCTCCTTCCACGACAAGGCCGGGACCCATATCGGACGCTCCTTCTTCCTCCTCGTCTTCTTCTGAATCGTCCGGTTCATCCTCTCCCTCCGTCTCGCGGTGCGAAATGCCGTAGAGCAAGTCATCGAACCAGAAGGCCACCTTGGGCGTCAGCAGGCAGGCATACAGGAACAGGACGGCCAGCAGCACACCGGCCATACCGACCTTGCCCAGCTTGTCGCACATCCAGTTGTTGGCATAGTGCCCATAAGAGCCGCCCGCCCCGTTGCCAAGCATCGAATCGAGCGAAGTGAAGCTGAAGATGAAGGCCAGCAGCACCGAGAAGATGATGGCGCCGAACACGCACAGGAGAAAGACCCGGAGCAGATTGACTTTCTTGATCCGGAAACAATAGACCGTCAGGAACCCCAGAAAAACGGGAATGGCAAAGGCGCCGAGACCGAACCATTTCGAAACCAGCAGGTTCGCCCAGAGATAACCGACCTTGCCCCCGGCATTCTCCGCCGAGGCATCCATCGAGAACATATCGGAATCGAAGGCCAGGCTCTGGTCGGATGTCCAGGTAAAGACATACGACAGCAGGGCGACCAGCGTATAGATGGTCAGGATGCCGCAGACGACACCCAGGACAATGCGCACGATCCGGCGGTTCTCTTCCGACAGGAGCGGCTGGCGCGGTCCGGTGCTGCGCTTCGGTTTCGAAACCGTTGCCGGTTTCTTCTTCGGGGCGGTTTTCGGCCGGGACTTGGCCCGGTCTTTCTCCTTGTTTATCTTCTCCTTGGCCATCGGTTATTTCTTCCGTTTCCAGTTGCGGTTCTTCTTGTTGTTGCCTCCGCCGAAACCAGCTCCGCCGTTCCCGCCCACGCTGATGCCCGGGCGCGAATAGTTGGCATTCTGAATGGCGCCCAGATGCACGTCTTCCGGCACTTTGAGCCGTCCGTCGGACAGGCGTTCTATGTCGGCGAAGATCGTCTCTTCGGCCACGTTGTCTTTGTTCCAGATCAAATACTGCTGGCGCATGTAGAGGGCCAGTGTGCGGATCATTTCCTTCTTGATCTCATCGTCTTCCCGGTCAGCGATCAGGTTGATCATGCTCTCGATGTTGCGGCCATAGCAGGCGGCTTTGACCGGCTTGTCGGGCAGGGTGATGATGTCGGGCCGTGTTTCGAATTGCTGGGGCGTCGGTGCCGGATACGGGGCATCGATGTCCAGGTCGAACCCGCCGATCACCTGGGCGTGGTCCCACAGTTTATGCTTGTAATCGCTCAGCTCGCGGATCTGCGGATTGAGAATGCCCATCACCTGCACCACGGCACGCATCTGTTCGCTGCGTTTCTCCTTATCTTCAATGGCCTTCACCTGTTCGATCATCTTCTGTACATGCCGGCCATATTCAGGCAGTATCAGTTTCTCTCGCTGCGTATTGTAATCCATATTCGCGGTTTTGTCTCAAATTAACTTACAAAGATACTTCTTTAATTTTTATCTTTGCATAAATTTTTACGTGATGAAAAAAGTATTGGTTACCGGCGCACTCGGACAACTCGGCCGGGAGTTGCAGCGGCTCACGGAAGGGCATCCCGAATTTGTTTTCACAGATATCCGGTCGGAAGGAAACGTCCGTTGCCTGGATATTCTCGATATCGGCGCCGTAACCCGGATCGTCACCGAGGAATCCATCGGCGCCATCGTCAATTGCGCCGCCTATACCGACGTCAACCGGGCCGAAAGCGACCAGGCGCTCTGCCAGGCGATCAATGCAGACGGTCCGGGTGTTCTCGCCCGCGTCGCCAAGCGCACGGACGCCGCCCTGATCCATATCTCGACCGAATATGTTTTTGACGGACGGAATCCCCGGGGATATGTCGAAACAGCCCGCCGCCATCCCCTGTCGGCCTACGGCCGCAGCAAGCGTGACGGAGAAGACCGCGTCCGGCGCAGCGGCTGCCGGAGCGTCATCATCCGGACCTCATGGCTCTACTCCCCTTTCGGCAAGAATTTCGTCAAAACCATGCTGCGGCTCGGTGCCGAAAAGCCCGAAGTTTCCGTAGTGGACGACCAGATCGGCAGTCCGACTTATGCGCGGGATCTGGCCGAAGTCATTCTGGCCGTCCTCCCGCAGATCGGGGAAAGACGCGGAGCCATCTACCACTTTACGAACGACGGCGTCTGTTCCTGGGCCGGATTCGCGGCGACCATCATGCAGGAAGCCGGGCTGACCTGCCAGGTCCGCCCCATCATCACTGCGGAATATCCTTCACCGGCCGTCCGGCCGGCCTGCTCCATCCTGTCGAAAGAGAAAATCTGCCGTGAATTCAGCATCGTGCTCAAGCCGTGGGAAGCGTCGCTCCGCGACTGTCTCCGGCGGCTCCAGGCGATGGAAACGGCTTAATCCTGCTTGTAGAAAGGTGCCTTCGCATCCTTTTCCGAGAGAATGACCTCTTCGGGAGAGATGCCCCAGTCGACCGCAAAGAACGGATCGTTCCAGCGGTAGGAGCCTTCCGCTTCAGGCGCATAGAAGTTATCGCATTTGTACTGGAAAATCGTGTCATCTTCCAGCACCAGGAATCCGTGCGCAAAACCGCGCGGAATGAAAAACTGACGCTTGTTCTCCCCGCTCAACACGATGGAGACATATTTTCCGAAAGTCGGAGAGCCGGGACGGATATCCACGGCCACGTCGAGCACGCTGCCCCGAACCACCCGCAGGAGCTTGGCCTGCGCCGCATCTCCTTTCTGGAAATGAAGTCCCCGCAGCACGCCCCGCTTCGCGGAAAGCGATTCATTGTCCTGGACGAAAGTCACGGGGCCTACGTGCTCCTCAAAATCGCGCTGGGAAAACGATTCGAAGAAATACCCGCGATGGTCACCGAAAACACGCGGCTCGACAATCAGGGGACCTTCAATGTCAGTTTGTATGTAATTCATAAGATTTTGCTTTACATTAGCACAAAGATACGGTTAATTTCATAACTTTGTTGAGATTTGCCAACAAAAACCATTTATGTACAAAATAACATCCCACCCGATTCTGGACATCCCTGAGGAGGATCTCCATGAATTTATCTTTGAAGGTCAGAAAGTCCGTGGCCAAAAAGGCCAGACCATCGCCGCCGCGCTGCACCAGGCCGGATTCCCGGTTCACCACCATAGCCTGAAAGACCGCAAACGCACCATGGAGTGCGGTATCGGCAAGTGCGGTGCCTGCGAAATGCTGGTGGACGGCCACATCCGCCGTATCTGCATCACCAAGATCGATGGCGTCCGGGAAGTCCGCCGCGTCGGCAAGGAGAGTTTCTCCCTGGTTGACAGCAGCACCACCCGGCAGGACGGCAAGAAGAAGGTCTATCGTACGGCCGTGGCCATCATCGGCGCCGGGCCGGCCGGCCTGGCCGTCCGCGAAGAGTTGAACAAGGCAGGCATCGACAACCTCGTGATCGACAACAACGACGCCATCGGCGGCCAGTTCCAGATGCAGACCCACCAGTTCTTCTTCTTCGAAAAAGAGCAGAAGTTCGGAGGCATGCGCGGATTCGACATTGCCAAGACCCTGGCCGGCGACTCCCTGGAAGGGATCATGCTCAACTGTGTCGTGTGGGATATCCTGGAAGGAAAGCGGCTGGCGGTCAAGAACGTCGTGTCGCAGGAAATCTTCTACGTCGATGCCGAACAACTCGTCGTCGCGGCGGGCGCCCTCCCCTTTATGCCTGCCTTCAAGAACGACGACCTGCCGGGCGTATTCACCGCTGCTGTCGTGCAGCGGATGATGAACAAGGAACTCACCCTCCTGGGCAAACGCATCCTCACCGTTGGTGCCGGCAACATCGGATACCTGACTTCCTATCAGGCCATGCAGGCAGGCGCCCAGGTCAAGGCCATCATCGAGGCCATGCCCCACGAGGGAGGCTTCCCCGTGCAGGCCAACCGGCTCCGCCGCCTCGGCGTTCCGATCATGACTTCCTATACGCTTGTCGAGGCCATCCCGAATGAAGACTGGACCGGCGTAACCGGCGCCATCATCGCCAAGTGCGAGAACTTCAAGCCGATCCCGGGCACCGAGGTCCGGATCGACGGCATCGACTGCATCAACATCTGCACCGGCCTGCTGCCCGACAGCCAGCTGCTGCGCAAGGGCAACGAGATCTTCGGACTGGCCTGCCACGGCGTCGGCGACGCCGTGCGGATCGGCGAAGGTACCTCCGCGGTGCTCCGCGGCCGCCAGTGCGCTTACGAAATCCAGCAGGCCCTCGGCCGCCGGATCGATTACAATGCTTACCTGACGATTTCCAAGGAATACATCGACTCCCAGCAGCGCCCGCAGCGCCTGCTCGACGAGCCCCGCAAACCGTCGGCCGCCCGCATGCGCAAAGGCGGTTTCGTGATTGCCGACTGCCTCTACGGTTTCGCCTGCAACCCGTGTTCGTTCGCCTGCAAGCAGGGCGCTATCACCAAGAGTTCCACTTCGGTCACGCCGACCATCGATTTCGATAAGTGCATCGGCTGCATGGAATGCGTGGCCCATTGCCCGGGCCTGGCCATCTTCGGCTACCGGCCCAACCGCCGGCAGATCTTCCTCCCCGTCGAGTTCGACGTGGCGGCGGGCGCCGAAGTCTTCCTGGTGGACGACAACGGCAAGAAAGTCGGTGAAGGCGTCATCGAGCGTATTCTCCGCAAACCCAACAAGACCAACGTGGCCGTGGTCAAGGCCGAAAAGCTGTACGCCGGCGATACCGACGAGGCCCTGCTCGAAGCCCATGGCTTCATCGTCAAGGAAAACTATCCCGAACCGCTGGAACTCACTCCGACGGAACTCAACGACGACTTCACGTACATCTGCCACTGCGAAGATGTACGCCTCCGTGACCTGCTGGCCCTGCTCAAGGGGCGCACCAGCATTACTGCACAGGAACTCAAGCACATTTCCCGCCTGGGCATGGGGCCGTGTCGCGGTACGCGCTGCCTGCCGCGTGCCAAGCAGGCCCTCCGCGCCTACGGCATCGAGATCACGGGCGACTTCACACCCCGCGGCCCGATGGCCAACCTCGTGGAAATCGGCAATGTCATCAATCCCGACCGTCAGGTCGAACTGATCACCAACCCCAAGTGCACAGACGTGGAGATCCGCCGCGTAGGCGCCTTCGTGGCCGGCGGCGGCATGGCCGGAACCGCCCTGTTCCGCTACCTCTCCGAGGCCGGTTTCAAGCCGGTACTGGTCAACAACGAGCATGGCAGTTCGTGGCGCTGCATCGCCGGCGGCCGTCCCGCCTTCTCCCTGCCTGCCCTGGCCGACATCGCCACGCACAACCTGGAAATCTTCCGGGAAGTACAGGCCCTGCGCAACATCGACCTGAAGATGACGCGCTACGTCAACTTCGTCCATGACGACGAGACCTACCGCTCACTCGACGCCTCCCGCGCCTGGTCGAACGCCTACATGGTAGACAAGAAAGACTTTGCCAAAGAAATCTCCCCGTATATCAATCCGGACCTCGACCTCTACAGCCACGCGCTGATCTCGCTCGACTGCTGGCAGGCTACACCGGGCAAGACAGTCGATACGGTGCGGCAGATCGGTATCCGCGCCGGCGGCCAGGTATTCGAGGACACCCAGGTGATCCATGTCGAAAAGAACGGCGGCCTCTACCGCATTACTGTCCGCAACCGCGAAGGCCGCTACGTCCGCTACGAGACCGAGATCTTCGTCAACGCGATGGGCGCCGGCGCCGAAAAGTTCGCCCGCCAGCTCGGCATCGAGACGGGCCTCTATCCGGTACGCCACCAGGCCTTCATCACCAAGCGGCTGCCGCTGATCGGCAAGGACGGCGATTCGCTCGACATGCTCATCGACCGGCGCCACTACAAGGGTTTCTCGGCCGTCTATGGGCAACAGCTCGCCGAGACCGGACAGATCATTGGCTGCGCCTCGCCGGCCCAGGATGCCACCGATGCAGCCAAGAACCTGAAGGTCAACACGCAGGAGTTCCTCGAAATCTGCTCGGAAGTCTTTACCGAATGGATTCCGCAGTTGAAGGGCATGAGTTTCCAGGCCACCTGGAGCGGCTACTACACGGAGCCGCGTTACATCATCGACCCGTCGCTCGGCCTCTTTGTGGGCATGCGCGGCCACGGCTTCATGCTGTCGCAGTACATTGCCAAACTCTACGTCGATGCGCTGATGGGACGCGAAGTCCCCGCCTACTTCAAGGACCTGGCCCTAAACGGCCCCGGCCTGTCGGAACAGGCGTTCAAATAAAAAGAAAAGCGGCCCGCGAGCCGCTTTTCTTTTCGTCATGCCCGGCTCGACCGGGCATCTTTTATTTCATATACGGATACTTGTATCCGCGGGCGGGAACCAGCGTCTCCTTGATGGCGCGCGGGATGACCCAGCGGATGAGGTTGAACTCGCCGCCGGCCTTGTCGTTGGTGCCGGACTTGCGGGATCCGCCGAACGGCTGCATGCCGACCACGGCGCCCGTAGGCTTGTCGT
>JAEEOM010000103.1 GCA_016284265.1 Bacteroidales bacterium | reverse complement strand
ATCCGGAAATGCCCGCGTTTCACCTTGGCTTGATTGAGAACTTGCCAACGGTTGATGCCGGACTCCAGCGGTGTCCAGCCATCCCAGGCATTATGCACTTCCATGATTCCCTTGCCGGGCAATCCCGTCAACTGCCCCTCGATAACATAAGGCTGCCCTTCCTGGACAAACTCCGGCGTCTGCTCCTGCTTGGTGCAGCAAACCAGGAGAACAGCCGAAAATAATAGAATAACGATCTGTTTCATGATTGCAAAGATAAAGATTCTGTCCTAGATTGCAACACCCAGATGCACGCCCAACGACGGGCCAAGTGTCGGGCCAAAGAAGATGTTTGACTTTCCCCACAGCCGGATGGAAAGGCCTGGTTGCCAGGAGAAGAACCACTTGATTTCCCCCACTTTCACAGGAGCCGGATCATGTTCGAAATGGCCGATGACTTTATAAACATAGGATCCTCCACCCATGAGATCGCTATAAAGGGAAAAACGACGACGCTTGTCGAGCGGAAGATAATGCCGGTGATACAAGTAAGCATCGATCAGATAAGCGTGGCCCGGGTATGCGTCCAGCCATACCGCTTGTCTTCCGATCCCCAGTCCGAATACCTTGTTCGGACTTGTCCGGATGCCGCCGGTCACGTCGAACGTCCCGGTATAAATCATGGCAGCGCCCCTTACGCTGAATTCGGGTTTCCAGGCTTTTCTGCCTTCAGCAGACAGATGTGCCTTGACACTTTCAAAGTAGGTCGAAGGAAAGAAATTGGGCTCTTCGAAGTTTAGTTTCTCAACGGTCGAAGTCGTATCGGCGACTTGTGCAGCGGCCGAAAAGCATACAAAGGCTGCCAGTATGGTTGTGATGATGTGTCTCATTTTGTCTCTTGTTTTTCAAACATGGAATGCAAATCCTCCAAGGTGGCGACCCCTTCCAGATAGAGAAGCGTAATCACCCAAATGAATCCGGTAGAGCGGGCCTGATAGCAAAGATAGCGGTTGACCTTCCTGTCCGGCTTCAGTTCTATCAATGCGTAGACCAACAGATCACCCGTTTTTTCTGTCTGGCAGGATCGGGCCGCTTCGGCATCCGCGGTCACGAGCGCCGCTACTTTCCGGGCCAGTGCGGTATCTGCCTGGAAGGAAACACCCCGGTAGTAATCCAGTTTATACGTAGCCATGCCCCCACCACGAACCTCGGTCGTGACCATCCTTTCGAGAGGGACCACTTTCCCCCGAAAAACCGGGTGGCAATTCAAGCCTCGCTGTGCAGAGGCCGTGCCTGCGACCAGTAGCATCATCGCCAGGCAAAGTAGGATTCTTTTCATCGCTGGAACATTTCTATCAATTGCGTTTCGGCAGGAGTATCCCCTGCAAAGAAATCTGCGAGAGAAGACTCTACGGAGGCCATAATCACTTCGTTGTCAAACGTTTGTACCCCGTATGCATAACTAACGCAGAAATCCTCGATGGAATAAGGCTTGCTTGTCAACAGACTCAGGCCGATGACAACGACAGCCACGAGACTCGCTGCCGCGGCAGCGAACGAATAGCGGCGAACCGTCCGGTTCTTAAGGCCTCTCTTCCTCCGGCCGAAAGAAAGGTAACCGAGCACGCCCCGGATTTCATCAAAGTCGGGATCGTCAACTCCGGCGACATACCGGGCCAGATCCTGCTCTTCTTCGGGAGAAGTCTCTGCTTCCCAGTAGCGATGCACCAATTCTGTATATTTCTCCTTATCGTTCATCTTTCAATGTGTTATTAAGGGTTTCTCTCAGGGTCTTCCGCGCACGGGAGAGTTGCATTCTCACGGCTGCCGGCTCCATTTTCAGTTCTTTGGCTATATCCTCCAGCGTCCGTCCGCCATATTCTTTTTCCTCTAGTATAAATCGTTGTGTTTCGGTTAACGTCTTCTCTATCTTCCGGTGCATTTCATCATAGGTCCGCTCCCTTTCTTCGCGGCTTTCCTGCCCAGGGCTGTCATCTAAGACTTCTTTCTCCAGGGGTATCGTTCGCATCCGTCGCCGTTCATTGAGACTTGCATTCCGGACAGTCCGGGTGAGCAGGGCTTCCGCCTCCTTCTCCGACCCAATCGGATACTGCCGTCGCCAGAGTCGGACGAAACTGTCCTGCAAGACATCCTCCACCCCGCCGGGATCCGGCAATATCCGGCCGGAGACTCCTTTCAACTTCTGCCGAAGTCTGACAAATGCTTCCGTCAAATAATCTTGCGCCATGGCGGACATACCTGTTTCTTTCGAATGCTCTACTTATAGAACACACGAAGGTCGGAAATGTAACACGAAACGCAAAATAAACATCTCCCCATCCCTCCCGGCTCCCTCCGGCCCATCCCATCCTCATCAGAGGCTTCCAGCGAGGACGGGAACGCCAAAAACCGACCGCCATCCTCATTCAGGCTGTCTGGCGAGGATGGCGACCAGCAGTTCGACTTAAAGATTCTTGAAATACACCCTCCGGCGGATATACAGTTCCTTTTCCCCATAGGTATTCCATACCTTCAGGGCATCGTTGTCTTCGAACTGCGGGTTGGAAATGCACCAGCGCACGCCGTGCTGCTGCCAGATCTGTCCCAGATGGGCGTGGATGATGGCGGACAACCCTTTATTGCGCCATCTGGGGCTGACGCCCACCATCATCATATCGACCGTGTCGTAATGCCTTTGCGCCTGAAGAAGGTGCCACCAGCCCAGCGGAAGCAGATGTCCGCCGGCCTTCTGGAGGGCGCGTGACAGGCTGGGGATGCAGATGCCGAAAGCGGCGATGCCGCCGTCGCCGTCGAGGACGATGCACGACAGGCCGTCGTCCAGGCGGTCGATGTAGTTGCCGCCTTCTTCGGCGATTTCCTTGTCCGTGAACGGAACGAAATTGCGTACGGACAGGAAGGCGGCGTTATATTCTTTGAAAAACCGTGCGATGATGCTTTTATCCTTTTTGAGGCTGCTGATGTCGGCGATGCGGAGTCCGTACCGTTGCAGCAGCAGTTCGGAAAGACGCTGGAGCCGATCCGGCAGCGGCTGTGTCGCGTCGAAGCGGTACTGGAGCCAGTCAGCTTCTTTCCCGTAGCCGAGGCGCTCCAGGTAATCCTTATAATATGGGAAGTTGTACAGATTGTTCGATTGCGGGACGCTGTCGAAACCTTCCACCACAAGGCCCTGTTTGTACATCGTGTTGTAGCCTAGCGGGCCGTGGATCTCGGTCATGCCCTGACTGCGGCCCCATTCTTCCGCCGCGGTCAGCAGGGCGCGGGCAGCTTCGAAGTCTTCGATGAAGTCGGTCCAGCCGAACCGCATCCGGCGGGTACCGTACCGTTCGTTATAGCGCGGGTTGATGATGGCGCAGCAGCGCCCGGCGACGCGCCCGGCTTCGTCGAAGCAGAGCAGCAATTTCTGCCGGCAGTAGTCGAGGCAGGGGCTATGGGCGAGGCTGTGGCGCTGGTCGTAGTCGAGCGACGGAACATACGTCGGGCAATCGCGGTAGAGGCGGTTCTGATATTGGTAGAACAGCCGGAATTCCCGGGCGTTGCCGACTTCGCGGACGACGTAGCGCATGGAGTGTAGCTATTCCGCCGATTCTTTCGTTTTGGCCTCGTCCCAGAGGGCGTCCATCTCGGCGAGGGTCATCTCGTTCAGGTCACGGCCAAGTTCCTTGGCGCGCAGTTCCAGATAGGTGAAGCGGCGCTTGAATTTGGCGTTGGTCCGCTCGAGCGCGGTGTCAGGGTTGAGGTGGTACAGGCGGGCGGCGTTGACCACGGAGAAGATGAAGTCGCCCAGTTCCGCTTCCTGGCGCTCTTTCGAGTCACCGCTGAGTTCGGCGCGGAGTTCCCCGAGTTCTTCGGCCACTTTGTCCCAAACATCCTCTTTCTTTTCCCAGTCGAAGCCCACGGCGCGGGCCTTGTCCTGCATCCGGTAAGCCTTGATGAGCGCGGGGAGGCTGTTCGGAACGCCGGAGAGCACGGTTTTGTTGCCATCCTTTTCTTTGCGTTTGAGCTGCTCCCAGTTTTGGACCACCTGGCCCGCCGTTTCGGCCTGCACATTGCCGTAGACGTGGGGGTGCCGGTAGATGAGTTTGTCGCAGAGCATGTTGCAGACGTCGGCGATGTCGAAGTCGCCCGTTTCGGAGCCTATTTTCGCATAGAATACAATATGGAGCAGCAAGTCGCCCAGTTCTTTGGCGATGTTGTGCATGTCGTGCGCCAGGATGGCGTCGGCCAGTTCATAGGTCTCTTCGATGGTATTGGGCCGCAGGCTGTCCATCGTCTGTTTGCGGTCCCACGGGCATTTTTCGCGCAGATCGTCCATCACGTCCAGCAACCGGGCGAACGCCTGCAGTTCTTTTTCTCTTTTCATGGGTGCAAAAATACTAAAAATAACATGCATTGATTCCAGACTACGGACCCTACGGGTCCTATCCCTCCCAAAGCTAGCTTTGGGCCCCTCCCACTCACGGCTGCGTGGGCGCAGACGGTCTGGAATCAATGCATGTTATTTTTCGACGCAGAAGTTGTTTTTTTTGTTAAATTTGCATAATTGATTGACCATTATTTTTTATCAATTTTTAATATGCAGAATATCAAATTCATCTCCGCGGACGAGGCTGTGAAGGTCGTCAAGAGCGGGGATCACATCCACCTGAGCAGCGTGGCTAGCGCGCCGCAGGTCCTTATCCAGGCTCTCTGCCGCCGCGGCGAGGCCGGCGAACTGAAGGATGTCCGCATCCATCACCTCCACACCGAGGGCGTGGCGCCCTACACCGAAGAGCGCTTCCAGGGCACTTTCTTCCACCAGGCCTTCTTCGTGGGCGGCAACGTGCGCAAGAACGTGCAGGCCGGCTGGGCCGACTATATTCCGATTTTCCTGAGCGAAACACAGAAGCTGTATCGCAGCGGCGTGCTGCCGTGCGATGTGGCGATGATCCAGGTTTCGCCCGTTGACAAGCACGGCTACGTGTCGTTGGGCACCTCGGTCGATGCCACCCTGGCCGCCATCGAGTGCGCCAAGACGGTCATCGCCGTGGTCAATAAGTACGTCCCCCGCGCCTGGGGCGACGCCGTGATCCCGGCCAGCATGATCGACCTCTTCGTGGAAGACAACACCCCGCTGATGCCGGCACATTTCTCCGAACCGTCCGAGATCGAGACGAAGATCGGTATCAACTGCGCCAACCTCGTGGAAGACGGTGCCTGCCTGCAGATGGGTATCGGCGCCATTCCGAACGCGGTGCTGGCTCAGCTCGGCGACCACAAGAACCTCGGTATCCACACCGAAATGTTCGCCGACGGCGTGCTGCCGCTCGTGAAGAAGGGCGTCATCAACGGCATGAACAAGAAGATCGACAAGGGCAAGATGGTTTCCACGTTCCTGATGGGTTCGCAGGAGGTGTACGACTTCATCGACGACAACCCGATGGTGGCCATGATGGACGTCGGCTACACCAACGACCCGTATATCATCGCGAAGAACCCGAAGGTCTGCGCCATCAACTCCGCCCTTCAGGTGGACATCACCGGCCAGGTTTGCGCCGACTCCCTCGGCACGAAGTTCTACAGCGGTGTCGGTGGCCAGATCGACTTCACCTACGGCGCTTCGCTGTCCGAAGGCGGTAAAGCCATCATCGCCATGCCTTCCGCCACGAACAAGGGCATCAGCAAGATCGCCCCGGTCCTGACTGAAGGCGCCGGCGTCGTGACGACCCGCAACCACATCCACTGGCTGGTTACCGAATACGGTGCCGTCGACCTCTACGGCAAGAGCCTCCAGGAGCGCGCCAAACTGATCATCAGCATCGCGCACCCCGACGCCCGCGAGTCCCTCGACCGCGCCGCCTTCGAGCGCTTCGGCCCGCACTACCACAGTTTCTAATCGCTGATTCCTCCGTCATGCCCGGCGTGACCGGGCATCTTTCACCGCCATCCTCATTCGGGCCCTCCCATGAGGATGGCGGCTGGTTTTTACCGCCACCGTCCTCAATTAGAGGCTCTTGTGAGGATGGGACCCCGGAGAATGGAGCGAAGGTCTCAACATTTGCCCGTTTTTTCGCATCTTTGCAGACGGATACACCTTGATTTGTCTTGAAACGGTTCGACATCGACGATTTGTTCAGGCTTTATTACCGGTCGCTGTGTATGTATGGCGCCCGATTCCTGAGCGATGCGGATGCGGTGGAAGATGTGGTGCAGGCTGCGTTCGTGTCGCTTTGGGAACGTCTGCAGGCCGGCGGGCAAGTCGATCAGCCGAAATCCTATCTGTATCGTACCGTCCACAATCGTTGCATCGACGAAATCCGGCAGCGAAAGCCCGAAACGCAAGTCAGTCTCGGGCAGTTGACCTATGACGTGCCCGATGAGGAGAGCGTAGACCGTTCCTTCCTCTGGGCCAGGCTTTGGACGTCCATTGATGCGTTGCCTCCGAAGAGACGGGAGATCCTGCTGCTGAGCAAGCGCGACGGACTTTCGCAAGCTGAGATCGCCGCGCGGCTGGGCATCTCCGAAAGCACGGTCCACAACCAGTTGACCAAGGCCCTGCAGACGCTCCGCAGCGGTGTCGATCCGGTTTTCTTCAAAATTTTCCTCTGGTGAGTAGTCATTTTTGCGGTCTTCTCCGTCATAGGGGTGTAAAGCAAGAACAACCATGACGGAATTCAACGAAAATGACCTCGAATTCGTAGCCCGGAACTACCGATCCGACAAGTTCGATACCCGAAAAGCCCTCCGCCGTTTCCACGCGGAAACCGATAGCCCCGTTCACCGCCGTTGGTGGATGACGGCCGCTGCCGCGGCCGCCTCCATCGTCGTGCTGTTCGCCGCCGGCTACGGCATCCGCAGCTGGGTGCAGCAGCGGCCCGAGCCGGCTCCGACGGAGCGGCCCGTCCTCAATCCCGACGTGGCCGTGACCCACGAATTCGTGTACGACAACGTCCCGGTCGAAGCCGTGCTGGCGGAACTCTCCGCCTACTATCACTGCACCCTGACCACGGCGCCTACTGACAAAAGGCTGACTGCCACGTTCCCGGACGACGACATCCACTACATCGTCGGCCTGATCGAGACGGCGTTGGACATCCAAATCAAGGTGGAACGATGAGACGCGCCCTTGTTCTCCTTTGGCTGCTGCTGCTGCCGTTCGCACTCTGGAGCCAGCCACAGAATGCAACCGTGAAAGCCCGGATGGACAGTCTGGAACGCGCTTTCGGCGTTCACTTCGTGTACGACGCCAGCCTGCCGGTCGAGGTGCCGACGACGTTCGAAGTCGATGCGGCGGCGAGTCTCCGGCAGAATCTGGAGCGATTGTTCGACGGAACCGGCATCAACTGGCAACTGAAGAAGAAACACGTCGTCCTGACGCCGGCGGCGCCGGCGGCCCCGCTGCGGCCGGCACCCACGATGCCGGCCGATCCCTCCGCGCTCTCCCCGGCGGTGGACTCATTGCCCGCCGCTTCCATTACCGGCCATATCGACCGGGATATGAACTATACGCAGACAGGGCTCACGAAACTCGACGGTGCCGCCTTCCAGCGCGCCTTCTCGGCGTTGAGCATACCGGACGTGATCAAGACCCTGCAGGCCCTGCCGGGCGTGGCGTCCGGCACGGAGCTGCTTTCCAACCTCTATGTCCACGGCGGTGACGGCAGCGACAACCTGTATCTGCTCGACGGCGTGCCGCTCTACCAGATCTGCCACCTGGGCGGCATCTTTTCCGCCTTCAACACCGACGCCATCGAGACGCTGGATTTCTACAAAAGCGGCTTCCCAGCCCGCTTCGGCGGCCGGACCTCGTCGGTGGTCGATATCACCACCCGGGAAGGCGATCTCCACGACTATCACGGCACTTTCTCTCTCGGTCTGCTGGAGAGCCGTTTCCAGATCGACGGCCCGATCGTGCCCGAAAAGACTTCTTTCAATTTTGCCATTCGACGCACCTGGGCCGATGCGGTGCTCTATCCGGTGTTTTGGTATACCAACCTGCGGAAAAAGGAGAATGATCCGGAAACCTGGAGCAATTATTCCTTTACCGACCTGAACGCCCGCCTGACCCACGTTTTCGCCGACAAGAGCCGCCTGTCGGCCGGCGTCTATGTCGGCCGGGACCGTTTCAAGTTCTCGGTGTGGGATGAATGGAAGTACGGCCTCGCATCTGCCCGGGATACTTCGCGCGTACTGCTCAGCTGGGGCAATGTCCTGGCCTCCGTCGACTGGAAGAAAGCGTTTGATAACGGGATGCACCTGCATCTGATCGCGTACGGATCGGACACCCGTTCGCTGGAACGCTACGAAGAATTGTCTTTCGGCAGTCACGTGGGCGGCGAGCAGGAGAAGATTGATGGGCACGGCCTCTTGGATGACCTGGGCCTGACCGCCCATCTGGACTGGAAACCGACCCCGGCGCACCACGTACGCTTCGGATCCGGCGCCATCCGGCACGCTTACCGGCCGCACTTCGCCTATGAAAGGAACTGGGAAGTGATGGACTGCGACAGTCTGCGCCGGACAGCCTTTGAAGTCAGCGTCTATGCTGAAGATGAAATGCGCCTGGCGCCGTGGCTGACGGCCAATGCCGGCCTGCGCAATACCGTCTATTTTTCGGAAGGCCGGACCTGGAATTCCCTGGAGCCGCGTCTGGCCCTGAAGATGCAGTTCACGCCCGCGCTCAGCCTGAAGGCCTCTTATGCGGCGATGAGCCAGTTCTCTCACAAGGTCGCCACAACTTACCTCGACTTGCCTACCGACTGCTGGCTGCCTTCCAGTGCGGAAGTTCCGCCGATGCGCTCCCGCCAGTTTGCCGGAGGCATCTACGCCCGCCTGCCCCACGATATGCATCTGAACGTCGAGGGCTGGTGGAAAAAGATGGACAACCTGATCGAGTACAGCGGCATGAACACTTTCTTCCCGCGGCTGACCGGCTGGGAACGGCATTTCCGGACCGGGGAGGGGCGCTCGTATGGCCTGGAGGCCGACTTCGGCTATGAAACGCCGGCCCTGACCGTCAATGCTTTCTATACGCTCTCCTGGAACGAGCGTTTCTTCCGGGACATCTGGCCCGACTGGTACCGCGACCGCAACGACAACCGCCACAAACTGACCCTGCAGGCCAACTGGCGTGTCAACGAAAAGTGGGAACTCTATGCCGCCTGGAACTATCACAGCGGCAACCGGATGTCGCTGGCCACCCTCTACGCGCAGGGAATCTGGATCCAGGATGAAACCCGCCTGCGCCGACTCGTCGATGGGGGCGACATCGTTTTCAATACGTCGGACCGCTGGGTTTATGAGGCGCCGAACAACGTGAAACTGCCGGATTACCACCGCCTAGATCTCGGGTTCAACCGGCACCGGAAGACCCGCCGGGGCAACGAAGTCATCTGGAACTTCAGTCTCTACAACGTCTATTGCCGGCTGAATCCCCTGTATGCCCTCGTCAGCCGGAAAGGAAAGGGGCTCGGTGAAGACAGTTATCTGAGCCGGGATAAGATTGCCTTTTCCGTCAAGGGCTATGGGATCGTCCCGTTGATTCCGACTTTCAGTTACACCTTGAAGTTTTAAGCGATGAAGAAACATACCTTTGGAATCCTGTGTCTCACGGTCCTGGCGGCCTGCGCCTGCGGCAAAGAGTTTGAACTGGAGGTGACCTCCGATCCGAAACTCTTCCTCCAATGCTGCCCCGGCCCCGGCGATACGACCCTTATTCAGCTCAACCGGACCTTTGCGGTGGGCAAAACCGCGGATAACGTGCTGCTCCTGGAAGACGCGGACATCGATTTCGTGGTCAACGGAACGCCATACTATGTGGAGCGTACGGTG
>JAEEOM010000102.1 GCA_016284265.1 Bacteroidales bacterium | reverse complement strand
TACAAGCTATTTTCCGAAATACCAAGCACCATTAAAAAAAGTCTAACAACAGCAACTCGCTAATTGTTAGACTTTTCCGTTTGCAAGAAATGCTTGAAAAACTTCAAAAACATCTCTAGGTGCCCCGAGCGGGAATCGAACCCGCACGGCCGTTTCGGGCCAAGGGATTTTAAGTCCCTCGTGTCTACCATTCCACCACCAGGGCTGGTGTTAAAAGGGGAGGGATTTGCGGGCCCTCCCCTTTTTCAGGTTCTGTTCTTCCTGAAGGGATTACTTGTTGTTGAAGAACTTGTTGTTGAGATAGACCTTGCGGAGCTCGTTGGCGTTGGTCGCAGCGGTCTTGAGGTTCTCGGCTTTCTCGAGGCAGGCCTTCGCGTTGTCGTAGTCGCCCTTCTTGAGGTAGCAGGCAGCGAGGTTGTTCATCACTTCCTCGGTGTTGCCGGCCTTCTTGTAGAGCTCGATGGCTTTGTCGATGTTGCCGTCCTCGTAAGCCTTGGCGGCAGCGGCGGCAGCCACGCGGGCGTCGTTCGGGTAGAGCTTGACAGCAGCGTCAACCACATCCTGCGGAGCGTTGTCCTGGATCAGGAGCACATACTCGTCGGCGGAGAGGTTGGCCGGATCCTGTCCGTAGAGCTCGAGAGCGTCAGCACGGTTGTAACCCTTGTTCTTGAAGGTCACGACGGCTTCGGCGAAGCGGCTGCGCGGATAGACGGCGTCGAAGATGGCCTTGTACGGCTTGCCACCGGCAACTTTCTTGATGGCGGCTTCACGCTTGTCGAGGTCACCGTTGGCGGCGATGGCATCCTGGAGAGCGGCGCGGTTCTCGGCCACGATCGGCTCCTCGGTGTTGTCGATGTAGTCGATCACGGAATCCCAGTACTCACCGTTACCCTTGACCGTGTAAACATCCTGCGGGAAGTTGTACTTCTCAGCGATGATGTTCTTGACGGTCTTCGCACGGTTGTTGGAGAGGTTCTGGTTGTAAGCAACCGTAGCTTCCGGCGAGGCCCAGCCTTCGATGGCGACCGAGGTCACTTCGAAGTTGCCCTTGTCGAGCGTATTGAGGAGCGCGAGGGCTTCGGCGTTCTCGAGGTAGTTGTCCACCTTGCGGGTCACGTTGACCGGATAGTAGAGTTTCGTGCGGAGAACGCGGGTGCCTTCCAGATTGGCTTCCATCGGGACGGGAGCGAGGACCGGATCAACCACGAGCGGCTCGGAGAGGTACGGGATGTCGCAGATGTACTCTTCGCCCGGATAGTTCTTGATGCAGTTCGGCTTGTAGGTGGCCTTCTGGGTCGTGATATAGAAGGCGGCGCCGTCTTCCATCCATTCCTCATAAGGAACCTGGGTGCAGGTCTTCACGTGGAGAGCCTCACCTTCCTTGAGCGTGTAGAAGCGGACATTGTTCGGATCGCACACGCCGTAGCAAACGCGCTGCAGCCACTCGGTGTTGACCTTGCGGGACTGACCGTTGACCACGATCATCTCGATCAGCTTCTTGTTATTGTTGTTGTCGCGCACCAGCGGGGTGATGACCAGCGAGGAGCATTCGTCGATGGCATCGGCGGCGATATCAATGTTGTAGCATGCGATGAGCGCTGTACCGTCAGCGTTCGGAGCGAGGTCAGAGATCGTCACCTTGACCTTTCCGTTGCCAACCGTGTAGGAGTTTTCCACTGCGGAAGCAGAGAATGTTGCAACGAGCATCAGGGCCACCGCTGCAAACAAGGTACTCAATTTTTTCATGTTTTTTGTTTATTTAGTTAATTATTAATTATTTGCGTAAAAATTTAGGGCATGCTTTCATCCCAACATACTTAGCAACCCCAAAGTTAGGAATCTTTTTCGGGAAATCAAACTTAGAATCTCAACTTTTTCGTGTTCTTCGTTTTTTTTCGTTAGCTTTGTACAAAATAAAACCCCTATGCTTCGAAAAATCAGAATTGTCGTGGCTGCGCTCTTTTTCGCGCTGATCACCCTCCTGTTTCTCGACTTTACAGGTGCCCTGCATCTCTGGTTCGGCTGGATGGCCAAAATCCAGCTGCTGCCGGCCGTTCTGGCCCTGAATGTCGCCGTCATGATCGGCCTCGTGGTGCTGACCCTCCTTTTCGGTCGGGTGTACTGCTCGGTCATCTGCCCGCTGGGCGTCTTCCAGGACCTCGTTTCCTGGTTCAGCGGCCGCCGCAAGGGCAAGAAGAACCGTTTCGGTTACAAGAAAGAGATCAAATGGCTCCGTTACGGGATGCTGGTCCTTTTCATTGTGCTGATGATTCTCGGCCTCAACGCCGTCGCCCTGCTCATCGCGCCTTACAGTGCCTGGGGACGTATCGCGACCAGCCTGCTTGCACCTATTTATGGATGGTGCAACAATCTGATGGCCGCCATCTCCGCCCATTTCGGCAGTTATGCCTTCTATCCCACGGAAGTTTATCTCAAGAGCCTGCCGGTGCTGATCGTAGCGGCCGTTACCCTGATCCTTATTGTGATTCTGGCGTGGCGTGGCGGGCGCACCTGGTGCAACACCATCTGCCCGGTCGGCACGACGCTCGGCCTGTTCTCCCGTTTTTCGCTTTTCCGTCCAGTGATCGACACAGATAAATGCATCAACTGCACGCTGTGCGGCAAACGGTGCAAAGCCTCGTGCATCGACACGAAGAATCACCGGATCGACTACAGCCGCTGCGTGGCTTGTTTCGACTGCATTGAAAACTGCAACAGCGGCGCAATCAAGTACAAGATTGCCTGTGGAAAAAAGAAGTCCGATCAAGCCGGGCACGATGCGTCACGTCGTGCGTTTCTCGCCGGATCCGCTCTCGTGGCCGGCGCCGTGACCGTCGAAGCCAAGAAGAAACAACTGGCTGAGGGTGTGGCGGCATTGGAAGACAAGAAAGTACCCCCGCGGGAAGTGGTTCCCGTGCCGGCCGGTGCCATCAGCCGCAAGAATTTCTACAGCCACTGCACCGCCTGCCAGCTCTGCGTAAGCGAATGCCCGAACGACGTGCTGCGGCCGTCCGCACGCCTCGCGACGCTGATGCAGCCTGAAATGTCGTTCGAGAACGGCTTCTGCCACATCGACTGCAACCGCTGCTCGTCGGTCTGCCCCACCGGTGCCATCCGTCTTGTGGAAACGGCCGCCGACAAGAGCGCCATCCAGATCGGACACGCCGTGGTCATCCCCGAAAACTGTGTGGTCAACCGCGACGACGTCAGCTGCGGCAACTGCGCACGCCACTGCCCCGTAGGCGCCATCACCATGGTACCGCGCGGCGAAGGAAAACGTTTCAGCGTGCCTGCCGTCAATCCGGAGCAGTGCATCGGCTGCGGTGCCTGCGAATTCCACTGCCCGGCCCGGCCGGTCAGCGCCATCTATGTTGAAGGTCACGAAGTTCACAAAGAGAGATAACCATGGAAAGACGCGATTTTATCAAGATATTCGGTGCAGGCGCCGCCGCAACGGCAGTCGCTGCCTGCACGGGCAAAGGTCCGCAAGCCGCATCCGGAAAGAAGGAACCCGGTGAAATGACCTACCGTTCCAGCTCCCTGGGCGACAAGGTTTCGTTGCTGGGGTATGGCTGCATGCGCTGGCCCACCACGACCAACGCGGAGGGCAAGACCGTCATCGACCAGGAACAAGTCAACAGCCTGGTGGACTATGCCATTGAACACGGCATCACCTACTTTGATACGGCGCCCGTTTACGGACAGGGAGAATCGGAGCGAGTGACCGGCATTGCGCTCAACCGGCATCCGCGCGACAAGTTTCTCATCGCCACCAAACTCTCGAATACCCGGGACTACTCCCGCGAAGCGGCGCTTACGATGTACAAGCATTCCTTCGAAGCGATGCAGGTCGACCACATCGACTACTACCTGCTGCACTCAGTAGGTGGTTCGAGCGGCAGTTTTTCCAGCATGGAGGTTCTCCAGAAGCGCTTCTTCGACAATGGTATCCTCGATTTTCTGCTCAAAGAACGGGAGGCGGGCCGCATCCGGCACCTGGGTTTCTCGTTCCACGGCGACCAGCAGGTATTCGACCACCTGCTGAAACTCCACGATGAGAATGCAGAGAAAGGCGGGCGGTCTCTTTGGGACTTTGTCCAGATCCAGATGAACTATGTGGACTGGAATCACGCCAAACTGATGTCACGGCGCAATGTCAACGCCAGTTACCTCTACGCCGAACTCGAGCGAAGGGGAATCCGCGCCGTCATTATGGAACCGCTGCTGGGCGGCCGTCTGGTCAACCTGCCGCAGCATGCGGCCGACAAGCTGCTCACACGCAATCCGAACGCATCGCTCGCCTCCTGGGCCTTCCGCTTCTGCGGAACCTATCCCGGAGTGATGTGCGCGCTCAGCGGCATGACCTACAAGGAGCATCTGGTGGACAATCTCGCGACCTTCAGCCCGCTCGAGCCCCTTACGGAAGACGACCTGAAGCTGCTGGAAGAGATTGCAGACGACTACGCCAATCACCCGATCATCCCCTGCAACGACTGCAAGTACTGCATGCCGTGTCCTTACGGGGTCGATATTCCCGGGGTCTTTGTCCACTACAACAAATGTGTGAACGAAGCGCTGATCAAAGAAGACCGGCAGGATCCGAACTACCGCAAAGCGCGTCGGGCCTACCTGGTCTCGCTCGACCGGAGCCTCGACCGGCTGCGGCAGGCCAACCACTGCATCGGCTGTGCCCAGTGCGTTGACACCTGCCCGCAGCGTATCCAGATTCCGGCACAGATGCGGCGCATTGAAGCCTATACGGAGCAGCTTAAGCGCGACCAGTCGCCCTTGTAATGGCCGCCATCATCTTCGATTTCGACGGGACGCTCGCCGACACGCAGCGCGGAATCATTGCCACGGCCCAGGAAGTGCTGCGGCGGATGGGGCGCGAGCCTGCCGACGAGCGTGCCCTCGCCGCCACGATCGGCCTCCCGCTCCGGGAGAATTTTACGCGCGGCGCCGGCCTCTCCGAAGAAGAAGCGGACCGTGCCGTTGCCATTTACCGGGAGATTTTCGAAACCTTTGCCATCCCGGCCATTACCGTGTTCCCCGGCGTGGAAGAAGTCCTCGCAGCGCTATCTGCCCGCGGCGTACCGATGGCCGTAGCCTCCTCACGGGGACAGCATTCGCTGGAAGGGCTCATGCACCATCTGGGGTTGGACCGCTATATTCCACTCACCTTGGTTTTCGGCGTGGAAACGGCGGC
>JAEEOM010000007.1 GCA_016284265.1 Bacteroidales bacterium | reverse complement strand
AAAAGCCATTCAATTGCCGAGATAACATGTATGGTCTTGCCCTCCATTTTAACATCCCGGGTATTTGAGAATGCAATTAAGGTCAGGTTATCGCAATGGAGCGGTCCAGAGGCCTGGAGTAAGGCTGTTGTCTCCCGGCTCCATGATTTTGGAGTATCGATTTCATAGGCAACCTGGATTAGTTCTTGAGCCTGGTCTTTGTCACAGATGACGAAGTCTACTTCCTTTGCCCGAGGATTAGCTTTGTAGTAATAAACATCTCGGAAATCATACGCGCATCGCCGGAGAAGTTCAGTGTATACCACGTTTTCCAAGCGCCAGCCTATGTTTTCTCCAGCCATTGAATACTCACGGTTATTCTGGAATCCGGGATCTACAATATAAGATTTAGGGTTCCTGATCCTATTCTTGCTCTTAAATGAATGCTTCGTCAGCATTTGGATAAGAAAAGCCTGCCGGAGATAGTCCGTGTATTTCTTGCAAGTCTTATCGCTGATACCAAGGATTCCCGACATATCGTCGTAGTTGATTTCCTGACAGGTATTGTTAATGAGATGATTTGCAATCTTCCTGAGAGCATCAATGTTGCGGATATTGAAGCGGCGCTTGATGTCTTTCTCCACGATGGCCCCGATGAGACTCTCAATATATCCCCGTTTGTTCCTGATGTTCTGGAGCTCTGGGAATCCTCCGGTGACAATGTAGTCCATGAAGGCGCTCTTGCGGGACGCATCGGCTTTTGTGGTAATACCAGTGATATCGACCTGATGAAAGGTGCAATACTCGGCGAATGAGAACGGAAATAGGCGAATCTCGTTGTAGCGTCCAGTCAAGTGTGTAGCCAGTTCGCTGCTCAGGAGTTTGGCATTGCTTCCCGTTACGAATATCCTCATCTTACTCCTGAGAAGCCGGTTTACGAACAGGTGCCAACCGTTTACATCCTGTATCTCATCCAGGAACAGATAAGGGATATCCGTCCCATAAAGTTGATATACGCACGAAAGAACGGTATTCAAATCACCCGCTTCCATCCCAAGGAGCCGATCATCGTCAAGATTGACGTAACCATACCGGACGCCATGTTCCAGCAGCACTTTGTGGCACAGAGTGGACTTTCCACTGCGACGTACGCCGATGACAACCTGAGCCATCGTGCTGTCAAATTCGAATAACGATTCTTCCTTTCGAGACACCCACTTTGAAGGATTATATCCTTTTATTTCATCTCTTTGTTCTGCAAGGACTTGCAGGATTATTCTCTCTTCAATCATGATTGTAGTCTATGTCGTTGATACAAAGATAATAAAAATATATGAATTCCGATAAAATGCAGAATTATGCCACTTAAATTCCGATAAAATGCGGAATCAAATCGCTTGAAATCCGATAAAATGTTACCGTATCTGCATTTCCCTTTTCAGCGAGTCCATAATAAATCACATTTTCGGGAAGCGATCATACGCCTTTTCATACTAAAGTAACCCATCAAACTTCGTCATCGAACTCGCCTTGATGGAATCCACGATGTCGATGTAGGGCTTCATGGCCTTGTAGTCGGAGTGGCCGGTCCATTTCATCACGATGTTCGGGGTGATACCCAGGGAGAGGGCGTTGACGATGAAGGTGCGGCGGCCGGTGTGGGTGCCGACCAGTTCCCACTTCGGCTGGATCTTGTCGGTGCGGACGTTGCCCTTGTAGGTGGTAACACGGATCTCTTCATTGATGCCGGCGAGATTGCACAACTCCTTGATGTCGCGGTTCATCGCCTGGTTGGTGTAGTTCGGCAGGGCCTTGTTGTCCTTGAAGGGGGTGTCCTTGTATTTCTCCAGAATATCCCTGGTAACCTTGTTCAACTCAATGGAGATGCTGTCCGCCGTCTTGACGGTCGTTACCTCGATGTGGTCGCCCTTGATGCCGATAAGACAATGGACGTCTTCCACAATTTTGTGGTCCACAATTTTGTGGAATCACAAATTAAATGCTATATTTGCGAAAACGAAAGATGTATGAGCAAGCCCTTTGTATATGGAACAGCGGTTTTTGGTGAGAACTTTACCGACAGAAAAGCCGAGACCAAACGCTTGAGAATGAACTTTGAAGCAGGGGTGAACACGATCCTGATCTCCCCTAGAAGAACGGGGAAAACCTCTCTGGTCTACCGGGCCGTTGAGCAAATCACCGATCCGTCCATCAAGATTGTGATGATGGATATCTATGACTGCCGCGACGAATTTGAGTTCTATGAGCGTTTTGCGTCGGCAGTTCTCAAAGGACTGGCATCCAAGGCAGAGCAGGCGATGACACTTGCCAAGAGTTTTTTGTCCCGTCTATCTCCGAAAATTTCCATTTCGCCCGATCCGATGCAGGAGTTTTCCGTCTCTTTGGGAATCGGCCCCAAGACGGAAAATCCGGAGGAGATCCTGGACCTTCCGGAAAAAATAGCACAAAAGAGAAAACTGAACATCGTCGTCTGCATCGATGAGTTCCAGCAGGTGGGCGAGTTCCCCGACTCGCCGGGTTTTCAAAAAAAAGTAAGGGGCGTATGGCAATTGCAGAAAAACGTATCTTACTGCCTGTTCGGGAGCAAGAAGCATATGATGGATAAACTCTTCCAGGATAAATCCATGCCTTTCTATCATTTCGGAGACATGCTTTTCTTGGAAGCCATTCCCAAGGAAGAGTGGATCGGCTATATCGTCCAGCGCTTCAGTACAAGAAATATGATCATTTCTGAAGAAATGGCCGGCCGTTTGTGTGAGAAGGTTCAATTATACTCATCCTATGTTCAGCAATTGGCCTGGAATGTCATGATAGAGACAGAAAAAGAGGTTACAGAACAGAATCTTGAAAGTGGCTATGAACTCCTGATAAGGCAGACATCGGCGCTATTTGTGCGTCAGTTGGCGAACTTGACAGCATACCAGATGAACTACTTGAAGGCCTTGGACGCCGGTCTCCACGCAGGCTTTTCATCCTCGAGTACACTTGAGAAGTATCGTCTGGGCAGCAAGTCAAACATTGCAAGAATAGAGAATGTTATGTTGGAGAAGGAACTTATTGACAAAAGAGCCGATGGTGTTTATTTCGCCGATCCTGTCTTTGCCTTCTGGTTCCATCGGGAGTATTGCGTGTAAAAAGAATGGTGCGATAAACGGTCATTTTCATCGCACCAATACGAAACGAACGATTCGTTTTGATAAGAATCGCAATCTGCGGTGAAATATGGGCATTTACTCTTGTCCTCTCCGCACGAAAGTGGCTCTCAGGTATCTGGGAGCCCTTTTTTGTGCAGTTTTGTCGCACCGTTGTCGCACCAGATCCTTTGGAGATGCGGAGAAATGTGTCTATCTTCACGCCGAAAATTGATATGGAACCGATCGATACCTCAAATCTGTGCTCCCATCTTCAGAGGAAACTCTTTGAAAAAGAGGGAGTCTATCATCCTCTATGGACAGCCGTCCTGGATGATCCGGCTTTGACCGCCGTTGTCCGCTCGCGACAACTTCACATCTACCGGGATGGGAAGAAAGTGCTGGTACTGGCCGGGAAAGCAGCGCCCAAGGTCATCAGAGAGGATACGATTTGCGCGTTTCTGCCAAAGGTCTAAACAAGGAAGGGTGCCCATGGTCATCAACGAATACTGCAAAGGAGAAACTCGAATAAATACCCCGCAACGGCTTCCGCCGATGAGATTGCGGAGTATCGGCGAGGGGTCAGGAACATCATCGCCCAATGTGATGGGCTCAGTACCCCACAGATTTCGGAAAAGATGATTGCCTTGCGCCGTGAACTCTTCGGACCGGCCAAGGACTTCACAACTATCAAACAGCATTTCAACCGTCTCATGCTGGATCGGTGGATGGTGCGGGAAGTCGACCAGCGCTTGAACAGGTCGGCATCGCTTACGTACAACTGGAAACGGACCCACGGAGAAGCCCGGGAGCGTGAAATGCGACCTCGCCCTCGACGGCTCACCCGTCAGCATCCCCTGCCGCCCCTGCGGCGGCTTCCTGATGGTGATTCAATAAGTCGCTTTCCGGCCTTCCTCCCGGGCCTTTTCCAGGGCCTGGTCCCGCTGAATCCTTTCTTCCACGGCCCTCATGGCCATCTCGACCTGCGTTTCTCCCAACTGCTCCTGCAGTTTCTCCTTCAGTTTCTCCCGCTGGCGGCTGAACACATCCAGGTCGTCCTCGCTGACCTTCATCATCAGTTTGCTCTCCTCAAAATGACGCCGCATGAGTTGATAGCATGTCTCGCCAATGAAGGTGAGTGACGAGGCGTCGAACGCAGACAATCTCTCGTAATCCACTGAAAACCAATCCATTTTCCGAAAGAACTCGTCAGCCACCTCTGTTTTGAACTTGTTCCGGGTAACGTAGAATGAGGAGACCGTCTCGACAAAGAGGATGTTCCCGATGGTGTTCATCGTTTCGATATTGGACTTGAAGATATTCTCTGTCGTCGTGGTGTAAGTCAGCGACGGGATGTGCGTCACCAGCAGCGAAAAACCGTCCGATAACTTGTCCGGATGGGCGACCAGGTCCGCCTGCAGGTCACAGAATTCCTTCAGGCCTTCCTCGCTTTGGCCGACCTCCGCCAGCGATTCCCGCATGTCATACATGATCATCATCACCAGATCCCGCTTCTCGACTTTCTTTTTCCGACGGTCGATGATGGCGGTGGTACCGAATGTGAGCACGATGGATATGGTCGTCGCCAGCAGCGTCGTGAGGAACTTCTTCACGGCGGACATTTTTATGAATCCCTTCTTCATGGCAAGCAATAGTAATCAATTGTGAGAAGCAAACATAGCAATTCTTCGGCACATCGGCAAATGAAACCGGAACGAGGCCGGTCCGGCGGGTACTTTTTTGCAAGAGAGAAAGCCGTCATAGAAAAACTTCATGAAGATGCTCCTGTCCCTGCTCCTTTTGCTCCTTTCACTCCTGACCGGCGGTGGAAAGTCGCTGACGTCCCGTACCGTCAGGATCGCGACCGGAGCCGGGACGATGAAAGCCCTGGTCCTGCAGCCGAAGAAGGCCGATGCGCCCGTACCCGGCGTCCTGTGGAAACACGGAAACATCGGCGGACAACCACGGACGCGTCTGGAACACGCGCCGCAACCACTGGGGCTGGGAACATTACCTCGGGGACCTGTACGGATCGGCCTCCGTGAGCAAATACGCCTCCCCCGCCCGGGAAACCGACTATTCCAACCTTCCTCCCTGCTACACCTTCGTCGCTGACGGCGAACCCTTCTACGCGGAAACCCTCACCTACGTGAAGAACCTCCAATCCGCCGGAGTCGATGCGAAAGTGGACGTCTATCCCGGCAACACCCACGCTTTCGACATGCTCCTCCCCCGCCGGCCCGAAAGCAAAGCCGCCCGGCAACGGCTCCTGGAGGAATTCGAGCGTGTCCTCAACGCCCCTGCCCTTTCTTCCCCGGCTTCAGAATCATAAAGACGACGGCGGCGACGCAGATGGCGATGCCGACAGCCATTTTCCCCGTCAACGGCTCTCCAAACAGGAGCGTGCCGATCAGGATGGCCGTGAGCGGCTCGAAGACTCCCAGGACCGCTGTCTTGGTCGGGCCGATATAACGCGTCGACATGGCCAGCGTGAGCATGGAGATCATCGTGGGTACGATGGCGAGGCCGATGAGATT
>JAEEOM010000101.1 GCA_016284265.1 Bacteroidales bacterium | reverse complement strand
CACGGCCCGGCTCGAAGTGGACCTGCTGGCCCGGACGGACCACGAGATGCTGGTGGATCACGTCGAAATAGTCCGCGAAATGAGCGATCGGATCGCCGTTCGGATCGCGGTAATTCACGCCGAGTCCGCCGCCGAGGTTGAGGTTGGCGATGGGGATCTCGTGCTCGATGAACCACTTTTGCAGTTCCTCGATGCGCCGGCATAGGAGTGCGAACACGGGCAGCTCGGTGATTTGCGATCCCACGTGGAAATGCAGGCCGAGCAGTTCGAGGTTCGGGCACTGGGCGAGCAGGTCGGCGACATCCTGGAAGGCCCAGGGGCTGATGCCGAACTTGTTCTCCTTCAGGCCGGTGCTGATGTATTTGTGCGTGTGTGCGTCGATGTCCGGGTTGATGCGGAGCGAGATGCGGGCCTTGCGCCCCATCCCGGCGGCCAGGTCGTTGATGATGCGGATCTCCGGCACGCTCTCGCAGTTGAAACTGAAGATGCCGGCGCGCAGGGCAGCCTTGATTTCCTTGTCCGACTTGCCGACACCGGCATAGACGATCTTCTGCGGGTCGAAGCCCGACCGGACGGCCAGTTTCACTTCGTTGCCGCTCACGCAGTCGGCGCCCAGTCCGTAGTCGCGGATGGTTGCGAGGATCCGGTCGTTGGCGTTGGCTTTCATCGCGTAGTGTGCGTGCCAGCCGTATTGGTCGATCTGCTGCTTGTAGATGTCCAGCGTCTGCCGCAGGAGATCCATGTCATAGAAATAGAAAGGAGTCTCGATCGCTGCGAAGGCTTCAATCTGCGCTTTCGTTATCATAAGGTCAAAAAGAAATTCGATACATCCTGCAAAGATATATCGAAAACCTGAAAAACGCAAAAACGAAACTATCGAACGATGCGATTGTAGTGACAGACCAGCAGCTTGCCCTCCTCGTCGTGGAGGTGCATGCCGTTGCCGCGGCAGTAGCGGAACACTTTGCAGTCCGCGCAGATGCCCTGGCGGGCCCAGCTGCGGTCGCGGTACATGCCGAAGCCTTCGTTCCACACAGTCCAGAAATCATCGCGGTAGATGTTTCCCTGGTAGAACTTGGAGCGGATGCTCGGGCAGGCGGAGATGGAGCCGTCGGCCAGCACCGAGGCAATCGAGACGCCCGCGTCGCAGTGGTAGAAATGGTCGCGCACTTCGCCCTCGAAGCCGCCCAGGAATCCTTCGCATCCATAGCTGAGCGAAATACGTCCTTCCTTGCGGGTTTTCCGGATGAAATCCATCACGGCCGTGAATTGCTCGTTGTTGAGCTGGAGGTCGGGATATTGCCGGGCGCGGCCTACCGGAAAAATGGTGAAGATGCGCCAGGAGCGGGCACCGAGCGAGAGCAGGTATTCCTTGAATTCTTCGAGACGGGGGAGGTTCCGCTGGTTGACGCATGTAACCACGTCGAAGATGAAGTCCGGTTCCTGTGCCATCATCCGGATGGCATTCGACGCATTCTCGAAGGCTTTCTCATGGCCGCGCATCCAGGTGTGCTCTTCCCGGAAGCCGTCGAGGCTGACGGTGGCGGTGTGGATGCCGCTGGCAAGCAAGCTGTCGAAACGCCTGCGGTCGAGCAGGATGCCGTTGGTGACCATGCCCCAGGGGTATTCGCGCTTGTAGAGTTCTTTCCCGACTTTCTCCAGGTCACGCCGCATGAGCGGCTCGCCGCCGGTGAAGATGATGAACGTGGTATGAGGATTGACGTGCGGGGTGAGGCTGTCGACTACGCGCAGGAAATCGGAAGCGGGCATGTCCTTGAACTCGGAACTGATGCGGCAGTCGCTGCCACAATGCAGGCACGCCGCGTTGCAGCGCAGCGTGCATTCCCAGAAAAGCTGCCGGAGCCGGTGCTCCGCGATCCGTTTGTCCTGGAGTTTGGCGAAGAGTTCGAGTTTCGCCTGCTTGATGGGGCCGAAACGCTTGCCGGTCATTTCTTCTTCAGCTTGATCCTGGGTACGTCGACCTGGGCGATTCCTGAATACCAGGGATTCTTGTCTCTGTTGTCTTTTTTGAATGTCATGTCCACCTGCGTGGTCTCGCTTTCAAACTCGCCGCCGTTCGCGGGGCCGTCCTTGTCCTCGAACTGGATCCGGACCTTTGGATAAGGATAATGCAACTCCTCCAGCAAATAATTTCCTTGGCTGTTCGTCTTGAGCTTGACGTTGAATGGATCGATACCCGGCGGGGTGCCGGTGCTTCCATAATAGACACCGTAGAAAGATACCTCAATGTCGGGAATCGGATTGCCCTGTTCGTCGGTCACTTTTCCTTTTACGTGATACGTGGCGGTCGGGACGCCGTAGGCCGCTATCATCCGGTTATCCACTTCTTCGATGGCGCTGCAGCCGCCGATCCCCAGGACGGCCAGAAGAAGGGCGAAGAAACGGGTGGCTTTCATGGCTTAATCTTTCTTCTTGACGATGATGTCGGGCACTTCGATGTCGGCATGGCCGGTATACCAGCCTTTGCCGCCTGTGTACTCAATCTTTTTGATGATCAAATGTGCATCTTCGAATTCACCGCCGCGCAGTTCTCCGTCGATATCCTGGACGTGAATGTCCAGCTGCTCGATCGGGAAACCGCTCCGCTCGATCATGTAGGTGCCGTCTCCCGCCGTCTGGAGGGTGTCGAGCGGCTTGTAATTGACATCGTAGATGACATATTGCGTGTTTTCGAACCGGTTGCCCAAAGCAACCTGTAGGCCTCCGACGGGGCAGTTGGTTTCATCCACGACCCTCCCTTTGACCGACCAGTCGGCATTCGGCGTCCCGTACTCGACGCGCCCAAAGCAACCGGAGACGGAGAACCCCATCAGGGCCAGCAGGATAGAGAGGAAACTGGTTGGGCGTAGTTTTCTGATAAGGCGTTTCATTCCGGTTTCTTATTGAGGGTGATGGTGGGGGCGATGGAGCCGACTTGGATGTTCTGTACGACGACACTGGCGTTTGCATAGCGGCCGCTGCTGTCGAAAGCGTCGAGTTGCAGGTCGGTGAAGGCCGGGGTGACCGTCCTTTCCGCCATCCGGTAGAGGCCGTTCGAGTCGGTGAAGAGGGTGTCGATTTCCTGGTAGTTTCGGCCGTAATAGATTTCCGTGTCTTTCAGGTAGCGGCCGATGACGATTACGGAGATGCCTTCGAGTGGCGTGCCTGCCGCGTCGGTCACTTTCCCTTCGACCGAGATGGCCTTGAACGAGTTCTTCGCCTCGCGCAGGGCCAGAAAACCGTCACCGTCCATGAAAACGAGATTGCCGCAGCCTGCCGTCAGGGCGACTATCCCGAGCAAAATGCCGTATTTCGCAAACCGGTGATTCGTTGAACGTCGTTTCATCACATTTCTGTCATCATACAACTTATAGATGCAGAAACAGGTAAAAACGTTGCGTTCCTAATGTAAATTTCTGTAATTGTATTTTTCGACGACGTTCTCGTCGTGCATGACCAGGATCAGCGGCATGGCCCCGTTGGTAATCCGCAGGAAGTCGGCGGGTTCAATGAAATGAACCTCATCGGGCCGGAAGCCTGTTTCCGTCAGAAAAGGTGTGGTGTCGGTGTCCTCGCCCCGGCCGATGAGCGCGATGATCGGCGCATCCGGGAAGTCGCCCCGCTCGCGCAGCGTCATCAGTTTCCGGGCCGACATCCGGCAGAAATTGCACTTCAGGCTGAAGAAGCACACCACGTGGTCCCCTTCGACGACACTGTGGGGGAGAATCCCCTGATCCAGTGCTTCGCGCAAAGCCGGCTCATTGAGCATATCGCGGCCGACATAGGAGTCGTATCGCCAGTTGTCGGGCGGCGAAAGAATCAAGACGGTCGCCAAGGGAACGACTGCTGCCAGCGCGAACCAAAGCCCTTTGCGCCGGATCCGGAAAGGCTGGACCCCGGCACTCAGGAGCAGCACTGCCAGCATGCCAACGTTTTTCCAAATCGACTGGACCGGATTGAGGTTGATCAGCTCCCCGAAACAGTTGCAGTTGTCCCGGTTGCCCGAGACGGCCAGTGCGATCAGAAAGACGGTAAATCCGCCCAGCAGCGCCAGGCTGCCCCAGAATGCCAGACGTGGCCAGAAGTTCGCGATCAGCAGGATCCCCAGTGCGAACTCGGCGGCAATGACCAGCCGGGCCAGCAGATAGGCCGTTCCCAGCGGGAACCAGCCGAAGCCGAACAAATATAGTTCAAAGGCATCGATGCCGATCAGTTTGGCTATGGCCGAGAACAAAAAAAGTATTCCGAGCAGAACCCGGAATACATACTTGAAAGATTGGTTGTTTTTCAAAGTGTCCGATTAGAAGAGGGCAGGCGAGCACTTGACTTCGACCTCGATGCCAGCCACATTCATGTAGAAGTTGTAGTCAGAGCAACGTTTTCCATCGTCCAGTTTGAGGGTCTGCTCATATTTCACATCCCCTTTGTATTTGCCGACGCAATTGCACTCTTTCGAGCAGCTCGACAGAGCCAGAAGGCCACCGACAAGAACCAATGCAAACAGTACTTTTTTCATGATCATGTACTTTTAATAAATGTTAACAACGCAAATGTAAACATTTTTTTGAAAATAGTCGCGAAATATTTCTATATTTGCAGTCCCAAAAATGGAGAGATGCTCGAGTGGCTTAAGAGGCACGCCTGGAAAGCGTGTATACGCCAAAAGCGTATCTCGGGTTCGAATCCCGATCTCTCCGCCCGATTAAATGGCGAAGGAAGCCGGTCTAGGGACCGGCTTTTTGAATAAGGGGCCTTGCACTCGGAAAGCTTGCTTTCCATATGCAAGGCCCCTTATTCAAAAGCGCCTGAACTCCTTGGCGTTCAGGGATCAGCGGGAAAAGTCCTTATTGGGCCAATGAAACCGCTAGTAATAGCGTGTCGTTAATACAAAAACCCGAACATCCAGAGAGGCACCTGGTTGTCAAAAATGTATTCAATGTCGTCCTTGACTACATAGCCCTCCTTGGCTTTCTGAATCTGTTTCTTGCCTTTTTTGCGTCCTCCCACCTCGAAGGTCTTGCCTTCGATTTCGAAATCGGAGATGGGCGACTCCAGCGTCTCATACTTTTGTTTGGTCCAGCAAAAGAAAATGGTTTCACGGGCATTTCCGGTCTCCGGTTTTTCGCTTGACAGGACGTATGCCATATTCGGATTGTGAAGATAGAGCTTGTCCATCTTGCGGAGGATGGCATCGCCATTGGCCTTCATTCTCAGGACTGATACCAATTCGGCCTTCTCCAGGTAATCCAGATACTTGGGCAGTTCATCGCGGTCCAATTCCAGGTCCCTTGCCATATTGGAGAAGTTGATGGTAACAGGGATACTCTTCGAGATGTAGTACATGAACTTCTTGAGCTTCCGGCTGGCCGCGATGGTCATCCTGGCATATTTGGGGATGTCGACCTCAACCGTAGTGTTGATAATCTGGCGCAGGCGCGTCTCGAATTCCGGTTCCTGCGAGAAAGGATAGCAACCTTTCTTCATGTATTCCTCAAAATACTTGAGCGGGCGCTCCGGGCCGTAGGGAAAATCCACCTTGCCATTCAGGACCTCTTCCAGGCTTGCCGCCTTTAGTGACCATCCGCATCGGAGGTTGAGGTACTCGCGGAAAGACCATACGGGAAGATGGTATTCAATGACGCGGCGGCTAAGGTCCACGCCGCCTTCTTTCAAGTCCAGCATGGAGCTGCCGGAATACACGACGTGAAGCAGGGGAAGACTATCGTAAATGTTCTTGATTTCCCGGCTCCAGTTCTCGTATTTGTGGATTTCGTCTATGTAGAGGTATTTGCCGCCGCGGGCGTAGAAAACCTTGGCAGTTTCCAGCAAGGTGTGGGCACTGAAGTAGATGTCGTCGGCTACTACGTAAAGGGACTCGTCCTTGTTCCCGACTCTCTTGATATGCTGGAGGATGAGTGTGGATTTACCTACACCTTTCTGGCCCAGGATGCCCAAGATACGGACGTCCCAGTTGATGGTATTGTGCTGCTCCCGGAAGAAGTTCATCGGGGTGAGTTCCAGGAGCTGATTGAACTGATCGTAAAGTGCTCGCATGACTTTTTGCGGTATTTATCCGGCACAAATATACAAAAACTGCGGTAAATATCCCGCAATTTTTGGAAATAGTTGCGGGACATGATGCAACGGTATGCTTTATTTCCGCCACGTTTTTATTATCTTTGCAGAAGCCTTTCGTAGCGCCGCCTATGAAGACGAACTCATCAGGGCACGGCATGAAAAACGATAGCATGAGAACACGATACATTATCCTGACGGTCATGGCCATGATTCTTTCAACGACGGCATTTGCGCAGCAGGAACCGGTCGATACGGTGGTCATTGCGCTGGGGCAGGGGTCTTATTCCTGCGAAGGAAAGGTGCATCATTCTGTGGGGTATACGTACTCCGTGGAGTATGACACCACGGCCTTTGATT
>JAEEOM010000100.1 GCA_016284265.1 Bacteroidales bacterium | reverse complement strand
GGAAACGCTGGAAAGCTGGAAACAGACGACGCAGGTCTATTATTCGGATATGACGTTCGCGGAAGACACCCTTCGCGAAGGCCTGCGGCCGGTCCGCAACAACATGCGCCTGCTGGAGGTCTTTATGGTCCTGGCGGTCATCATCTCGCTCCTCGGCCTCGTGGCGATGAGCACCTATTACGCCGGTGAACGGGCTTCTGCCATTGCCGTCCGGAAAGTCTTCGGCGGTACCGTGGAGACGGAACTCCGCCGCGGCGTGCGCGACTATATGATCATGGTGGCCGTCGCCTGCGCCATCGGCATCCCCCTCGCCGTCTGGGCCGCCGGCCAATACCTTCAGCAATTCACCGTCCGCCTCGAGAACTACGCCTGGATCTTCATCCTCGCCGTCATCATCGCCGTCGCCATCGCCTTCCTCTCCGTCCTCTGGCAAACCCTCAAATCCGCCCAAACCAACCCGGCCGTCGCGTTGAAGAAAGAGTAGTTCATCGCCTTTTCAGACCGGCTGTGCCGGGCTCTGGTTTGCGTGGGCAGGAAAATATGCGTAATTTTGAATTCGATTATGGCTTCCAAGAAGGGAAAAATACTTGTTGTTGACGATAACGCCGGAATCCGACGGGCACTGCAGATCCTGCTGCCCCTGCATTTCGCGGAAGTGGAAACTTTACCGTCACCCATGACACTTGTATCCACGCTGGAACATTTCCGGCCGGATGTGGTGCTGCTCGACATGAATTTCAACACGGCCATCAATACCGGGAACGAAGGACTTTATTGGGCCGGAGAGATCAAGAACATGATGCCGGAGGTGGAAGTGGTGCTGTTCACGGCCTATGCCGATATCGCCCTGGCAGTGGAAGGAATGAAGCGCGGTGCGTTCGATTTCATCGTGAAGCCCTGGGACAATGACAAGTTGATCGAAGTGCTGACGGCTGCCAGGGACAAGGCCCGGAAAGCGCTTGGACGAGATACCCGTTCAGGCTCCGGCATGGCTGGAAACGTCAATCCCGTCCAGACAGGGAATCGAATGTTCTGGGGCAACACCAAGCCAATGGCCGCCATCCGCAAAACCCTGGAAAAGATTGCGCCGACCGATGCCACCGTCCTGATTACTGGTGAAAATGGAACGGGCAAAGACGTTCTGGCACGGGAAATCCACGCCCAAAGCCTGCGGCGAGACAAAACGATGGTGGCTGTGGATGCCGGTGCCATCACCGAAACCTTGTTCGAAAGCGAACTGTTCGGCCATGTGAAAGGGGCCTTTACCGATGCCCACACCGACCATGTGGGCAAGTTTGAGCAGGCCGACGGCGGCACGCTCTTCCTCGACGAAATCGGCAACATTCCGCTTCACCTCCAAGCCAAATTGCTCCGGGTCATCCAGAGCCGCAGCGTGGTCCGCGTAGGAGGTTCCCAGGCGATTCCGGTCAATATCCGGCTGATCTGCGCCACCAACATGGATCTGGAGGCCCTCGTGCGGGAAGGCCGGTTCCGGGAAGATTTGTATTATCGCATCAATACCGTACACATTGCCCTGCCGCCCCTGCGGGAACGGCGGGAGGATATCGTTCCCCTGGCCGAACTGTTTCTGGGCCAGTTTGCTGAAAAGTATCATCGCCCCCTCACAGGACTGGATAACTCCGCGAAGACGGCTCTGGAAAGCGGACGGTGGAGCGGGAATATCCGGGAACTGCAGAACTGCCTCGAAAAGGCCGTAATCCTTTCAGAAGGAGCCACACTGACGGCGAAGGACATCAAACTGGAGCCTTCCGCCAAAACCGCCGGAACGACGATCCGGGCCGTCAACGAATCGGAAGAAGAACGGCTCATCCGCGATGCGATGGACCGCACGGGCGGCAACATTTCCGCCACGGCCAAGATACTGGGAATCAGCCGGCCGACCTTATATGCCAAACTGAAGAAATACGGATTATGACCTTCACCGTCTGGCAGATCCTCGGAGCATGCGTCCTCGTCTCAATCGTCGTGGCGGTGATTACTTGGCTCAGGACCCGGCACAAAGACATCAAGAAGGTCGCCTATATGATGGATGCCCTGGAAGACGGAGAACTGAACTTCCGGTTTCAGGACAACAACAAGTTCAACCGGACACTGAACCGGATCCGGACCATCTTCGAGAAACAGCGGCAGGCTCACGAGCAGGATTCGTGGACCAAACTCATCCGCGTGCTCACCCATGAGATCATGAATACGGTATCGCCGATCGCCTCCCTATCGGATGCCATGGCCAAGTCGGTCGATGAGCATGGGCACAGCGAATTGGACATCAAGGCCGGATTGGAAACGATCTCTGATTCCTCCAAGAATCTCATCGGTTTCGTCCAGACATACCGGCAGCTTTCCGGCGTGGCGAAGCCCATCCGAAAGGCGCTGGACCTGCAGGAATTGATGGATAGTGTCATCAGTCTGAACCGCGAATTCGCCACCGCCAGCGGGGCTACCTGCACGTACCGGCCGGAGGATGCGGACCTGATGATTTATGCCGATGAGGGCCAGATTGCACAGATTCTCATCAATCTCATCAAAAACGCCCTACAGGCAGGCGCCCGGAATATCGACATCTCGGCCCGGATGGGAAAGAACGACGAGGTCATCGTCCGCGTGGCCAACGACGGTGAACCCATCCCCGTCTCCGCCCAGGAACAGATCTTCATCCCGTTCTATACCACGAAGAAAGAAGGTTCCGGCATCGGGTTGTCTCTCTCCCGTCAGATCATGAGAAACCACAATGGCAGCATCGAGCTCGTCAAAAGCACGGCCCAACAGACCGTTTTTGAATTACGGTTCAACTAAGACTTTTCTTAAAACCCAGGCGTACCAGATATCTACGGAGATCGTAATGATCTCCATGATGATGAGTCCCCAGGAGGACTCCAACAAACCCACTACATAAAAGAGAACGGGGACCAGATTGACAACCAGAATGCGGATGATCATCCATTGGCCCACTTTGCCAAGACGGCCCCGGTACCAAATCATGAGAAGACATCCCAAAGGAAGATAAACAAGGGGTAGTGCCGTGGCAGTGACCGCTGATAAATCATATGCGGTTTCACCCAAGCAGAAAATGACAAAGTCCAGCAGATTCATTCCGATGGCGATCCACCAGAGCACTGTCAACGGATGCGGGAGTCCCTTCATCCCTCGAAGAATGCCGAAGTACATCACCACCATCCCTACCGTATTGACCAAACCCAGTACGATGGGAATGTGTGAAAACATCCAATTGTAAACCGGGCTATAGGAACAGACAGCTGACATGACCATCACGATGAAGGCTGCTTCAATGACAGCGCGTGG
>JAEEOM010000099.1 GCA_016284265.1 Bacteroidales bacterium | reverse complement strand
TGACCACCCATTTCCATCAACTGGTTCAGACAGACTGTCCGGAAGAAGTCATCCGGCGGACACGCTATGCGCATGCCCGGTTTTTCAATACGAAATACAAGCGACGGGGAAGCCTGGGCGAAAGGCGACCCTTTTCGCTTGAGGTGGAAGGATTCCACCATACCGTGGCTGCCCTGAACTACGTAAATCGGCAGGGGCTCCATCACGGACTTTCACAGACACCTTTCGGTTACCGGCACTGTTCAGCCGGCGTGTTCTTCCAACAGGACTTCGGGCATCGGCAACCTTTGGCATTGATGCCTGCTGACCAACGTTATAAGTATCTGCCTAAAGGAATCAACATTCCGACAGAATACAGGATGGATACGAGCGGGCTGCTGCTGCGGGAAGACGTCATCGATACTGCACAGGTGGAATCCTTCTACGCCACTCCGCGGAATTATCTATACCAGATGAACAAGATCGGCGATGAAATGTCGGTAAAAGAACAGCAACAAGAAGAATCCACCACGCCCATCATCACGATGGCCGTCATGGAACCCGGCTATTCTCATGAAGAGATTGGCCGGCTGCTGCAAAATGAAAAAGGACGCTATGATCCGCATATGATTACGGACCTGGAGTTATGTGCCGTCATCGACGATGCCTGTCTGCCCAAATACTTCAAAGGCGCCACCCTCTACGAACTGTCCCGGCAGCAACGGATCTGGCTCTGCAATCTGCTCTGGAAAAACCTTTGGCACCGCCGTCGGAAAAGGGCCACGGAAGCCCAATTGAAGCGATGCCTCTGGCTATGAAGCATCTTTCGCGAGAGATGTGGGCCAGAGACCGATTCCTTTATTCCATTGTTTGGCAACGAAAGGGATCATTTATCTATCTCATCCCTTTCGTTGCCACTTTTCGGCCGAAACAGTTGTTTCTTGGCAGCGAAAGGCATCAAGCGGCGCCGTCATTCCTTTCGCTGCCATACTAACGGCGCAAAAGAGGACGCAACTACTGTTACGCACCTACTTGTTGACCGAGTCTATTTGTTGGTCGGCGTAGCTGTTTGGGAGAAGGCGGCGATGACGGCGCGGAGGGCGCGGGCGTCATCACGGGGGCGGACGGTGCCTTCGTCGTTGCCGGACTTGAGGGTGTAGTAGCGGTTGAGGAAGCTGTTGGCGTCGGACCAGATGGTATGGATGTAGCCTTGCAGGTGGGATGCGGTTGCGGGGGCGGATTGCTTGCGGAAGCGGGCCATGTCGCTGATCTGCTGCAGGCAGACGTCGGGATTCCGGTAACCGCAGGAAGCGACGTTGAAGCCTTTCATTGCGAAATAAACGCCGGTCAGGTCGGCCCGTTCGTAGTGCCAGTCGCAGATGAAGACATCTTTCGGAATCATGTCGATGGCCGGCCAGGTGTCGTTGTAGCTGGCTTCCCACTCGCCGAGTCCGGTCGTGCGGCCGTCGAGCAGACGGTCGCCCCAGATCATCAACTGACGGCCTTTCTCCGCCAGGTGGTCGTGGATCAGGGTTACCTCGCCGGCGAACAGTTCGGCTTTGTCGTGGTCGTGGCAGCGGGGGCATTCCGCTTCGCCCAGATAGAACACTTCGTCCATCCCGGCGTGGAAGCCGTCGGCCTCGAAGGCATCGCAGAGTTCATCCACCACCGCGAAGACGACGTCGTGCACTTCCGGATGGAGCGGACAATAGCTTTTGCAGTAGAGGCGGTCGGGATTCGGCCAGGGCTTATAATTCGCCGTCTTGACGGAAGGGTTTTCGTCGAACTGGGGATACTCGCGCAAAAGGGCATAGGTCGTTTCCGCCCAGGACTGATGCCCCAGCAGATTGATCTGCGGCACGACGCGGATTCCGTGCTTGCGGCAGACTGCTACGATTTTCCCCACATCTTCCCGGGTCAGCGGATTGGGGTCCCGAAGTTCCGGATGCGATTCAAAGGCGTAGTTCCAGTCCACCCGCAGGATGAGCAGGTTGAAATGGGCCGGCGCCAGTTCTTCTTCCACGAAGGTAAGGAAACGATCCAGCCCGGCGGGTTTGGGCGCTTCGATGGCCAGGCCCCTGACGGGGAGAGACTCAGCGGCATCTTCTTCTGCGGCCCGGCAGAAGGAGGGGAATAGCAGCATCAGGGATACGGTCAGCAGCAAAAAGGAGAAATGTTTCATGGCGACGATGTGTATGAATCAGATGGCAGACAAATATAAAAATAATCCTTGGATTGCGTCTCAAAGCGTCAGGTGTCCCCTTCGGACGGCGGTTTCGAGGAGTTCACCGGGGATGATGTGGCGGACGGCGTCGATGATGGCGTTGAGTTTGGCTTCGTGGAT
Organism: Bacteroidales bacterium; assembly: GCA_016284265.1. Classification (GTDB taxonomy): domain Bacteria; phylum Bacteroidota; class Bacteroidia; order Bacteroidales; family UBA932; genus Cacconaster. The sequence goes on along the minus strand of JAEEOM010000099.1, from coordinate 2,537 downwards.
GAAGTCGGCCCGAACGACGAGGGAGATGGTACGCGTCGGGGTCGGATCGATAATGGGACGGAGGCATTTCTGCTGGCTGTACATAATCAGGCCAGTATGCGTCTCCGGGACGATGGTGATGCCGCCGTTATCGTTGACGACCTGGATCAGGATGCCGACCCGGCCGCCTTCGAAGAAGCGTTCATAGGTAAAATCGCCTCCCTTGAGATCCTGGGAATCGAGTTGCCGCAAGCCGTCACGGATAATCCAAAGGGGCTGGCCCAACAGGGTCTCAGTCCGTATATTCTCCTGGGAATAGGCCGGATTGTCGGGCGATACATAGGCCAGAAAACGTTCGCGATAGAGCGGGATATCCAGAAAGCCGGGGTCCCGGACCGATCCGGCGATGATGCCCATATCTACCTCCGCCTTTCGGAGCTTATCCAGGAGGGTATCGGTCAGCATCTCTTCCATCTGCAGCGAGATGGACGGATATCGGTCTCCGAAGAATTTGAACAGGCCGGGCACCAATACCGGAGCGACCGTCGAAATGAGGGCGATTCGGAGCGGTCCGGCGAGCGATTCCTTTTCCGAGCGGGTCATCTGGGCAATCTGTTCCACATTGTACAGCACCACCTTTGCCTGGTCGATGACCTTGCGGCCGATTTCCGTAGGTGCCACGGGGTGGGCATCCCGGTTGAAGAGACGCACATCCAGTTCTTCCTCCATTTTCTTGACCATCAGGCTCAAGGTCGACTGGGTAAGGCCGCAGGCCTCGGCCGCCTTGCCGAAATGCCTGTACGTGTCGATGGCAACGATGTAACGCAGCTGCTGAAGTGTCATAATTCCGGTATCATTGATAATATCAATGCAAATATAAAAATTATTGTATTGATTAATGACTTATGGGGCCATAACTTTGCCCCGTCAATCGAACGATATGAAGTGGACGGTCATCACCTGGTTTATCGGCGTCTCGCTGCTGCTGGTCGCGGCACTCATGGCTGTGTCGTGCATCATCGCCTTGTGCATCCCGGGCGATGGGAGCTGGGCTCCGCTTCTGTTTTCGACGATTCTCACAGCATGTGCCGGGGTATTCCCTCTCATTTTTGTGAGGAAAGGACGGCATCGGCTCTCTTTCCGCGAGGGAAACTGCATCGTCGTCCTGGCCTGGATTCTGGCTTGCTTCTTTGGAACGCTCCCCTTCCTGCTCTATGGCGGGGAGTTCACGCCCGTCAATGCCCTCTTCGAGAGCATTTCCGGCTTCACGACCACCGGCGCCTCCATTCTGAACGATATCGAAGCGCTCCCGAAAGGGCTCCTGTTCTGGCGCATCTCCACAGCCTGGGCAGGTGGCATCGGCATCGTCACCCTGTTCTCGATGCTGACCGGACGGGCAGACAAATCGACACTTTCCAAGGCTGAAATATCCAGCATCGCCCGGGAATCCTTCGCAGGCGGAAGGAGCATCAGCTTCGCCAACCGCATGCTGATTACCTATCTCGCCCTCACGGTCGTCTCTTTCCTGTCGCTGAAACTGACGGGATTGGGCTGGTTCGATGCGGCCACCCACGCGATGTCAGCCTGCAGCACCTGCGGGTTCTCCACCCGGAATGCCAGCGTGGCCTTCTTTGACAACCCGGCCGCAGAATTCGTCTTGACCCTGACCATGCTCGCCGCCGGCATCCACTTCGGCATCCTGTTCCTCGCGATCCTGCGGGGCAAGCCCGAATACTTCTGGAAATCCGAAACCATCAAGGTATTCCTCGCCCTGGTCGGCGTGGCCATCCTCGTCGTCACCGCGGACCTGCTGATCAACGGGCACTACCCTTCTTTCGGCTCGGCGCTGCGGGATGCATCCTTCCAGGTGGCCTCCATCTCCACCACCACCGGATTCGCCACCCAAGACACGACGCTCTGGCCACCGCTCAGCATGTCGGTGCTGATCATCTGCTCGCTCATCTGCGGCTGCTCCGGCTCCACGTCCGGCGGCATCAAGGTCGACCGGGCCATCGTGGCCATCAAAGGCCTCCAACGGAAAGTGAAACTGACCGTTTCGCCCAACGCCGTGACGAGCGTCCGCGTGGACGGCAAGGTAAAATCGATCGAACAGGTCAGCGACGCCTTCGGCTATATCTTCTGCTACCTGCTCATCGTGGTTGCGTTCGCCACGCTGAACAACGCCATGGGCCTGGACTTCACCACCGGCGTCACCGCCTCAGTCGCCTGCATCGGCAACGTCGGCCCGGGATTCGGCGATGTCGGCTCGATGTGCAATTATGCCGCGTTCCCGCCACTGCTCAAAGTATCCAGCATGCTGGAAATGATGATCGGCCGTCTGGAAATCTTCCCGGTCCTCTATCTGGTGCGCTCCATCCGGAGGAAGTAACCGGGCTATCGCAGTAGATAATTTGAATTCATCCGGTCCAGATCGCGGCGGAGACCTTCGGCATTGCGGCTCTTGGCGGCGTTGAGCTTGCCGAAATTCCATTTCACGGAGAAGATGAAACTGCGGCCGGTCTGGTTATGCATCGAATCTTCCACATAGTTGGCCGTCA
>JAEEOM010000098.1 GCA_016284265.1 Bacteroidales bacterium | reverse complement strand
TGACGATGGCCTACATCCTGGCCGTCAACCCGAACATCTTCAGTGCCCTGCCGGGTATGCCTGCGGGCAGCGTCTTTACGGCGACGGCCCTGGCCGCCATCATCGCCACGCTGGTGATGGCCTTCTGGGCGAAGAAACCTTTCGCGCTGGCGCCGGGCATGGGCCTGAACGCCTTCTTCGTGTTCACGGTCTGCCTGACGATGGGCCACTCCTGGCAGTTTGCCCTGACGGCCGTCCTGATTGAGGGTCTCATTTTCGTCGTCCTCACGCTGACGAAAGTCCGTACCTGGATTCTCAACGCGATTCCGCTCTCGCTCAAACACGCCATCGGCGCCGGTATCGGCCTGTTCATCGCCTTCATCGGTCTGCAGAACGCCGGCCTGATCGTGAACAACGATTCCACGCTGGTCGCCCTGGGCGACGTTTGCCACGGCACCGGTCTGCTGGCGGTCATCGGTCTGGTGATCTCCTGCACGCTGGTCATGCTCCACGTCCGCGGTGGTATCCTGATCGGTATCCTGGTCACGGCCATCATCGGCCTGTTCATCAAGGACCCGGCAACGGGTGAAGCTATCACGCACTTCACGGGCGTGGTTTCCCTGCCGGATTCCGTCGCACCGATCGCATTCCAGTTCCAGTGGGGTGAGATTTTCACCTGGGATATGCTGGCCGTCGTCTTCACCTTCCTGTTCATCGATATGTTCGATACGATGGGTACGGTGATCGGCGTTTCGCAGAAAGCCGGCTTCGTGGATGAGAAGGGCAATATCCAGGATGCCGAGAAGGTGTTCCTGGCCGACTCCATCGGTACGATCGCCGGTGCCTGCCTCGGTACCTCCACGACTACGACCTATGTCGAGAGTTCCGCCGGTGTCGGCGCGGGCGGCCGCACTGGCCTGACGGCCTTCTCCGTGGCTGTGCTCTTCGCCGTTGCGTTGTTCTTCTCTCCGATTTTCCTGGGCATCCCGGGTGCCGCTACGGCTCCCGCCCTGATCATCGTCGGTATGATGATGATGAACCCGGTCCGCGAAATCGACTGGTCCAACTACCGCGAAGCCATCCCGGCCTTCCTGACGCTGATCCTCATGCCGCTGGCCTACAGTATCTCCGACGGTATCCTCATCGGTGTGATCTCCTACGTGGTCCTCTATGCCCTCACCGGCAAGGCCAAGCAGATCACTCCGACGATGTGGGTCCTCGCCATCCTGTTCATCCTGCGGTATATCTTCATTTGAGTTACAGGGCTCTGCCCCGAATCTCTCCGGGAACGAAACCCCGCGAATTTGTGCCCCGAAATGGCTTTTCCGCCGTTCGGGGCACGTTTTTGCACTATTTCGTGCCCAGCCCTTTGTCTTGCGGGCCTCTCCTGCGCGCGGCAGAACCTTTTTATTCCCGGCGCAAGGCCGGAAATAAAAGAACCTGCCGCTCCACCAGGCCGGCGCCCGGCCCGCCTCGCAATCCCTCGAACATCATCTCCGCCCGCGGCTGAACCATTTTGGGAAGAATTTAAAAATGCCTATCTTTACAAATCAGACGGACAATCATGAAAAGGTATACCATCTTGTTGCTGTTAGGCATTCTGTGTCTTTCCTGCCGTCCTCGGGCCACGTCCAATAATGAGGAGGGTCCGCAGAATATTTTCTTGCGACAGGATGTACAAGATACACTGATCTCTTTTCTTGAAAACCGGAAGTTTGTCGATGAAGAGATCTCCTTTGATTATCTTGAGATATGTTTCAGCAAGACACAGGAAGACACGCTTCTCCGTTTCCTTCTTTCGGATGATGTGGCGTTCACTGTGGATAGTACGCCTGTGGGATCTTTACATTACCACGATTGTGAAGTCACGCTGGTATTCCACGGTGGAATCAATACGATCGATTGTGTAAATGACTCGCTCTTCGACAAGAGACGCTATGATTCCCTTCTTCTTTCTAACAGCGAGATTGATATCGTCCACGGGATTATGCGTCTCTATAATTATTCGTCGCTCAGTCATTTGGAGTTAATTGACGAACATCGCTATAATCTGTAGCGTTATCCCAGAAACCCCTTCTGTCCGGCGGGCCTCTCCCTCGCGCGGCAGAACCACAGAATGATTCTGACACCCCGAATTCTCATTCTGTGGCCAGATAATCAAGAAATAATGGCTATATTTGGCCACAGAATGGCTGTATCTGGCGCATTTTCCATTCTGTGGCAATTATGGAACATACGGAATATCGTGGCATGACGGTCAATGAAAGACTGTTCGTTAGCGGAAGATTGTGGGAATTTGAGGCGGCTGTCAAGGAAGGGGATCGAGAAAAGGCGAAGGAGATCCTAAAAGATTTGTGCGTCCCGGAAAAAGATGCGATTCGGATCGTTGAGACGCAGATTGGCAAATAGGGATAAAGCAAATGGGCAAGGTCTGATTTAAGGTGGCAGACCTTGCCCATCTGAAATTGATTGAGGCTATCTGGGACGGCGATTGAATGGGCAAGGTGTCAATGATGAAATGAGACCTTACCCGTTTTCATCGTTACTGAATCTTCGACTCGCAGTAGGCGCAGCGGATGACGCCTTCGTCGGTGCGTTTGAAGTAGGGGGTGACGGCTTCGTGGTTGCACATGCACTTGGGGTTGGAGCAGCGCAGGTTCGGGTCGGTGAAGATGTCTTTCTTCTCCGGCATCGGATGGTTCGGGTCGTCCTTCCAGTCGATGAGCGATTTGATGAGGGCCATACGGACGTATTTGCCGCAGGCGACCTGGCGGAAGTAAGCGGTGCGGGGATCGGCATCGACTTCGGTAAGGATCTCGTTGAC
>JAEEOM010000097.1 GCA_016284265.1 Bacteroidales bacterium | reverse complement strand
GTGCATGGACCTGAACTTGTAGCACCAGAATTCCTTGCCTTCGTAGCCGGTACGTCTCTGCTTGAAGAACACCGGGCCGGGGGAGGAAAGCTTGATCCCGATGGCGCAGATCACCCAGATGACCGGGAAAAGCGTGACGAGGAACAGCCCGGAAAAAACGACGTCGCCGGCGCGTTTGATCAGTTTCGCCAGCGGGGTGTTCAACGGCTCTTCATGGAGGCTGATAACATTGACATTACCAAGCTGGGAGATGGCCATCTTGCGCTTGGGATAGCCTTCCATGCCCGGCACATACTTGAAACGGACCATGTTGGCCTCGCAGGTGGAGACGAGACGGTTCACGTAGTCCGTTTTCGTGGCCGGATTCAGGGAACAGAGGATTTCCTTGAGGATGGCGTGGTTGTGGACTACATACGGGATGGCGTCTTCCGGCCGGCCCAGGTTCGTGACGCCTTCCGGGATTTCCTCCGGCCGGTCCGTGAACATACCCACGACCTTGTATCCTTCGTCGGTATAGGAGTCGGACAGGAACTGGCAGACCTGCAGCATGTTGGGATCGGAACCCACCATCGCCACCGTGTAATTGTTGGATCCTTTCCTTCTGATCCATCCAATCACTTTTCGGATGAGCAAATGCCAGATGACGTACAAGGCGCCGGTCAGGACAGCTTGCAGGCCCAGGAGTTTGCCTTGGAGGACCAGCTCGTAAATGATGGCCATCAGGCCGTTGTACAGGATGAAAGTCGTGGCGGCGTTCAGGATGGCCCGGTTCGCGATGTTCACGGCGCTGCGGCCGCGTTCGTTGATCTTGATTCCCAGGATCCAGGCGGTGGCGATGGCGCTTACCACGAGGAGGAACCACGAACCAAGCTGCTCATATTTGGGCAGGTTGGTCTCGCGCACCATATCCGTCCCATACAGGAGGAACAAGAGGACACCCACCTGGATCAAGATGTCACCCACGAGCGTCGGGAGCTTGTAGAAGATGGATTCCTTGGTGGCGGTCTTGATGATGTTCAGCATGAAAGCGGGCGTTCCTTTGCTGCAAAGTTACTATTTTTTCATATATTTGTTTTTCAAACCACGAATTATGAAAGGTATCGTTCTCGCCGGCGGAAGCGGCACCCGCCTTTATCCGATCACGAAGGGAGTCTCCAAGCAGCTCCTGCCCATTTATGACAAACCGATGATCTACTATCCGATTTCCGTGCTGATGATGGCCGGAATCCGGGATATCCTGATCATTTCCACACCCTATGACCTGCCGGGTTTCAAGCGGTTGCTGGGAAACGGAGACGATTATGGCGTCCATTTCTCCTATGCGGAACAGCCGTCTCCCGACGGACTTGCCCAGGCGTTCATCATCGGCCGGGAGTTCATCGGGGATGAAACTGCCTGTATGGTGCTGGGAGACAACATTTTCCATGGATCCGGCTTCGAGGCGCAGCTCCACCAGGCGGTGGCCGATGCTTCCCGTGGCCTGGCCACGGTCTTCGGTTACTGGGTCTCCGATCCTCAGCGCTATGGCGTCGCGGAGTTCGATGCCGACGGCCGCTGTGTCTCCATCGAGGAAAAGCCCGCCCAACCCAAATCCAACTATGCCGTAACGGGCCTGTATTTCTATCCCAACAAGGTGGTCGATGTGGCCGCGGCCGTAAAGCCCTCCGCCCGGGGCGAACTGGAGATCACTTCCGTGAACCAGGCCTTCCTGGCTGACGGCGAATTGCTGGTCCAGACGCTGGGCCGCGGTTTCGCCTGGCTGGACACCGGCACGCACGAATCCCTGGCCGAAGCATCGACCTACATTGAAGTGATCGAGAAACGTACCGGCCTCAAGATCGCCTGCCTGGAGGAAATCGCCTTCCGCAACGGCTGGATCACCCCCGAAAAGCTTCGCGAAGTCGCCCTCCCGATGCGCAAGAACCAGTATGGGCAGTATTTGTTGGAACTGGTCTGACAATCAATTCTTTAAGTCGCGGTCTTTGTCCTTTTTGGAACAAAGACCATTGCCTAAGCGATTGATTTGTTGATGGTTGCGATTTTTTGACCTGTTGTTTGCTGTAATTGATTGATTATTACTTGGTTAATCGTTAGTCTATGTCCTGAAACGGACAAAGACGGATGTTTAAGTATTTGGTTTTGAGAAAGATCCTTTTTCTTTTGGGTTTGCTGATGGCCTCCTGTAGCCGTCCCGATGTACTCACGATGTTCGTCGGCACGTATTCCGACGGGTTCTATGCCTATGAGTTCGACCAGAACGCCGGTACACTAGTCGGTGACGGACCGGTTGCCAAGGCGGAGATGCCCAACCCGTCGTATCTGGCCGTCCAGGGCAACAAGGTCTATGCAGTGTCCGAGATGCCCGACACCCGTGCGTCCGTTTGGGCCTGGCGCTGGGGCGGAAACGGTTTTGAACTGATGAACTCGCAGCCGACGGGTGTCATGCCCGGCTCCGACCAGGCATCTGCCCCTTTCCTCGGCGAAGACCCCTGCTACGTTTCTACGGACGGTACTCTTCTCGCCGTTGCCAATTATTCCGGCGGCACGCTGGGTGTTTATCGTCTGCACAACGACGGTAGCATCGCCCCATTGGACTCGCTTCTGGTTTCAGGCACCGGTGGCCCCGACCTGTCCCGCCAGGAGGCGCCGCACGTGCATTGCGCGGTGTTCTCGCCTGATGGCAAGCATCTGTTTTTCAGTGAGTTCAGTGCCGATGAGATCGGCCGCCTGGACGTTTTTGCCGGTGGCGTCCGCAGCTACTGCCGAGCAGCGACCCTGCACCCTGATTATGGTCCCAGGCATCTCCTGTTCGATGCATCCGGAGAGCACCTGTATGTGATCGGCGAGCTTTCCGGTGACATTACGGTGTACAATTACATCGACGGTAACCTGCGTGAAAAACAGGTTATCAAGGCCGACCGGATGGATGCCCGCGGGGCGGCGGATATTCATCTGTCACCGGACGGGAAGTTCCTGTATGCGAGCCTCCGCCTGCGTGGTGACGGCATTGTCGTCTTCGAAGTCGGCCCCGGCGGTGTTCTGGCTTACGTCGGCTACCAGCAGACCGGTCCGCATCCCCGCAACTTCAACATCACTCCCAACGGCCGCTATGTCCTCGTGGCCTGCCGGGACAACAATTCAATCGAGATATATGACCGCGACCGCTCTACCGGCATGCTTTCCGACACCGGCCGCCGGATTCCTCTTGAACGCCCCGTTTTCGTGGGGTGGCAAAACGACTGATTATGAAAGTACTTGTGACCGGCGCGGCCGGTTTTATCGCTTCCAAACTGATGTACACCCTGCTGCAACGCGGGGATGAAGTGGTTGGAATCGACAATTTCAATGACTATTACGACATCCGGCTCAAAGAAGGCCGATGCAAGGCCTTCGGTCTGGAGGTCCGGAAGATGGATATCGCCGACAAGGCCGCGCTTGACGCGCTTTTCGAAAAGGAAAAGTTCGACAAGGTCGTGAACCTGGCGGCCCAGGCCGGTGTGCGGTACAGCATTACGAACCCGTATGCCTATCTGCAGAGCAATCTGGTAGGCTTCCTGAACATTCTGGAAGCCTGCCGGAACTACGGCGTAAAACACTTGGTATATGCTTCTTCTTCAAGCGTTTACGGGATGAACGCCAAGGTCCCGTACAGTGAGGATGACAAGGTCGACAATCCCGTCTCCCTATACGCCGCCACCAAGAAATCCAACGAGCTCATGGCCCACAGCTACTGCAAGTTGTACGGCATCGCCATGACGGGCTTGCGGTATTTTACCGTGTATGGGCCTTGGGGCCGGCCGGATATGGCGCCGATGCTGTTTGCAAGCGCGATTTCGAAGGGGGAAACCATCAAGGTCTTCAACCATGGCGACATGATCCGCGACTTCACCTTCATCGACGACATCGTAGCCGGCACCATCGGGTGCCTCGATCATTTGCCGGAGCCGGACGCCAATGGTTTGCGGTACCGTGTCTATAACATCGGCTGTTCCAACCCGGTGAAACTCATGGATTTCATCTCTGAAATCGAGCAGGCGCTGGGTGTGGAGGCGAAGAAGGAGTTCCTTCCCATGCAGCCGGGCGACGTCTATCAGACTAACGCCGACACGGCTAAACTCGAGAAAGAGATCGGCTACAAACCCGTCGTGCGGTTGCACGAGGGAATCGGCAAGTTCATCGAGTGGTATAAAAGTGACCTGAATCCTTTGAAATAACATGCGCTGCGAAGACCGCTTTTACGAAACTTACGGACGGGATTATGACGGCATCGCCTTCTGCCCGTACCGCATCTGCCCCATCGGGGCTCATTCTGACCATAACCTCGGCAAGATCACCGGCCTGGCCATCGACAAAGGCATCCACATCGTATTTGCCGCCAAACAGAACGGTGTGGTGGAGATGTCCTCGATCCAGTTCCCGAAGCGGGCGCAGTGGCATATCGAGAATGTCCCTCCCCGGAAGGAAGGAGACTGGGCCGATTACCTCCGCGGCGCCACACTTTCGCTGGAGCGCGAACATCGGCTGAAGGTGGGTATCTGCGGTGTCATCGAAGGGACGCTGCCCATCGGTGGCCTTTCTTCGTCGGCCGCCGTCATCATCGCCTTCCTGACGGCCTTGTGCCGGGTAAACGACA
>JAEEOM010000096.1 GCA_016284265.1 Bacteroidales bacterium | reverse complement strand
CCGGAGTCCAAAGGCGGTACAAATGGCCCTCATTTCCTACCCTCATTCCCAATAAATTCATACAATAGGAATCCCCGGCAATCCATAGATCGTCGGGGACTACTCATTTCGATAAACAGGGAATTTAAACCTCCGGAATCTCGCAGCAAGGCTCCGCAGGCGTTGTGTCCAGTAGTGGCTGAATTACCTCTTGTAAACCGGCCTTGAACTGATCCGGAGCCACTCTTGCCGTAGAGAAAGCCATCCTCGTGAGATCCTCGACCTGCTCCTTTTCGCCCAGCCAATGAGTGACTATGAGAGAGGAGGATGCGACCTGGTATTTCTCCGCAATGGCGGCATTTTCGGGAAGGGAGATGTCGATGGTGCGATACACAAGGCGTCCTTCTTCCAGTTCGAGGGCGTAATTCTCCTCGATGAAGGCCTTTGTCACATCCTCGATCGCGTGGCAGGTGGCGCAGCGACGCGCTCCGTAGAAAACCAGCACTTCCACCCGGTTCTCCTGCAACTGCGGGTCGTTTGCGACAGCGGAAGTCTTGCCCTTCGGCTGGCCGCAGGAGAAAAGCAGCATCAGGGATGCAGCAAGCATAAGAATCTGTTTCATAAGATGATGTTGAATAAGTAACCAGAGATAATGATAAACAGGGTGATGACGCCGAAGAAGATTCCGATGAGTTTCCATGTCATCACCTTTTTCAGCAGCGTCGCTTCCGGGATGGAAAGGCCCACCACGCCCATCATGAAGGCGATGGCCGTCCCGATGGGGATTCCCTTTGCCACGAACACTTCCACCACCGGGACGATTCCGGCGGCATTGGCATACATCGGCACGGCAAGGATGGTGGCCATCGGCACGGCGAACCAGTTGTCCTTGCCCATATACTGCTCAAAGAACCCTTCCGGCACGAATCCGTGCATGGCGGCGCCGATGCCGATACCGATGAGTACATAGACGAGTACGCCCTTGACAATGCCCCAGGAGTCTTTTAGGATTCCCGGCAGGCGCTTCCAGAATGAAAGCCTTTCCTCCTCCCACAGCTCGGCCTGAGAATCGGCCTGCCGCTGGATACTTTTCACCCAATCGGAAAGGAGCGGCTCGAGGTTCATCTTCCCGAGCACCCAACCGCCCACGACACCCAGCAGGATGCCGCTCACCACATAGATGGCTGTTATCTTCAATCCGAAAGCGCCGAGGAACATCGCCACCGCCACTTCGTTCACCAGTGGCGAGGTAATCAGGAATGAGAAGGTCACCCCCAGCGGGATACCGCCCTTCACGAAACCGATGAAGAGCGGAATGGACGAGCAGGAACAGAACGGCGTAACAGCGCCGAACACCGATGCCAGCAGGTACTGCAGGCCATATAGTTTGTGTGTCTGGAGATAGCGTTTGAGCCTGCTCACCGGGAAATAGGCGTTGATGACACCCATGATGGCGCTGATGACAAAGAGCAGAATCAGGATCTTGATGCTGTCGTAGATGAAAAAGTCCAGCGCATCACCTATCTTGGAGTCCGGATCGAGGCCGAACACCCCGAACACGAGCCAGTCTGCGAATCGTTGCAGCATATCAGAAAAGAACTGTTAATGTATAATAAAGGCCTATGATGATAAAAATGCTCCCGGCAATCCAGGAAACCCACTTCTGAACTGCTTTCATCTTGCCGTAGAAGCCGCCGACCTTGCCGATGCCGAACGCAATGAGCCATGCAACCACGATGACGGGCAGCGCCGTAGCCAGGGCAAAGACGACGGGAAGCAGGACTCCGCCCGTCGCCGATGCCGACATCGGTATAAGCATTCCGAAGTAAAAGACCGCACTGGTCGGGCAGAAAGCCAGGGCGAAGAGGATGCCCAGCAGGAATGCCCCCCAGATGCCGCCTCTGGCAAGCCGTACGTCGCGATCCGAAGTTCCACGGCTCCCGCCGATGTGGATTCTGTCGGCGAATAGAAAGAACACGCCGAAGACAATCAGGAGTGGCCCCAGTACCTTCTCCCCATACTCCGCAAGGAATTTCTGGAGATGGAAGAAACTCGCTCCGGCCTTTAAGATCAGAATCAGGACTATCCCCAGCACCGTATAGGACACCGTCCTCCCCAGGGTGTAGGCAAGTCCCTTTCGGAAGACCCGTTTCCTGTCGGCCACATCACTGCCAATATAACTGACTGCTGCGATATTGGTGGCCAACGGACAAGGCGAGATGGACGTAAGGAGTCCCAGCAAAAGCGCCGTCAGCACAGGAGCCGTTGTCCCTGAGAGAAGATCCTGGAGAAACGCTTCCATCGGTTACAGTCGTGGCAGATAAGATTTGATGAGTTCCTCGCCCTCGGAAACGGTGAGCCGCTTACCCTGGGAGGCTATCTTTCCGTCTATGACTACCGCAGGGAGTCGCATGATGCCCAGATCTATGACGTGCTGGATGTCCGTGTCGTAGAGAACCTCTTCCTGGATGCCGATTCTCTGAGCGGCTTCTTTCATGTTGGCGTGGAGGGCCTTGCAGTTCGCGCAGCCGCTTCCCATAACTTTAATTTCCATTTTTTACCTTTTATAGTTTATATTATTCGTAATATTACGAACACCAAGGGGATAATAAAAGGATGACGCAGGGGGCAGTCATCCCTATTGACTACTTCTCGCAGCCGCAGCCGCCTTTTTTGGCAAGAGGCTTGTCAAAGAATTCCTTGAAAAGCATTCCAGAGAGCAGCCAGTTCTCCCGGTTGATGCAGTATTTGACCTTTGGGGCCTCAATCTCACCCTGGATCAGGCCGGCCTCCTTGAGCGCTGCAAGATGCTGGGATACAGTTGCCTTTGCGATTGGAAGCTCATCATGGATATCCCCGAAATAGCAGGTATCCTGCTTGGCCAGGAACTCCATGATGGCTATTCTCGCAGGATGCCCCAGCGCCTTGGCAAACCGTGCCAGCATCTCCTGCTTCATTGAATATTCTTTGTTATCTGCCATATTGCTCCGTATTTGTTCGCAAATATACGAACAATATTTTAATACACAAGAATCTTGCTGGTAAAATTGTATGAGTTTTGGCTTAAAAATTCCGATTTATAAAACCAAATATACGCTTTTTTTGCTTTTTATGAGGCCCCCGAACGACTCTTTCCTCCCCCAGTTTTCGTGGTTGAAAAAGGCTCTTTCTCACTTGTACCGTTAAGCCTGTTTTGAAC
>JAEEOM010000095.1 GCA_016284265.1 Bacteroidales bacterium | reverse complement strand
GGATCAGCCATGCTGACTCCATCGACTACGAGATTGTACTGGTACATATCGACCGGGAGCGGGCCGATGGTGAGGGTCCAGATGCCGTCTTCCCCTTTGGTGAAAGGGATGTTCCCCCGGACTCCCAGGACGGTGGTCATCGCGCCCGAGAGAGCGACGGACTCCGCTTTCGGGGCCCTGAGCCGGAAAACGACGGTATGGTCGTCATTCACCTGCGGCGAATTCAGATTCGCGCTGAAGGGAATCAGCCCCTCGGTGTCTTTCTGCGGATTGTAACTGAGATTTACGTTCGACTGCTGGGCGGATGCCGTCAGGGCGATCAGAAGCGAAATCGCCGCGGAGATTGTTTTTCTGTTCATATCCACGTTTTTTACGCTGCAATATACGAAAAATTATGATGGTCGTAAAAGATAGTTTATTTTTGTGAAAGGACTGATTGTGGGCGGGGGCGAAGCATTTCAAGCATCCTCTACAAGCGGTAAACCGAAAAGAAACACAACAAATATGAAAAGAGTACTGTCCATCTGCGTCCTGTGCCTGCTTGCCGTGACCGGCGCACGGGCACAGAAGCCGACGCAGCCGTCCTGGCTGAGTGACGCCGTGTTCTACCAGATCTATCCTTCGTCCTTCCAGGACAGCGACGGGGACGGTTACGGAGACCTAAAAGGCATCATGTCACGCCTGGATTATATCAAGTCCATTGGCGTGACCGCTATCTGGCTCAACCCCGTGTATGTATCGGGCTGGACGGACGGCGGTTACGATGTCATCGACTTCTACCGGGTGGACAAGCGTTTCGGTACCAATTCCGACCTCGTCGAACTGATCCGACAGGCGCATGCGCGTGGGATCAAGGTGGTGATGGACCTGGTGGCCGGACACTCCTCGGACCAGAACGACTGGTTCCTCCAGTCCAGGGAGGCTCCCGACCTGCGCTATTCCGACTATTACATCTGGCCGGATTTCAAGCCGGAGGAGCCGGAGCAGTCCGGACCGATGGACTATGCCGCGCTGATGAATTCCAGGGCCAGCCTCATCCGAAAGTTCGTAGCCACGGACGCTCCGCGCGGGCCGTATTATGTCAAGAACTTCTTCGACACGCAGCCTGCGCTGAATTTCGGCTTTGCCAACCCGGATCCGGAGCACCCCTGGGAACAGGCGGTCGACGCTCCGGGCCCCATGGCGATGCGCCAGGAAATCAAGAACATCATTTCGTTCTGGATGGACAAGGGCGTGGACGGTTTCCGCGTGGACATGGCGGCCAGTCTCGTGAAGAACGACTTCGACAAGTCCGCCACCATCAAACTATGGAAGGATGACTTCACGAAGTGGTTCGACGGGAAGTATCCCGAGGGGATCCTGATAGCCGAGTGGTTCAATCCCGCACAGTCCGTTGCGGCGGCGGACTTCGACCTGGACTTCTTCTGCCATGACGGCCAGTACAACTATTCTACCCTGTTCTTCTATGGCCGCAGGGGCTTTGGCCCCAATGCCACCCCCACGGTTCCTTACTTCGACAAGTCCGGTGCAGGCGATTTGAAGACCTGGTATGACCTCTATGCCTATCAATACAACGCAGTCAAAGGCAAAGGCTATGTGAGCATGCCTTCGGGCAACCACGATTTCAACCGTGTTTGCACCGAGGGCCGCACCACTCCTGATGAACTCAAGGTTGCCATGACCTTCTTCCTGACGATGCCGGGTGTCCCGTTCCTCTACTATGGCGACGAGATCGGCCTGAAACAGAACCCCAACGCTCCGTCCACCGATGGGTCAGGTGGCCGGGCGGGATGTCGCATTCCCATGCTTTGGGACGGCACGGCCAATGGCGGGTTTTCAACCGCACCCATCGACAAGATCTACATTCCTCAGGACCCCGATCCGGACCGCATGACGGTCGAGAAGGAGGAAAGCGAACCGGCGTCGCTCCTGAATTATGTGCGCACGCTACTGAAACTCCGGAAGGATGTAAAGGCGCTCGGTGCGGATGCGGACTGGCGCCTGGTGAGCAGCCTTGACCAGCCTTACCCGATGGTGTATGAGCGCAAGTACGGGCAGGAGCGCTGCTATGTGGTGCTCAATCCGTCCGGCAAGCAGGTCAGCGTGACCCTGCCTACAGAGCCTTCCAAGCCGCAGATCATCGCCGGCAATTACAAGAAATGCACATACAGGCAGACCAAGAAGGGAGATGTCATCACGCTGTCTCCCGTCTCTGCGGCTATCCTGCGTTTCGAGGTCCCGCAAACCGGCGTGCGGCCGCCGCAGCCGCCGATCGTATCCAAGGCGGACAGGTCCACGGTCGAGTTCGCCGTCCGTGACGGCAAGCCCATCCTGATGGACATCTATCAGTTCAAGGACCAGGAAACGGAAGGGAATCGTCCGGTATTCATTTACTCGTTCGGCGGGGCCTGGGCCATGGGGTCGAGGGTGGATGCGCTGTGCAATCCGCTGTATGACCATCTCTGCGAAAAGGGCTGGGTCTGCGTCGCCATAGATTATCGGCTTGGAGCCGCACGCGGCAGGGATCGGAAACCGCTCATCACGCCCCCGGAAGGTTACAATCCTTTCCAGTTTGCCATCGACATCGGCGTCGAGGATCTGTATGCGGCCACCGCATGGCTCCTCAAGCATGCCGACGAGTATAACATCGATCCGGACAGAATCGTCATCAGCGGCAGCAGCGCCGGCGCCATCAACAGCATGAACGCCGAGTATTATATCTGCTCCGGACACAAGATCGCCAAGGAAAACCTTCCGGAAGGGTTCAACTATGCGGGCGTCATGCCCATGGCGGGCGCTGTCTATTTGACCGGTGACAACGACATGGAACTCAAGTGGGACGAGAAACCATGCCCCATGTGCTTCTTCCACGGTTCAGCGGACCCTACCGTGACATTTGACGTGGAGCGGAGTCCGAACCGCCACGGTTTCGGGCCCCTTTATGTCAGCCGGCAGTTGAGCGAGATGGACGTCCCCTATATGCTCAACGAGTATTCCGAAGGTGACCACTGCATCGCCCTCCTTCCGCTGAAGTGGTTCTGGAACGAGATCGATTCGTTCCTGGACAGAATCGTCATCGGCGGCCAGAACATCAAGGTCCATGCGGTAGAACGTTCGGACAGGCCCCGCACGGATGCGAACTGGCTTGACACCGTCCGCCCTGGACAGTATCAGGCGGTGAACCGCATGCGCGGTCAAAGGTAATCCGTTCCCGTTGTCCTTACTGTCAGCGCTCTGGAATAAATCAATCTTCCAGCAGCCGCAGCGCGATCGCCGCGCAGGCTTCCGCGTCGGCGAGGGCGTGGTGGTGGCGGGTGAGTTCGTAGCCGCAGGCGGCGGCGACGGTTTGGAGTTGGTGGTTCGGGAGCGCGTGGCCGAAT
>JAEEOM010000094.1 GCA_016284265.1 Bacteroidales bacterium | reverse complement strand
AACGACCACCGTAGATGCCGTCGGTCGTGAGCATGGCGTTGTAGATCGCAATGAGTTCGGGACTGCCACACTCATAGTTGTGGATGCTGCTCTCACAACTGGCCTTGCTCAGACTGCCGAACCACTCGAGGTTGCCGGTTTCCCATGCGGTGATTCCTTCACGGACGCGTTTGTGTTCACTGAAGAAATGCTCAGCTCGTCTGGCGAAACGCGGCGGCATCTCGTCTCGGTGACGTTTGAACATTGATTCACTCACGTCACGCAGGAATGTCTTGTTCTGCTCCTTGAGAGGGATGTTTTCATAGGCCTGCACCAGCCATGTGGCCGTCTTGCACTCCGCTACGCGAAGGTTATAGTCGCTGGAAGTCAAACTACGGGTGAGCCCGCTGAAGAAAATGCCCAGCTCGAAGTCCGGCATCTGAGGATTCTTCGGGATGAGACGATACTCGTTGCTTTCGCAGTCGAGCATCAGCAGATGATCTTTCTTACCCAAGGCAATGCACGCTTGGTCAAGGAGTCCGTTGTTCAAGCCAATATACTCGCGCTCAGCTTCGCTTGCAATCTTCATCACCTCGAAGGGTTCAAGCGTGATATTATTGGCTTTGGCAAAAGCCATCACATAAGCGATCAGGACAGCCGCACTGCTGCTGAGGCCGCCAACCGGAATGGAGCCTTTGATAACTCCATCGATACCTTGCGACAACTTGAAACGTTTCTGGAGAGCGAATTTGGCACCGCGGGCGTAGTCGCCCCAGTTACCTTGTTTGACCAGAGCCGGCGTCGCGATGTCGAAAGTCACGTCACCGGTGAATGTCTCGCTGCGGAGATTCACCGTACTGGATTCTGAAACGTCGAACCAGAGGTCCACGCCTTTGTCGATGGCGAAGCCGGACACGAGTCCGTGCTGATGGTCAACGTGGGCTCCCAAGGGGCACACGCGATAGGGACTAAAAATGTGATATTGCATAGGGTAGATGCCCGATCGGCCCCCGGTCGTAGCCGAGGGTGACGTCGGGTATGACGTTAAGTCAGGTCGGGAACGATGTTAACTAATCTTCTCGAGGAAAGCCGGCGGAATGTACGACACCGCCACAACGGCAACGCCACGGACTTCCACGATGAGTTTGCGGTCGGAACGAACTTTCTTGATGTAGCCTTCGGCACCCTTGTAGAGGCCGTCAATTACCCGGACATGCTCGCCGCGTTTGAAGTCGGGCACACTTTCGCCCAGATACTGGACGCGTGTGCCACGGTCTGCTGCGGTGAGGATGATGAAGCTTCGCATCTCCACATCGTCGATGGGTGCGGGCTTCTTCGTGGCAAAGTCCTGGTAGTACATCAGGTCGCTGTTGTGCAGTTCCTTGTAGGCACGGAGAAAACTCGGCGTGGTGCGCAGAAAGAGCAACGAGTTCACAAGCGGTTTGTTGACGTAGGTCAGCTTGCCGTTCTCGAACTTCTCGATGGTGGTCATCGCCACGTAGGTGGTGATGCCTTTCGCATCGAGGTCGGCTTTGATGTTCATCAGCCGACTGTAGAATATTTTCAGCGCATACCAGCGCACTTCTTCCTTGGGCATGGGTATAAATTTCACTCCTGTACGCCGGAGAAGCGCGCAGCAGTCACGGTTCGGCAGGATTATCTTTCCCCGCGTTCCGATCCTGCCTACATCCATAGGCGGTGTCCGGGAACCGACCGATTTTTGTTCACGTGCACGGCACGAAAAATCTTAACAAAAATACGAATAATTATGTAAAAAAGAAAAAGAATTAAGAAAAAGAAAAACTATCGTCCGCGCTTCTGAGCCAAACAAACGTCACAACAGCCACAGGCCCGACCGTTTTCCTGCCCAAAATAGCGATACATCTGGACGCAGCGGCACTCCAACTCATTCTCTACGAGATCAATGAGCGCTTCGAGCCGTTCGCTGCGCCGGTTCAGCCGCTCGTCGTATTCCTGTTTAGGGAGACGGAGATTCTTGTCGTCGAGCCGCTCATAGTTGAGGCAGAGCATCGGGGCGTTGATGGCCGGGATGAACTGAAGCACCTGGCGCCGGGCGAGGGCGCGGAGCTTTTCGGTGACGACTTCGGGCGCATAGCGGCCTGTCCGGGCAATCTTCTCCACGTCGATGGGTACGTACTCGGTAAATAGGCCCGTGTACATCCTGAGGAGCAGTTTTACGAAGCGGTCGGTGTCATCGCTGCCGAGTTGGACGCGGTAGAGTTCGTCGCGATTCACGAGAAACTGGAGCTTCGCAGGAATCTGCAGCGTCTCTGTCAGGGTCCAATAGCCTGCCGTCTCGATGTATTTGATGGCGTAGTACGCAGTCCGGGCATGGAGCCGGAAGTGCTTCGCAAACTTCTCGAGTTCGAATTTCACACTGGCGCCCCTGCCCTCCTCATAGGCGAAGCCGAGGAAAATGAAGACTTTCTGATAGATGTCGCGGATATAGTCGAGCGGCGGATAGGTCGCGCGGACGGTCTGGCGCAGCCGGGCCACGTCGGTCCGGTTCCAGAGCAGGACGGCAAACGCGTTATTTCCATCGCGGCCGGCCCGTCCGGCTTCCTGGAAATAAGCCTCCAGAGAATCGGGCATATCGTAGTGACAGACGAATCGAACATCAGGCTTGTCGATACCCATGCCAAAGGCATTGGTCGAGACAATCACGCGGGTCTCCCCTTTCTTCCAGGCATCCTGGATTCTTGTCCGCGTGTCGCGTCCAAGACCGGCATGATAGCCTTCGGCATTGACGCCATGCTGCTGCAGAAACGCTGCCAAATCTTCGGCGTTTTTCCGCCGGGAAACGTACACGATTCCGCTGCCTTCGACACCCTGACAGACGCGCAAGAGTTGGCCCATTTTGTCTTCCGTCTGCCGGAAAACATAGGACAAATTCGGCCTCGAAAAATCGCCTACCAGTTTGTTGGGTTTCCGGAAGGCGAGCTTCTCCATAATGTCGTCGGCCACGCGTGGTGTCGCCGTAGCAGTCAGGGCAACGACCGGAATTGTTCGACCGATAATGTTCCGTATTTCAGCGATTTCAAGATAATCCGGCCGGAAGTCGTAGCCCCATTGCGAAATACAATGCGCCTCGTC
>JAEEOM010000006.1 GCA_016284265.1 Bacteroidales bacterium | reverse complement strand
TTACGGCACCCAGGAAGTTACCCCGCGCTGGAAGCGTGCGGTCAGCCTGGTGGACGGCCTGATGTCCGACGCCGTGGGCCAGATGTACGTCGAGAAATACTTCCCCGCCGAGGCCAAGGCCGAGATGATCGACCTGGTCGGCAAACTCCAGAAATCGCTGGGCGAACGCATCAAGGCCCAGGAATGGATGACCGACGAGACCAAGGCCAAGGCGCTCGACAAACTCGCCGCCTTCCACGTGAAAGTGGGCTATCCCGACAAGTGGGATGACCTGACGCCGCTGGTGATCGACCCGGAGAAGTCGCTCTACGAGAACGCCCGCGTGGCTTCCCAGTTCTACTGGGACCTGAACTATGCCAAGCGCTACAACAAGCCCGTCGACCGTGACGAATGGCTGATGCCCGCCCAGATGGTCAACGCCTACTACAACCCGACCACCAACGAGATTTGCTTCCCGGCCGCCATCCTGCAGCCGCCGTTCTTCGACATGAAGGCAGACGCCGCCGCCAACTACGGCGCCATCGGCGTGGTGATCGGCCACGAGATGACCCACGGCTTCGACGACCAGGGCCGCCTCTACACGAAGGAAGGCAACCTCGAGAACTGGTGGACCGAAGCCGACGCCGAGGGCTTCAAGAAGCCTTGCGACGCGATGGTGGAATATTTCAACAGCCTCTGGGTGATTCCGAACGACCTTCACGCCAACGGCACGCTCACCTTGGGTGAGAACCTGGCGGACCACGGCGGTCTGAACATCTCCTACAACGCCTTCCAGATGTGGCAGAAAGAGAACGGTCGCCTGAAGGACGACAACGGCTTCACGCCTGAGCAACGCTTCTTCCTGGCCTATGCGAACGTCTGGGCCGGCACTACCTCCGAGGAGATGCTCCGCTACAACACCATGATGGACGTGCACTCCGTGCATTACCTCCGCATCAACGGTGCCCTGGCCCAGTGCGACTACTGGTACGATGCTTTCGGCATCCAGCCCGGCGACGCCATGTACGTAGCTCCCGAAAACCGCGTCCGCGTCTGGTAATCAACGCTGCCGTTGTTCCCGGAGCCTGCGCAGACCGAACACGGCAACAGCCAGGAAGCAGACCAGTGGAAGACAGTAACTGACATTGACGGCCGGATGGCCGCCCACCGTCCCCAGATCGATGATTGCTCCCTGAAGTGGAGGCAGGATCGAACCGCCGACGATGGCCATCACCAGAAAGGCGGCGCCGAGTTGGCTGTCCTCAGGCGCCACGTCTTCCAGGGCGATGCCGTAGATGGTGGGGAACATCAGGCTCATGAAGGCGCTGATGGCCACCAGGAACCCTAACCCGAGCGGCCCTACGAAAACGATAGCACCCACCGTGCAGAGCGCAGCCAGGCAAGCGAAAATGGCCAGCAACCTGCGGGAATTGACATATTTCATCAAGAACGTAGCCAGGAAACGGAAGCACAGGAACAGGACCATCGCCATGATGTTGTACTTCTGAGCCGTAGCCTTGTTGATGCCCAGATGATCGGCATACTGGATGATAAAAGTCCAGACCATGATTTGCGCACCGACATAGAACACCTGTGCCAGAACGCCCTCCCGATATGCTTTGTTGCGCCAAAGCCGTCCGATTGTACCGGGGGTCCGGACGCCCGATCCGGCCGTCCGTGGCATCCGCGTAAACGCGATGACCAACAGCACGATCAGCACGCTGAGGCCTAAAGCGACGTACGCATCGCGGATCACCGCAAGGTCATGGACGCGTTCCTGCGCCTTGACGGCTTCGGGCAACGTATTGAAGACCAACTGGCCGGCTGCATCGCGGTGTTTATCGCTCAATAGATTGGGCAATACAACCCAGGACGCCACCGCCATCCCGGCCAGAGAGCCCATGGGATTGAACGATTGCGCCAGGTTGAGCCGCCTTGTGGCATTTTTCCGAGAGCCGAGCGAAAGGATGAAGGGATTGGCCGTGGTCTCGAGAAACGCCAGACCAAAGGTCAGGATATATAGTGACAGGCAGAAGAAGAGAAAACTTTGACGCGCGGCTGCCGGGATGAACAACAACGCCCCCACGGCATAAAGCGCCAGCCCGAGCAAGATCCCGCTCTTGTAACTGAAGCGCCGGATAAAAAGCGCAGCCGGAACGGCCATCGTGGCATAGCCCCCGTAAAAGGCGAACTGAATCAGCGAAGCCTTGGCGGCGGAGAGTTCCATGATGGTCTGGAACCCCGCCACCATGGGGTTGGTGATATCGTTGGCGAAGCCCCAGAGCGCAAACAGCGTCGTAATCAAGATGAAAGGCAGCAGATACTGCCGTTCCACCAGTTTTGTCTTGTTCTCCATAACTCTGACAAAGATACGGAATAATCATCAGAAAATGCTATCTTTGCGCGTTATGAAAAAACGACCCACAGTTGCGCTGATCTACGATTTTGACGGGACTCTTTCGCCGGGAAACATGCAGGAATTCGGCTTTATCCAGGCCATCGGGCAGACACCCGAAGAGTTCTGGAGCAAAAGCAACGCTGTTCCAGAAGGGCAGGAGGTAAACAGTATCCTCTCCTACATGAAACTCATGATCGACGAAGCCCGTGAGAAAGGCATTTCGCTCACCCGCGACTCGTTTGTTTCGTTCGGCCGGCACATCCAACTCTATGAGGGGGTCAAAGAGTGGTTCGCCCTGATCAATGAATATGGCCGCCGGCACGGGGTGGTGGTCGAGCACTACATCAATTCGTCCGGCCAGACCGAACTGATCGAAGGCACCTCCATCGCCAAGGAATTCAAGAAGATCTTCGCCTGTTCTTTCTGGTACGACGAAAGCGGCGTGGCCGTCTGGCCGGCCGTGGCCGTGGACTATACCGGCAAGACGCAGTTCCTCTTCAAGATTGCCAAAGGTATCATGGACATCAGCGACAACACCAAGGTCAATGAAAGCCAAAAGGAGGATGACAAGCCCATTCCCTTCAGCCACATGATCTATCTGGGCGATGGGACGACCGACGTTCCTTGCATGAAGATCGTCAAGATGTTCGGAGGCAATTCCATCGCGGTTTATTCTCCTGACAACCAGCGGCAGCAGGACACGGCCCGCAAACTGCTCAAGCAAAACCGCGTGAACTTCATCTGCCAGGCAGACTACCGGGTAGGCGGTCCGATGTATGAAGTAGTAACCACCATCATCGACAAGATCAAGGCGGAGAATGACTTTCATGCATTGCAGCGCAAAAACAGGAGGAACGGTCGATGAATGTTGTCTCGCGGTCGTTGAAGATTCTCTTGTTCCTGGCTTATCTGGCGCTTGTTGCCTGGCTTTGCTTCGGCAATTTCAAGCCAAGTCCCGACATTCCCCGCAGCGTCTGGGGCATTCCCATCGACAAGTGCATACACTTCCTGATGTTCCTCCCCTTCCCGATTCTGGGTACGC
The DNA here is from genome assembly GCA_016284265.1 of Bacteroidales bacterium. Taxonomy (GTDB): domain Bacteria; phylum Bacteroidota; class Bacteroidia; order Bacteroidales; family UBA932; genus Cacconaster. Next base: position 26,975 of record JAEEOM010000006.1, on the reverse strand, counting down.
TGGCCTTCGATTTCCGGAGTTGGTGGCGTGCCCTGGCCGTGAGCATGCTGATGGCCAATGTCGTCGCCTTCCTGTTCGAGCGCTTGCAAAGTGTACTCACCGCACACCGCATCACCGACGCACAAGATCTCAACGCCAACCTGCTCGGCATCACGCTGGGGTTGCTGATCGCCATCGTGATAGGCTTGCTCTGCAAGAAGAAATAACGGTTAACCTGTCGTTGCGGGTGAAGCCCCTTCCCGGAGTTTTTGCGGGGAGGCTGGTGCGGATTGCCGTAGCGGATGGGAAGGGGCTTCACCCACAACGATTCCCGCTGATCCGTTTTAAAAAGGGAATGTCCTGGAAATCGGGAAGAGGCCGAAGAGGCCGCCGGTGTGGATGAAGACGATGTTCTCGGAGGTGCGGAGTCGGCCGCCTTCGCGGAGTTCACAAACCATGCCGTAGGTAGCTTTGCCTGTGTAGACGGGATCGAAGACCGTGGCTTCAAGCCGGGCCATCTGCTTGATGTGTTCCAATTCTTCGGGACGGCTCAGGGCATAGCCGATGCCGACATATTCTTCAAAGAGTTCGAAATCCGCCGGTTTGAGGGAAGCATTCCAGTCAGCGGCCTGTACGGACGTCAGTTCACCTTGCGCCACCAGATAGGGCAGCGCATCGCGCGATATCCGCGCCGCGATATCCTGGAAATAAGCCGTGTCGTCGCAGACACACATACCGATGACGCGCTTGCCATAGCCGTTTACCAGATTGGCCAGCTGCAGTCCGGCGAGTGTGCCGCCGGAGCCGGTGGCAACTACCACCGTGTCGAAACGAACGCCCATCGCCTTCTCCTGTTCCACAATTTCCTTCATGGCGAAGTAATAGCCTTGCACACCCACGCCGAACGAAGCACCTTCGGGGATGATATAGGGCTTGTAACCTTGTGCAGCATAAGAGTCGGCCATCTCCTGCATGATTTCGCCACGCCGCTCGCGATACTCGTCGCGGGTACAGAAACGCACGTCGGCGCCCAGCAGCCGGTCGAGGAAATAGTTTCCTTCCACCGGGGGCTCCTCGCTGATACGCAACAGCACGGCCGACTTGAAACCCAGGTATGTAGCCACCGACACGGTGGCACGACAATGATTCGACTGGATGCCGCCGCAGGTAATCAACAGGTTGCATCCCTGCTCCACTGCCTCCTGGACGGCAAATTCGAGCTTGCGGATCTTGTTGCCCGACCATTCACTGCCGGTCTGGTCGTCACGTTTGATATAGATGTTCTTTCCACAGGCGTCCGACCAGCGGGAAAGGCGCTGAATCTTGGTCGGGAGGTTCGCCAAGGCCAGTTTATTCATAATTTGTGCGGATTATTGAAATGCATTTTCAACAAATATAAGTAAATTTGTTGGATAAACCGCGACAAAAAATCGTTCACGATATGCGACATCCCCTCTTCATGACACTCCTCGCCCTGGCCCTCCTGCTCCCGGTGCAGGCCCAAGCCGCCAGGGACAAGGACTTGGTTCCGATGGCCGACTCCATCAGCCACTATCTCCGGGAAAAGACGACCGTACGAAGCTACGTTTCCATCGAGAAAGCCACCGTGCTCCACGATGGCACCTTGCGCTTGACGCTCAGCCGGAGCCTGGTGGACCATCCGCTCCGCGACCGCGAAGTCAAGGACCTTTATGCCATCGCCCAGGACCTGCTGCCCAAGAAATACGCCCAGTACAAGAAGAAGCTGTCGCTCTACGCGGACAAGAAACCGATCGAATTCTACAAGAGCCGCTATTTCACCAGCTCACCGGCCCAGGGGCCTGTCAAAGATCACCGCAAATTCGCCGGTCAGTATCACGACAAACTCGCCGCACCCCTGGTCCGCCGCATGGACGCACCCATCCGGCCCACCCGGGGATTGCAGAACCGGCACATCGCGCTCTGGCAGAGCCATGGATGGTACTATGAGCAGTCGCTCAAGCGATGGGAATGGCAGCGCGCCCGCATTTTTGAAACGGTCGAAGACCTGTACACCCAGAGCTACGTAGTGCCCTTCCTCGTACCGATGCTTGAGAACGCCGGTGCCGTGGTGCTGCTGCCGCGGGAACGCGACTGGAACGTCCATGAAGTGATCGTGGACAACGACGAGTCCGGAACCGGATATTTTGAATCCGGCACTTGGGAACCTGCCCCTGACTCCGGCTTCGCCAACCCGAAAGCCGCTTACCTGTACAAGGAGAATCCTTTCAAAATGGGCACAGCCCGCCTGACCGAAACCTACCCGGAAGGCAGAGCCAGCGCCTGCTGGGTTCCGACCATTCCTGAGGAAGGTGAATATAGCGTTTATGTTTCCTACCAGACTTTGAAGAACAGCACCCAGTCCGCCCAGTATGAAGTGCGGCATAAAGGGGGCACCACCCGCTTCAGCGTGAACCAGCAGATGGGCGGCGGCACCTGGATTTATCTGGGACGCTTCCTCTTCCAGAAAGGCCATCACAACGACCAGGGCGTCTTCCTCTCCAATCTGGGAGACGGCAGCACCGTCGTGACGGCCGACGCCGTGAAGTTCGGCGGTGGCATGGGCAACATGGCCCGCAAGCCCGCCGAGGTAAAGGAGGGCGACTTTGACGTCGAGGCCGAGGTATCCGGCTATCCCCGTTTTACCGAGGGATCCCGCTATTGGCTGCAATGGGCCGGCTTCAACGACACCATTTACTCACGCAACAGCAACGCGACTGACTACAACGACGATTACATGTCGCGTGGATTGTGGGTCAATACGCTCTCCGACGGCTCCTACCTGAAGCCCGGCAAGAAAGGATACAATGTGCCCCTCGATCTATCTTTCGCTTTCCATACCGACGCCGGCACGACCCTCAACGACTCGATTGTCGGCACATTGGCCATCTATACGCGGCTGTCGAACGACGACGAAAAATATCCCAACGGAGAGGACCGTTCCCTGGGACGCGACTACACGGACATCGTCCAGACCCAGATTGTCAACGACGTCCGTGCGCTCTACGAACCCCTGTGGAGCCGCCGTCAGCTTTGGGACCGTTCCTATGCTGAAAGCCGGATGCCCGAGGTGCCCGGCATGCTGCTGGAACTGCTCTCCCACCAGAACCTCGCCGACATGCGCTACGGCCTCGACCCGAACTTCCGATTCACCGTATCCCGGGCCATCTACAAGGGCATGCTCAAGTTTCTGGCCTGGATCAACGGTTTCGACTATATCGTCCAGCCTCTTCCTGTCACGGATTTCGAGGTACATCTGGATGCTGAAGGAAACGCCTTCCTGAACTGGACACCCGTCAACGACCCCCTCGAACCGACGGCCGCCCCGACCGGCTACGTCCTCTATACTTGTATGGATGACAGAGGCTTCGACAATGGCGTTGCGCTTGACGCCTCCCACGCCGAAGTAAGCGTCGAACCCGGGCATATCTACCGCTTCCGGGTAACAGCCGCCAACGCAGGCGGAGAGAGTTTCCCCAGCGAGACACTCTCCGTCGGCGTCGTTTCAAACGACGCCCCGACCGTTCTGGTGATCAACAACTTCGACCGTGTCAGCGCGCCAGTCAGCTTCGCCTCCAAGGATTCCACCATCGCCGGATTCAACAACCGGATGGACGGCGGGGTCCCCTACCTCTATGACATTTCCTTCATCGGCAACCAGTACGAATACCGTCGCCCCATCCCCTGGATGGACGATGACAGCGCCGGATTCGGTGCCTCCGAGAGCAATTACGAAACAAAGGCGCTGGCCGGCAACACGTTCGATTATCCGTATGTCCACGGAAAGGCCTGGATGACCGCCGGATGCAATTTCGTCTCGGCCAGCAGTGCTGCCGTCATACACCGCCGCATTGAAATGAACCGTTACACGCTGGCCGACCTGATCTGCGGCAAACAGCTCACTACGCAAATCGGCCGCCGTGGCGCCACAGCCCTCCGCTATCCGGTTTTCCCGCAGGGACTTCGGGAGCAGATTGAAGATTTCACCCGCGTCGGCGGCAACCTGCTCGTCTCCGGTGCCTACGTCGGATCGGACCTGTGGGAACCCGTCTTCGATTTCGAGATTGATTCAACCCTGAAAGCCAACTATTTCGACCCCGGCAAGAAATTCGCGCAGGAGGTACTCCACTATCGCTGGATGACCAACAACGCCGCGGTTACCGGTGATGTGAAAGGAATCCAGAATCCGCTCGGACTCTCCGCAAAAAGCCGGTACGTCTTCAATCAGGAATTGAACGATGAACTGTATTGCGTCGAATCACCCGACGGACTCACTCCTGTCGGCAACGGGGCCTACTCCATCTTCCGCTATGCAGAAAACAACATCTCGGCCGGTGTAGCTTACCAGGGCAGTTATAAAACCGTCATCCTGGGTTTCCCGGTCGAGACGCTGGATACGCAAGAGCAGATTGACAGCCTGATCGGCGAAATCGCCCGCTTCTTCCGGGATTCCCGGTAAAGCGGGAATCCCGGAGATAATCAGAATCCCTGAAAATCGATTTCAGTGACGCCGGCAACGGACGCCAACTTGAAGGAGTATGCGCCCGAGAGATCGATCTCCACGGTATGGTTCCCTGCCGCGGCATAGGTATGCGTCAAGGAGCTGCTGTATTTCTCTTCGGTGCCATCACCCCACTTGACAACACCGGACAGGCTGCTTCCGGTAAAGGAAGGAACCGGGAAGGAAGCGTTCGTATGCTTGATGACCAGAGATTGGGTAAAATTGGGCATCTGGGTCACAGTAACACCTCGGGTCAAATCACGGCACGTAATGGTGACCGTCGCCTTGCGGGACGTGCCTTTGTCGTTGGCATCGGCGCGAAGGGTCAGCGAAGCGCTTCCTTTCTTGCCCGAAGCCGGCGTGACCTGGAGCCAGGGATCAGAAGTGGTGGCCGTCCAGTCATAGTTGGTGGTCAGGCTGACCGTTTGAGAACCGCCTGAATAGGGCATGTCTACGGTCGTGACGCTGAACGACACTTCCGGATCTTCCCGCTGGCAAGCAAGGAACAAGGGCAGCAGGACAGCCACCAGACAAAACAGTATGTGTTGATTCCTTCTCATTTCGTTCCCATTTTTAAAATAAGCGTCAGCTGCTCGTCAAAGCGCTTGAGCGTAAGTTTGTAAGTTCCCTTCGCAAGTCCGGACGTTTCAATCTTCAAGGCGGTCATTTCGTAGGTAACACCGTCGGTCACAGCGTTACCGGAAGCATCTTCCAGCCGCCAGTCCACCAAGTCTTTGGTCTCAATCATGATAGCGCCGTTCGTCTTGTTATAGTTGAACGAAGTCACCTCTTCCAGTTTCGTGTCATCCGTCACGGGAATCGTAGCCACGATGCCTGAGGTCAAGTCGTAAAGCGGCTTTTCCCAGACCCCGGCGGGCCAGTTGTCACTCCGATAGACCAGACAGACATAATCGCCCGGGAGCGGAAATGACTGCATGAAACAACTGACCGAAGGATATCCCTTGCCGCTGCCGGCATTCAGATTGCTGATGGAGCCTGCGCTGCTGATCTCCTCTTTAATCTGACCGTCCTTGTCACAAAGGACGACACAATACTCGCCGGAGAACGCCCGGATGCCTCCATTATAGAGCCATCCCGCCGTCATGGTGAAGGATTGTCTGGGCCGGATCGTTCCAGAAGGCGTCAGTCCGTTATAGACCGTGCCGCTGCTTGCCGTACCCGACTGATAGTACAGATACTCTGGACTCTGACCTCCCTCCGACTCCTTGGGTTTGAGCCCGAAAACAGCGCCGTGATTGTAGATATACTGACGGTTGGAACTTGGCGTAAAAGCAGAAAGGGCATAATAGCCGTTGCTGGATCCGCCCCACCCCCAGTTGACGCTGACATTGCCCTCCTCGTCGTAGCCATCGACCAGGAAAGCATGTCCACCGCCATCGCGTTTGGCCGAATAGAGGATCGGACGCTCCTGCAGTTCCGACTTAAGCTTCGTAAGCCACTCCGCATCCGTAAACAGATCCCGTTTATAGTGATAGGCGCCGGGGTCAAAGCCGAAGAAATCGACGGCACAGCCGGCCATCTTCGGCGTGCTGGCGCTCGTCGATTCATCGAACTTGGCTTGAACCGCCACGCCGCAGTCATAGACCAGCCGCGCAACCGCTGCGCCCTCCTCTTCGGTATATCCTTCCTTGTAGTTGAATTTGATCTTGTCCCATTCATAGGGATGGCCCAGTTCAAACCCGTCAATCGAACAAGTGGTACCATTGTCCATGGTATAGTTGTAGGAAGGCAGCGATCCGACACCGTTGGCCGGATAACCGAAAAAGCGCATGATCATACCCATCGCCAACGGCACGCAGCCGACAACAGCATGTTTGCCTTCGACCATCGGAGTAAGCCCGTTGAAAGGCTCACTCTGACTCCAGGTCGGCGTGTTGTGCTTCACTGCCGGCTGATAGCCGTCCCCCGCCTTGGTACGCACGGAGAGTGCGTCCCAGGAAGCCACGGCACGCGGCATCCGCTCCGCCCGGGCATACGTGACGAGTGTCTCCAGTTCGTCAAGCCATTCCCGGAGATTCTCCGGCATGTCCGCGTCAGTACCGAAAACATTATCAAAAGAATAGGCCAATACCGGCGTACAGGCATCATCCCCGGCGATGATGACAAAACCACCGCCTGCGCGGTTGAAGATATGGTAAGCCTGTTCCCCCGTCCCTGCTTTGGTCAGCGGAGCACGGGCCAGCGAGACCGGGTAAACCGGAGATACCCGACGGGCTACGTTCCGGTCGTGCTGAAAAAAGGCCCGGGCCGCATCGAGGGCCCGGTTCTCGCCGACCGGATCCGCCTGGAGAGGAAGCCCCAGGAACAACGTGCAGGCCAGCAAAATGGTTTTAACAAGACGATTCATTCCCCAAAATTACATACTCCGGACAAAAATTTCGAGCACGCGGCCCTTGAGTTCCCGCCACTTGCCGGCGACCATGGCAAAGAAACTGTCGGTCTGGTCGTCGAGCAACTGCGCAACCGCCTCTTCCCGGCCCTCGGCAGGAAGCGCCTTGACCTTCTCCTGGAGCGCGGCATCCTGTTCGAACATCATCCGTTCGAAGAGTGCGCGCTGAGGTTCCAGCACCTTGCGCGTCTTGTCCCAATAAATGGTGGCGATACGGTTGGTTTCGCGGAAAGCCCAGACAGCCGCCTCGGGGCGGTAGCTGTTCTGTCCGCAGTGATTGAGTGCCTCGGGGAGTTTCGTACCGCCCGCATAGATCGGGAAGCGCGGGCTCTGGCCCGGATTGTCGAGCGACATCCACAGCACGCCGCCCACTTCGTCCGGCAGCCAGCTGCGGCACTGGGCGATAAAGGAATAACTGCACTGGATCACCGCGATAGTGCGGCGGTTGGTCACCGTGCCGGGCGCGATCTGGTTGAGCATGGCGCGCATATCGGCAGACATCCAGTTGGAGACCGGCGTCACTTCTTCGTCATATTCGGTATAGGTCGAATTCGGATACGGCGGGCTGTTGGGATCCTTCACGCGACGGTGAGCCTTGATCTTGAGGTTCTGGCCCATATCAAGGTCGGTTCCTTCGTAGGTTTCGCGGTAGAAGGCCAGCACCCTCTCGGGCGTGACGGGCACTTCCGGCTTGACCGAGAACGGGAGCTCCTCGTCGTCGAGCGACAGTCCCAGCGACGGGGCAAGCGTACTCAGCACAAAGAATTCGCGGACGGAGAACGGTTTGCGGTTGGCATCGCCCACCACTTTCCAAAATTTCAGGGGGCCCTTGCCATCCCACAGACCCAGGTCCTTCGCCTTCTTCTTCAAATCCTTGCAATACATGAAATGGTCAGGATCGTTGAAGTCGATGGCGCCGATGCGTGCGATGTTGGCAGAGATGCCCACATGGTCATCGGGAATCCGCTGGGCGGCCCAGATGGCACCGGGTTCACCCGGGCCGGGGCCGTTGATCTCAAACTGCCATACCTCGTTGGGATCGGCCACCGTGAGGCATTCGCCCCAGTCGGCATAACCGTATTTCTCAGCCATCTCCCCCATCAGGCGGATGGCGTCACGGGCGTTGTCACAGTACTCGAGAGCGAGGCGGCACAACTCTTCGATCCAGAACACGCCATTGCGATTGATCAGGTCGCGATTGCCGTCGTAGGTAGTCTCGCCGATGGCCAGCTGCTTCTCGTTCATGCACGGGTAGGCCGTGTTGACGAAACGGTAGGTCTGGGCCTTGGGCGGCACGATCCGGCCCGTCTCATACACACCGCGGGGATCCCACGGTTCTTCCATGTGCAGGACGTTGAAGAAATAAGGTTCCGTCTCGCCCGGGGCAAAGGTCTTTCGGGGCTCGATGGTGATGAAGGTTCGGTAGTACGAGTCGCAGCAGTGGGCAGTCATCACCGACCCGTCGCTGGATGCCTTCTTGCCGACCATGATCGAGGTGCAGGCATCCCCGGAAGGAACGGCCAGCAGCAGGAGCATCGACACGGTCGCAACATACTTAAGCAGTCGTATCATTGGGCAGAAGTTTATGGATTTTGATATTGAATACAGCATAGGAGATGGCGATCAACGGCGTGACGAAACAGAAGATCGCAAAGGGGAAATACGCCATGGTGGCTACGCCGAGCACGCTCGACTGCACCACGGCGCAGGTATTCCAGGGTACCAGCACGGAGCTCACCGTGCCGGAATCCTCCAGCGTACGGCTCAGCACTTCAGGTGCCAGTCCAAAACGCTTGTACACGTCGCGGAACATGTTGCCCGGCAGCAGGATGGCCATGAACTGGTCGGAAAGGGTGAGGTTGCAGAAGATGCAACTCAGCACGGTGGCGGTCACCAGGCCGCCGGTGCGGCGCACCCGCGAGATGATGGCGGCAGTGATGGTCTCGACCATGCCGCAGGCCGACAGGCAGCCGCCGAAAAGCATGACGGCGATGATGATCCAAACCGTATTGACCATGCCGCCCATACCATGGGTGGATGCCAGGCGGGTGATGAGCGGGTCACCGGTCTCAATCGACACATCGGTCGACATCATCTGCATCAACGATCCGAAGATGCGCTTCATCCAGCCGGCATCGGGACCGACAATCTGGTCGATGATCTGGGGCTGGACGCATACGGCCAGGATGCCGCCGGCAATCGCCGAGAGGAATAGCGTCACCATGGGTGGCACCTTCTTGAAAATCATGATGATCGTCAGGACCGGCACCAGCAGGTACCAGCCCGAGATATGGAAGGTCTCCTGCAGGACAGCCATCTGTCGCCCGATCTCCACATCCGATGAGGTGGGAACCACAAAGCCCACGATCCCGTAGACGATCAGACAGATCACCAACGCAGGAAGCGTGGTCAGCAAGGTATAGCGTACGTGCGTGTACAGGTTCACCCCCGCAATCGAAGCCGAAAGGTTGGTCGTGTCGCTCAGGGGCGAGACCTTGTCTCCCAGATAGGCGCCCGAAATAATGGCACCGGCCAGCCAGCCGGTGGGGATGCCGATGAAAGACCCTGCGCCGAAGAGGGCGACGCCGATGGTACCCACCGTGGTCCACGAACTGCCGGCCAACAGTGATACCAAGGCGCACAGCAGGAAACTCAGCACAATGAAGATCTTGGGATGAATCAGCTTTAGGCCATAATAGATCATCGTCGGCACGATGCCCGAGAGCATCCACGTGGCCGTCAGGGCGCCGATAGAAAGCAGGATGATGATGGCGGAACTCGTGTTGCCCAGATTCTCCCCCACTTTCTCCTCAAACAGACGCCACGGTACTTTCAGTCCATATAGGCCGATCAGGGCGGTCACCACCGCAGCGCCGAAGATGGCAATCTGCGACGGACCGCTGGTCAGTTCGTCACCGAAAATGCTCACGCCGATCATCAATAGGGCAATCAGCACGAGTACCGGGACCAGGGACAGCAGGAGGCCGGGCTTTTTCATACTACATCATTTTCTTTCTGCGGAAGAACAGGAACACAAGCAACACGATCACCAGCATGGCACCGATCACAATGAGGATGTCCCAGAAACCACCCACCAGGGGCAACTGGATGTTCATGCCGTAGATGCTGGCAATCAGCGTAGGCGGCATCAGCAGCAGCGATACCATCGTGAATATCTTCATGATCTTGTTCTGCTCCAGGTCGATCAGACCGAGTACAGTGTTCTGCAGGTATTCCAGACGCTCGAAACTGAAATCGGTGTGGTTGATCAGCGATGAAATGTCTTTCAGCAGGACGCCCAGCTTGCCGTTGATCACGTCTGGTGTCTTGTCGCTGCGCAGGATACTGGAGATCATGCGCTGTTTGTCGACGATGTTCTCGCGCACCAGCATCGTGTTCTCCTGTAACAAGTTGATGTCAAGGAGGAATTCTTCGTTCACGTCTTCGCCCAAGCTCACACGCTTGCTGTATTGTCCGATCTCCTTCGACATCAGCTCGATCATGTCGGCGTCGAGGTCGATCCGGTTTTCCAGAATGCCAACCAGCACGTGGAATCCTGTGGGATAGAGTTTGGAATTGAAAAGAATCCGCCGCTGGATGTCAGTAAAACTGCGCAGAGGGACTTGCCGGATGGAGGTGATGGTGTGGCCGGTCAACACGAAGGAGACCGACTCCATCGTATAGTTCTCGGCACTCGGCATCAGGAAATTCGTATTGGCAAAGATGGCATCGACCGTCTCACTGTAGCGGGACGAACTCTCGATCTCCTCGGCTTGCGCCCGGCTTTGCAGGGTCGTATGCAGGAATTTTTCGACTGCCCGCTTCTCTTCGCCCGTAGGCGAGAACAGGTCGAGCCAGAGGGCGTCTTCCAGCGTAATCTTGTTCAGGGTTCCGAGCGATTCGGAAACTTCGGCCTGTCCGTTGAGATTGTAAAAGATTTTGATCATGGTTCCTCGAGTTTAGTGGGTTGTGCATTCCGTGGGCCGGCCTCCGCCGGCTGTCACCGTTACACCCATTCTCGAGGGGTCAGTTTCTCCAGGGCCACGCGCCAGAACTCGGTCAGGCCGGCGCGCTTTTCGCGGTCGAGCGCGAAAGAGATATTTTCCTGCAGATATTGGCAGGCATAATCCCCGGGAAACTGATGATTGTATTTTGCGACGGCCTCGGGAATATGACGGATGCCATATTCCAGGGCCTGGTTGAACGTTTCGATAAATTGCGGATCCAGCGGCTTGTTTGCCGTCCACGCGGCAAACACGAAAGGGAGTCCCTTGAGCGATATCCATTCCTCGGCCAGATCATAGACATACGGGAACTCCGGGGCGTGCAGCAGCGCTTTGTCGCCGATCAGCAGTTGGCAAGCCGTAGGATCGATGGACTGGCGAGTGCTGTCAAAAGGGACGAATCGCGGTGCAATCCCCCACTTCTCCCGGCAGAGATAGCGCGTCAGCAGCACCGAAGTACGGCTGTCCACGTCAAGCTGGATTTCCTCCACTTCTTCAATCGGACGGCCGGAGCAGAGAACGACGCTGGCCACCTTGCCGGTGGCACCGATGCACCAGTCGGAGATGATGTGCGGATCGGCGAGCTCGGGAACCGCACCGACCGGCATGATGCCCACGTCAGCCCGGTCTTCCCGAAGCATCGCGGCGGATTCGGAAGGAGTACAGAACTGCATGGCAACCGCGCCGGGGGCCATTTTGGCCTCCAGTCCGTAGATGAACGGGATCGTGTTCAGATAGTGGATTGCTGCAATTCGTACCATTCCTGCAAAGTTACGAATTAATTTCTATTTCTGTGCCCCCCGTACCCGGAAAAGCCACATGCCCAGGAACGTCAAAAGGCCATTGACGATCAGCAGCGTAAATCCCAGATCGAAGCCCAGGAACCGTTTGCTCAGCAAGTTGAACACCAGACAGAGCACCGGCGCCGCAATGGCGATCCACGGCGTCGCACCGTCGCGCACCTTTGTCTTGGTCAGGATACCGAAGAAGAACAAGCCCAGCAGCGGGCCATAGGTATAGGAGGCCAGCTTATAGACCAGATTGACCACGGCGTCGCTGCTGACGATGAACAGCACCACGATGATGATCAGGAACAGCAGGGCCACGCCGGCGTGCACCTTCTTGCGGATGGATTCCTTGCGGCTTTCCGCCAAGTCGCTACGCTCGTTAAAATGCAGATAATCCACACAGAACGACGTGGTGAGCGAGGTCATCGCCGCGCCTGCGCTCGGATACGAGGCCGATATCAGGCCGATGAGGAAAAACACGCCCACACCCACTCCGAAATACTGGCTGGCAATGGTCGGGAAGAGCTCGTCGGTCTTGGTAATGCCGAGGGCTTCGAAACCACCCAGACTCTGCGCATAAACGCACAACAGCGCGCCCATCAGCAGGAAGAAGAAGTTCACCACCACGATGATGATGGATGTGGTGTACATGTTTTTCTGAGCCGCCTTGATATCCTTGCAAGCCAGGTTCTTCTGCATCATCGCCTGATCGAGGCCGGTCATCGCGATGGTCACGAAGATACCCGAGATGAACTGTTTGACCGCATTGGTCCCATGACTCCAGTTCCAGTCGAACCAGCTGGTGAAGGTGTGGCCTGCGCCCACGGTGCCGGCGTTCTCATTGACGGTGCCGCCCACCACGGAAAACATCTGGCCGAAGTTCCATCCCATGTTCCGGCAGATGTAGTAGATGGTCAATCCGACGGCCAGCAGCATGAAAGTGGTCTGCAGCACATCGGTCCAGATGATGGTCTTCACGCCGCCCTTGTAGGTATAAAAGTACAGCAGCAACAGGAAGATGGCCGTGATGAGGGTGAACAGCAGCACCGGCGACATCTTCTCCGTCATGCCGTGCGGCATGAACGCAAAGAACACCACAATCACCACGAAAATGCGTACTGCGGCGCCCAGGACACGGGAAACCATGAACACAGTGGTTCCCGTTTTGTGTGACTTCGGTCCGAACCTTTCTCCCAGATAGGTATAGATCGAGGTGAGATTCATTTTGTAGTAGAGGGGCAGCAGCACTTTCGCAATGATGATGTACCCCCCGACAAAACCGAGCACCAGCGGCATATAAAAGAAATTCTGGACCCAGACATTGCCTGGCACGGAAATGAAGGTGACGCCGGAAATCGAGGCGCCGATCATGCCATAGGCCACCACGGGCCAAGGTGCTTTCTTGTCGCCGGAGAAGAAAGAGTTGGATCCGGCCTTGCGTCCCGTCAGCCACGAAATGAGGAACAGGAGCGCCGTATAAGCGGCAAAAGCCACCAGAAACCAAACAAAGGGAAAGTCGTGTCGCATCGGATGCTCAGGGTTTAAAGAGTTGTCGGTTGGCGATCGAGCGGCCGAGGGTCAGCTCGTCGGTGTATTCCAGATCGTCGCCGAACCCTACGCCGCGTGCAATGGCAGTGACTTTCACGGGGTATCGGGAAATCTGTTTATAGAGATAGTAGGCGGTGGTCTCCCCTTCCATACTGGTGCTCAAGGCGAGAATCACTTCTGCGATATCGCCTGCCGCCAGGCGGTCGTTGAGCTCGTGGATACGGAGGTCGCCGGGGCCGATGCCGTCGATCGGCGAGATGATTCCACCCAGGATGTGGTAACGGCCATTGTACTGGCCCGTATTCTCGATGCTCAGCACGTCACGCAGGCTCTCGACCACGCACACGACCGAAGGATCGCGACGCGCGTCGCCGCACACGGGGCAGGTTCCGTCATCAGAGATCATCCCGCAGACCGGGCAGTGCCGGATATCGCGTTTGAGACGAACCAGCGAACCGGCGAACTGTTCCACGTTTTCCCGTGGCTGTCCGAGCAAGTGCAGTGCCAGCCGGAGTGCGGTCCTACGACCGACACCAGGCAGTGAAGAGAGCTGATCCACAGCCTCTTCCAGCAGGGATGAGGAATAGTTCCGGCGGAACATCAGCAAACGTTGTTATTTACGCTTGTCGGGATTCTGGGCGAAATAGGTATCCACGGCGCTGCGGACGGAGCCGTAGTGCAACAGCATGGCTTTGGCTTCGCCGTAGTCTTCGATACCGGTCTCGTCCATGATCATTTTCGTGCCGCGGTCCACCAGTTTCTTGTTGGTGAGCTGCATGTCCACCATTTTGTTGCCCTTGACGTGGCCCAGCCGGATCATTACGGAGGTGGAAATCATGTTGAGCACGAGTTTCTGCGCGGTGCCCGATTTCATGCGGGTGCTTCCGGTCACGAACTCAGGGCCGACCACGGCTACAATCGGGATTTCGGCAGCGGCAGCCACGGGGGCATCCGGATTACAGGTAATGCAGCCCGTCAGCAGACCACGACGGCGGGCCTCCTCCACGGCACCGATCACATAGGGCGTGGTGCCCGAAGCGGCAATGCCGATGACGGTGTCATCGGGCGTCGGACGGTACGGTTCGATGTCCATCCATCCCTGGGCTTTGTTGTCTTCCGCCCCTTCGGCGGCACGCCGGATGGCGCTGTCGCCACCGGCCATCAGGCCGATGAACAGGTCGTAAGGGGCGCCGTAGGTCGGCGGAATCTCTGAAGCGTCGAGGATACCCAGCCGCCCGCTGGTTCCCGCGCCCATGTAGAAGACGCGGCCGCCGCGGCGCATGCGTTCGACGATGCCGTCGACCAGTTTCTCTATTTGCGGGATACACCCTGCCACCACATCCGGAATGTGATGATCCTCCCGGTTGATGCCTTCCAGCAACTCCCGCGTCGTCATCTTGTCGAGGTTCGAATAATTCGAACTCTGTTCGGTAACTTTCATTGTTCCTTATGATTTGTTACTTGTCTATTTCAAATAGCCCTGCTTCGCAGATATTAATCCAAAAACCTTCCGCTCCGCTCCATCCCTCCCAAGCAAGCTTGGGCCCCTCCCGTTCACAAGGCCACGGGCGGCCATGGGTTTTTGGTTTAATATCTGACTCGCTTTATGGCTATTTGAATCATCGTTCATAGCCTCCTTTTTTAGCCGAGACGAATGACAGTCATTATTTCTTGTTCTTATGATACTCGACGAGGCCGTCGATCGGACCCTGCAGGATGATGCCCATGCGCATGCCGGCAGCATTCACCGCTTTCTCAAGGATGTCTTTGTAATAGTAAGCGATGGAGCCCACGAAGTTCACCGGATACTTCTTGTAGTCGTAGTGAATGATGTTGCGGCGCAGGAATTCTTCGAAACTGCTCTTGAGCAGGTTCGCCATATGCGGGTGATTCTTGAACTCGGCGATGAACGGCGAGAACGAAGCCAGGAACCGGCTCGGCATCGGCTCCCGGTACACCTTCTGGACGATGGCCATATAGTCGAGACCATAGCGTTTCGAGAATTCCTTCTCAATGGGCGGCGGGAGCAGCCCCTTGATGAAATCAGAAATCAGCCGTTTGCCCAGGTAGGCACCACTGGCCTCGTCGCCAAGGATGAAGCCGCCGGCGCGGACATTCTCCGCAATCCCCTCCCCGTCATAGAAACAGCTGTTCGAACCCGTGCCCAGGATGCAGGCGATGCCCGGCTTGTGGCCGCAAAGAGCCCGCGCCGCCGCCAGCACGTCGGACGCGGCCTCGCAGGTCGATCCCGGGAATACTTTCCCGAAGCAGCGCTCCAGTTTGGCGGAAATCTCGCCTCCCACCATGCCAGCCCCGTAGAAGAAGATCGCGTCGACCTTCGTCCCGATTTCGGGCACCAGTTTGTCCGTCAGAATCTGTTCGATTTCCGCATCTTCCATGAAAACCGGATTGATGCCCACGGTCTCGATCGCCTTGACCGAACCGTCGTCAGCAATGGCCCGCCACGAAACCTTGGTCGAGCCGCTGTCAGCTATCAGTTGCATATTGATTCAAATTTGAAGTTGAAATAACTTACAAATATAGTATTTTTTACCTCAGAATGAGCTTTTGCCCTTAGGAGTCTTTCTGCCGCCAGCCGATTTGGAATATTCATCACTTTTCCCTAAATTTGGCAAAAGCGAGCATTAGCTTTCTGACAATGGTTATCTGCATTTTAATTGGCTTAACCCGATGAGTAAGTTCCGCCGTTTAGTTTTCTTCTCGACATTCATTTTGTTATTGACAGGCTGCCGGCCAGACATCGAATTCGTTGAAGGCTCCTTTCGTTCCGGGCCGGCCGATGTCACCGCTTCCGGCGGAAACATTTCGATGATCTTTTCATCCGGAGCAGGGTCTGCTTCCGTCGATTTGAAAGCCTCAGGAAAATGGTCGGCCACTTTCGTTAACGACAGGGCCGGGGATTGGTGTTCTCTTTCCACGAGTAGTGGAAAACGAGGTACGGCCACAATCACGGTCTCCGTGACGGAAAACAAGGAATATGACGACCGATCCGCCTCCATCAACTTCGTCTGCGGCGACGTAAAACGGACGATCGTTGTGACACAGAAAAAGAAGGACGCACTGCTGCTGACGAGCACCCGTCAGGATGTAGTGAAGGAAGGCGGCCGGTTTACGGTCGAAGTGAAAGCGAATGTGAGTTTTACTTATGAGATTGCGGAAAGCGCGAAATCCTGGATTAAATCGGTGGGGACAAAAGGGCTGACGACATCAACCATGACTTTTGATGTCGCAGCCAATGATTCGTTCAACAAGCGGGAAGGAGAAATCACTTTCACCAGCACCGCGGGATCGGAAGTCGTCAAGGTCTATCAGGAATGTGACACGCCGGCAATGATCGTCAGCAGCGATCATTACGAACTGCCGGCAGAATCCGGTCAGTTCGACGTTCAAGTCCGCAGCAACGTGGATGTCACTTTTGAGATTCCATCGGACTGCGACTGGCTCCGCGAGACCAAAACCAAGTCGATGTCCACCAACAACTTCCATTTCTCCGTCGAAGAAAACGAGTCTTTTGATGACCGCACAGCAAGCATTCTGTTCAAATGTGCAGAATGGAAACTCGAAGAAACCGTCGTCGTGACCCAATCGGCCGCCACCCCCGTCATCATCATTGGCAACAGCCAGTACGAATTCGCATCAGAAGGCGGCAACCTGTCCATTGAGGTAACAAGCAATTTGACGCTCGACATTACCATCGAGCCCGAATGTGACTGGATTGATCTGGTTGAAACGAAAGCGATTACTGAGCGGACCTATCTATTCTCCGTCGGCAAGAATCATAGCCGTCACGACAGGAACGCATGGATCGTATTCAGGAATGACAAGCTAAACCACATCGATACGGTCTATGTCTCACAATCCTTTCAACCCATCCTTGTCCCGTGTGATACATTGAAGACATCTGGCCGGGGATGGACGGTTTCTTTCGAAACGGTGAATCCGACCCCAGATGATTACCGTCTTTCCATTGCAGACAGATGGGTCTCCCAGGCCGGACAAGAGCGTTCGGCTAAAGGGATTAGGTTTTTTATATCGGTAGCTGCCCTAAAACAGCATGACAAAGCGAGGAATGCCCAGATTTTGGTGTACTATAAAGATTTCGCTGAGCCGGATACGGTGTGGGTCCATCAGTATGAGCAGTTCCCGGCCTTTTCATATACTACGACGGCCCGGAACATAACAGTACCTGCCGTCCAGGGCGAGAACCAACTTGGTTTTGTTTATTGGGGCGACGAGACGCAGGAATACTGGCAGGAGGGCCTGACCCACACCTACAAGAAAAGTGGCGTCCATACAGTCACGATTGAAATCCGCAGCAAGAAACATGTCCCGATTACCGGTCTGGAGGACGGGATGACCATCAATCTGCGGGAACTGCGCAAATAATGGAGGGCAAAAAATGAAAAAGGAACTGATTCTGTTATTGACGCTGCTCTCATGGCAGTTGGTGATGGCCGAAGTCGTTACAGTTGACCAAGCTCGTCTACGAGCTGCCCGGTTCTTCACATCGGCTGAAATCCAGACCAAGACGACGGCCGTCAGCCCGGATGATTTCAAACTGATCGGCACATTTCCAGAAGTTGCAACGAAGTCGTCTTCAAGAGCTCCGGCGTTGTATTTCTTCGAACGTCAAGCCGGCGGTTTCGCCATCGTCTCGGGCGACGATATCACCCGTCCCATCCTGGGTTACTCCATGCATGGCCGTTTCCCAGTCTCGGACATGCCCGACAACATGAGGGCTATGCTTCAATGGTACGCCGATATCATCGCCTATGCCCGGGAACAGGGCTGGGAATCCGCTCCGGACATGGACTTCGATTCCAGCTCGGATCCGACAAATTTTGTGCAATTGCAGACGGCTCGATGGCATCAACATACTCCTTTCAACGATCTTGTCGCAGAGGTTAATGGACAAAAACCGCCGATTGGATGCGTTGCTACGGCAATCGCCATTGTCATGAAATACCACGGATGGCCCCGAAAAGGATCGGGCACACTGCCATCCTACGATTATTCAAAAGGTGGAAAGTCTTTTCATATTGAAGGATTCCCCTTGGGCCATGAATATGACTGGGATAAAATGCCCGACTATAATGGGAGTTACGGAAAAGAGGAAGCCGCGCAGATGGCCCGGCTTCTCTACGACGTGGCGGTAATGAGCAAAATGTCGTTTTTCCCCGGAGGATCCAGTGCAAATTTAATCAATGCAGCGAAAAAGCTCACGGAATACTTTGATTATGATAAGCGACTATGTTGGTATGAACGATGGAACGGGTATTCTGACGAGGAGTGGGAGCATTTCATCATTGACGAAATCAATAACGGCCGTCCAGTATTGTATTCTGGCGGCTCCGACAGTGGCGTGGGTCATGCATTTGTGATTGATGGTTATAACGGTCGTTATTTCAGCCTCAATTACGGTGGAGGGAGTGACAGTCATTTCTATACGCTGACCCCGGTCGAAGGACATGAAACTGATTTATTGTATTACTACCTGTCTCATGATATGGTTTGTCAGGTTATGCCTAATCGAGGAGGCGAACCTCAACAGAATCTTTATACTTCATCCCCGATGGGTCTGACTGGAGATTGCAAGGTGGGAGAAGACTTTATCTTGTCTACTGAAGTGAGAAATGGAGCCATGGGAAAAGCATCTGTAAAGCTTTGTTATGTTTTATATGACCGCGAAGGAAATGTCAAGATGCCCGTTTCGTCAGTGATCAGTCGTGAGATTGACGAGAATCAGTATCTGTCAGAACAAGTTACTTGCCGTCTCTCCTACCCGCCCGAAGAAGGCGATATGATTGCACTTTCTGAAATCAACCCTGAAACAGGTGCGTGGAAACCTATATATCAGTCCCGCAAAAGTAAGATCGTCTTTACGAAACGGCGCCTTTCCGATTTGGTAGAAGTCGGCTATATGGAGGAGCCACATTCCAATTATCAACCCGCGCGACGTTCCGACTTGTTTATCAAGATCTATAAGGATGTTGCGTGGAGTCTTATTCGAGAGGAAGATGGCTTTCAAATAACCAGTGGAAAGGATTACTTTGACATTGGGAGGTATGATTTTAAGATGGGCGATTATGTTCTCTACCAGAACATCGTTTGGGATCAAGACGGCGAAGAGCCCACTGTTGAAATGTGGATTCTGACAGGGACATACGTATTACATCTTCGCAATCTTGCCACCGGTGAAGAAATGGAAATCAAGCTGGAAGTCTAGCCAGCCTGATAGACTGCTACGTACATTGCAGCGGAAAATCTGGTCAATCCACATACACCCCGTTGCGGCGCCAGTTGCGGATGCCGAAGAGGGCGAGGATGATGTAGACGACGTACATGAGGGAGATCCAGTACATGCCGCTGTAGAGGAAGACGCCGACGGTAATGACGTTGAGCACAATCCAGACGTACCACTGGCACATGTAGGACTTGCTGAGGAAGAAAGTGCCGACCATGCTGCCTACGGCGATGAAGGCGTCCCAGTAGGGCTGGCTCGGGAAGAGCGCCGTGCCATGCGTCTCGGCATAGACGCGAAGGATGTGCGCTACGGCAAAATAAGCTACTGCGGCGATTGCCAGCGCGACGCCCGCCGTCTTCCAGTCAAACCGCCGGATGAGGACCTGGTCTTTCTTGTCCGCCGATGCTTCCACCTTTTCAGCGACAGCATCCTCTCCGAGTTCCTTGAAAGCGTGGATGCCGTAGAAGGCCATCACGATATAGTAAACCTGGATGACGGCCATCGACAGGAAACTGTTGTGCCAATAAACGAAGATGTTCAGCACCGAAGTCAGGATGCAGACATACCAGAGCAGCCGGGTCTTGCGGATCTCCAGATAGACATAGTAGATTCCCACGATCATCGCAAGAATCTCCAGCCAGCCCCAGATGTCCAGGCCGGCAAAATAGGCCAGCGCCTGCTCGAACATGGACTAGGCCCCTTCCAGATCAAGCACCGTCTTCACCGGAACGTCTTCCGGGAACTTGGCGACGCTGCCAAAATCCTTCAGATTGATGATAAAGCTGGCATACACCTGCTTCGGATGGAATTGCTTGACCAGTTTGACGGCCGCCAGAGAAGTGCCGCCGGTGGCCAGCAGGTCGTCGTGAATCAGCACTACGTCGCCTTCGACGATGGCGTCAGTGTGCATTTCAATCCTGTCGTGGCCGTATTCCAGGGAATACTCCATACTGACCGTATCGGCGGGCAGTTTGCCCGGCTTGCGGATCAGCACGAAGCCGGCACCCAGACGGGAAGCCAGTGCCGCGCCCATCACGAAACCGCGGCTCTCGATGCCGGCTACTTTCGTGACGCCCTTGTCCTTGTATTCCTCGTAGAGGATGTCTTCGACTTCCTTGAATGCCTGGGCATCCTTGAACAGTGTGGTAACATCCCAGAACAGGATGCCTTTCTTCGGGTAATCGGGCACAGTCCGCAGACTGGCGATCAGGCTTTCTTTGCTCATCTATTTCTTTTCGACTAAGGTGATACGGTACATTTTCGGCCAGTACTTGCCGGTTAGCCAAATGCCCCCGCGTTCATCGACGGCGATGCCGTTGAGCACATCGGTGCGAGGCTTGCGGAGCGAAGCGGGGAGCAGGCCCCGGCAGTTGATCACGGACCGTACCACGCCTGTTTCCGGATCGATCCGGACAATCTGGTCGGTGCCGTACACATTGGCCCAAATCTCTCCTTTGATATACTCCAGTTCATTGAGGTAAGCCACTTTCTGCCCGCGCAGCGTGACGGTGACGGAACGCTCCACCGTGAACGTATCCGGGTTCCGGAACGTGATCGTAGAAGTTCCGTCACTCATGATCAGGCTCTTGCCGTCGGTCGTCAGACCCCATCCTTCTCCCAGGTAGCGCAGTGTGCCGAGCCGCTCCCAACTTTTCATGTCATAGACGAAGCACTCTTTCTCCTGCCAGGTCAGCACATAGAGCCTGCCGTTCAGGACACAGGCCCCTTCGGCAAAGTAGCGGCTTTCAAAATTCATGCGCTTGAGCACGCGGCCGGTGGCCAGATCCACCCTCCGGAAATTCGATTCCCCATACTGTCCTGCCGATTCATACAACACGCCTTCGTGGAAGAAAAGGCCCTGGGTGTAAGCAGCCACATCGTGCGGTACCGACTCTTCCACTTTGAAGCCATAGGTCTTGACATTCTGGGCGGAAGCACTGCAGGCACCGAGCGGAAGGACGCAGAGGACGGCCAGGAGGATACGGGAAAAACGTTTCATGAACGGGAGGAGCTTATTGGGAATACTTCCGGTAATTGCCGCTCTGCTTCTTGACCGGCTCGCAGGTCAGGCCCACGCCCAGTTTCTTGAAGACCTTGCGGTCCACTTCGGCCAGCATCACGGTGCAATGGACCTGGCATCCCCGGAGCATCGGCAGGCAATCGATGGCGCGGCGGCAGTTCTCGTCGCTGAGGCTCAGCATCGAAATGGCCACCAACACCTCATCGGTATGCAGGCGCGGATTGTGTCCGTGCAGGTACGACACTTTGGTCTTCTGGATAGGTTCGATCATGTCGGCCGGAATGAGTTTGACCGGATGCGGTATGCCGGCCATGTGCTTGAGTGCATTCAAAAGCAGTGCCGCACTTGGTCCCAGGAGCGAACTCTGGCTGGCGGTGATGACGGTTCCGTCGGGCAGTTCCATCGCAGCGGCATATTCGTCACTGCTGGCCTCCCGCTGTTTGGCGGCCACCGTCACGCGCCGGTACTCCGTGGCCAGGTTGGCCTGCTTGAGCAGTAGCGTGAGTCTATTCACTTCCTTTTCGTTGTCCTCCCCCTCGGCCATGTTGCAGAGGCCTGTGTAATAACGGCGGATTACTTCGTTGTTGGCTGCCTCGCGGCAGACATCGTCGTCGCTGATGCAGAAACCGATCATGTTGACACCCATATCGGTGGGTGATTTGTAGGGATTCTGGCCGTAAATCTGGGTAAAGAGTGCGTCGAGAACAGGAAAGATTTCGATGTCGCGGTTATAGTTGACAGCGATCTGCCCGTACGCTTCGAGGTGGAACGGATCGATCATGTTGACATCGTCGAGGTCAGCCGTTGCCGCTTCGTAGGCGATGTTCACGGGATGCTTGAGGGGCAGGTTCCAGACCGGGAAGGTTTCGAACTTGGCATAACCGGCTTTTACGCCGCGCTTCCGCTCGTTGTAGAGCTGGCTCAGGCAGACGGCCATCTTGCCGCTGCCGGGACCAGGCGCCGTGACCACGACAAGGGGCCGGGTGGTTTCCACATAGTCGTTCTTGCCGAAGCCGCCGTCCGAAGCGATGAGCGTCACATTGGTCGGATAGCCTTCGATGATATAGTGATAGTAGGCTTTGATCCCCAGCCGTTCCAGCCGTTCCCGGAAGGCGATGGCACTGGACTGGCCGTTGTAATGGGTAATCACCACGGAGTTGACAAGCATGCCCCGGCTCTCAAACTCCTCACGCAGGCGCAACACATCCACATCGTAAGTGATGCCCAAGTCGCTGCGAACCTTGTTCTTCTCGATGTCGATGGCACTGATGGCGATGACAATCTCCATTTCGTCGCGCAACTGCATCAGCATCTTGAGTTTGCTGTCCGGTTCAAAACCCGGCAGCACGCGGCTGGCGTGGAAATCGTCGAACAGCTTGCCGCCGAATTCCATGTATAATTTGTCCCCGAAATGAGAAATGCGTTCCTTGATGCGTTCTGATTGGATTCTCAGATACTTGTCGTTGTCGAAGCCGATTTTCATAGTCCCGTAAAGTCTTTACGGGCTACAAATATAGGAAAAATATCCGGACAAACCATTTTTCTTGTACCTTTGCGTCCGGCAAGCTATTCTGTCGCGCCGCCTTCGGGCGGTGAGGAAAGTCCGGACAGCGCAGAGCGCCTCCCTGTGGAAAGCACAGATGGGTGAAAGTTCATGGAGCGCGTAACAGAAAACAACCGCCGGTTTGGCCCGGACTTGATCCGGGGCCGGCAAGGGTGAAAACGCGGGGTAAGAGCCCACGACCGGCGTCGGCGACGCCGCCGGGGTACGCACCGGAGGGCTGCAAGGCCAAATATATCGGCGCCTGAGGGCTGCTCGCCTGAGCCGAGGGGTAGGCTGCATCAGATAAATGACAGAAGCCCGCTTGCGGGTACAGAATCCGGCTTACCGGCTTGCCTTTTTTTGAATATGAAACGCATTCTCATACTCCTCAGCGCCCTTCTCGGGCTCGTTTTCAACGCTTCCGCCTATGAAAAGGGCGATGCGCGCTTCACGCAGAAAGACGTGGAGAACTTCCAGGAAGTGATGGATCTGGTCGCCGGCGACCGCGACCTGCCGATGGCAGAACTGGTCATCAAGATTGCCAAGCATTTCCTCGGCACCCCCTATGTGGCCGGAACACTTGAGATCGAGCCGGAGCGGCTGACGGTCAACACCCGTGAGACTGACTGCATCCTCTTCGTAGAAATGTGCCTGGCCCTTTCCCTGACCGCCAAAGACGCCGAACCGACCTTCGACAAATACGTGGACAACCTCCGCAAGCTCCGCTACCGCAACGGCAAGGTCGACGGCTACGCCTCCCGCCTGCACTACACCTCCGAATGGATCATCCAGGGCACCACGCGCGGCATCTTCCGCGAAGTGAGCCGCGAATGCGGCGGCTCGCCCCTCGACCAGAAGTTCAACTTCATGTCGAACCATCCGGCCTCCTACAAGCAGCTCAAGGACAATCCGAAGAACGTGGCCAAGATCCGCGCCGCCGAACAGAACCTCGAAACCTGGGACTACTGGTACATCCCGAAAGCCGATCTTCCCAAGTGCATCAAGAACATCAAGACCGGCGACATCGTCGGATTCAACAGCTCGACCCCCGGCCTGGACATCGCCCACGTTGCTTATGCCTACTGGGAAGGTGACACCCTGACCTTCATCCACGCCTCCTACTCCGAAAAAAAGGTGGTCATCAACAAGACGCCGCTGGTGCCGTATACCAACGGGATCAAGGCCCATAACGGCTTGCGGGTTATCCGCTTGAATGACCGATAACCTCATGTCCGGCTTACCGAAAGTGTCATGTCCGGCTTGACCGGGCATCTCTTTTTTTGAAAAAAAATTTTAGAATACGGGACTTTTGACTATTTTTGCAGTCCCAAACCAGCCACTTTAGCTCAGTCGGTAGAGCAGCGCATTCGTAACGCGCAGGTCGGCAGTCCGAGTCTGCCAAGTGGCTCAAAAAAAGGGCTGGCAAATTGCCAGCCCTTTTTTTCGTTCATTCCCTACTTTATTATTTCTTGAAGTAGTCGGCCACTTCGTCGGTAGGAACCAGTTCTTCCTGGAACTGATAGGCACCCGTGCGCTCAGACTTGACCATCTTGATGCACTTGACCACATTCTTCAGCGAGGACTTGTCCCCGGAGAACGTTGCGACAGCTTTCTTTGCCATAGTAGTATAATAAAGTTAAAAGGTGCTTACTTGATTTCCTTGTGAACGGTATAGCGCTTGAGGTACGGGTTGTACTTCTTCAGCTCGAGGCGCTCGTTCGTGTTCTTCTTGTTCTTGGTCGTGATATACCGGGAGATACCGGGAACACCGCTCTGACGCTGCTCGGTGCATTCCAGGATGACCTGAACTCTGTTACCTTTCTTTGCCATATCAGTATAAAATTAAACGATGTTGATCAAACCTTTTTCCCGGGATGCCTTGAGGGTTTCGGCGAGACCATTCTTGTAGATGGTCTTCATACCCTTGCAAGAAACTTTCAGGGTCACGAAACGCTGTTCCTCTTCCAGCCAGAAACGCTTGGTCTTGAGGTTCGGAGCGAATTCGCGTTTAGTACGTCTCTTTGAGTGGGAAACGTTGTTTCCGATCACTCTCTTCTTTCCTGTAACTTGACAAACTCGTGCCATGGTGTATCTATTTTTTATTTCTATTTTTCAAAGGGGCTGCAAATATCTTGATTTTTATTGAAAAAACCAAAAATTATTTTTCTTTTACTGGTTCATTTACAAAAACTTCAGCAATCGTTTCCACCGGATGTTCCGAGGGAACTTCAGGTTCGCGTCGGTGGACATCCAGATCACCCGCGGCTTGCCCACGATGTGGTCTTCGGGGACAAATCCCCAATAACGGGAGTCGAGCGAATTGTGGCGGTTGTCGCCCATCATGAAGTAATAATCCATCTGGAACGTGTACGTGTCGGTGGTCTCGCCGTTGATGACGAAATGGCCGTCCTCCGTCACTTCCAGGGTATTTCCTTCATATACTTCGATGATGCGGCGGTACAGCGGGAGGTTCTGCCCGGTCAGCGTCACGGACGCCCCCTTTGCCGGAATCCAGAGCGGACCATAGTTGTCTCGCGTCCAACCCGTTTCCACGAACGGAAAGAGCAAAGCTTCCGAATCGGGATAGTCGGGCGGGAAACGGTCGACGTTGGGCTCCACGCTCACCACATTGGCCAAAGTCTTGATCTTTTCGAGACGCTCATCCGTCAGCGGCAGGGCGGGATAACCCGGAAGGGTCTGGCTGTACCACACTTCTCCCAGATTGAATCCCATGTCCCGCAGGACGACCTGATTGATCGGCGTACCGGAGGTTACCACCTGATACGTGTTCTGGATGCCCGGATACCGCTGCTGCGGCTCTCCGTTGACATACAGCCACCCGTCGGTCACCTGAAGGGTATCGCCGGCCACGGCTACGCAACGTTTCACATAATGGTCCTTCTTGTCCACGGGGCGGACTTTGAGCGGTCCGTAGGTTTTCTCGGCATACTCGCGCGAGGTCATCCGCACATGAGTGTAGTAGTCCTCTGCGGGAGCGCGGGAAAGCACGGTATCGCCGTGCGGAAAAGAGAAGACGACATAGTCGTCGCGCTTGACATGACCCAGGCCTTTGAGGCGCTTGTAGCCATACTGCAGGGCGGTCGAGTAGCTCTCTTTCCCGGAACCGGGCATCGTGTTGTGGACAAAAGGTACCGAAAGTGGCGTCTGCGGCAGTTTCGGACCATAGGCCGTTTTGCTGACGAAAAGATAGTCACCCGTCAGAAGGGAACTTTCCATCGAGGAGGACGGAATCTTGAAGGCCTGGAAAAAGAAGATGTTGATGAAAGTCACCACCACGACGGCGAAGACGATGGCGTCAAGCCACCCCAGCGTCACCTTGAGGGCGCGGCTCTTGGCCGCAATCTTCTCGAACCAGGACTTCAGACGGCGGGACACACAGAACTCGTAAATCACCGGCAGGCCGAACAGCCACCAGTAATTCCCGTGCCAGATGACCCATAACGTCCAAAGTGCGGCCCAAATCACGAACCGCACCCAGGACCTTTTGTCTGTTCCCTTGACGTTCAAGGCACTGAGCTATTTAACAGAGTTGACGATAGCTTCGAAAGCCTGCGGATTGTTCATCGCCAGGTCAGCGAGGACCTTGCGGTTCAGACCCACGTTCTGCTGGGCGAGCTTGCCCATGAACTGCGAGTAGTTCATGCCGTGCTGGCGCGCGGCGGCGTTGATGCGGGTAATCCAAAGCGAGCGGAAATTGCGCTTCTTGGTTTTGCGATCGCGATAGGCGTAGGTGAGACCCTTCTCGTAGGTGTTCTTCGCTACGGTCCAGACATTGCGGCGGCCGAGGAAGTTACCACGGGTTTCCTTCAAAATCTTCTTGCGGCGTGCTCTCGATGCGACGCTATTGACAGATCTAGGCATAATGTTGTGTTTTTTTG
>JAEEOM010000093.1 GCA_016284265.1 Bacteroidales bacterium | reverse complement strand
CAATTATTGTTGTATCTTTGCAAGGAACAACCAAAAAGACTTCATCATGGGAAAGGATAAACGATTCACCGTCGATCAGAAAAACGGCCTCGGCTTCGCCGCCTCGGCCATTGTCATTGTCGACAATGAGACCGGTGTGAACTATCTCTTTGTCAATTCCGGCTATGCCGGCGGTCTCACGCCGTTGCTCGATTCCAAGGGCAACGTCGTCATTACCCGCTGAACCGTCTTCAAAACCGCAAAGTTACGTGTCCCAGTACGGTGAATCCCGCGACAGGGATGAATCCGATCTGGTAGTAGCGGTGGCCGTTCGGGTGGCCGCCGCTTGCATAGATGGCACTATAGACCCATCCGCTTTGGGCGACGCGGGCATTGAACAGGTTGTTCGCCTCCACCCCCAAATCGATCTCTTTCAGAAAGCCGCTGAGGTGGAACGTATGGCCCAGCGACAGGTCGCTCAGGCTGTAGGCCGGCAATGAGCGGTCGGCGTTCTCCGTGTTGTCGAGATACATCCGGCTCACGAAACCCGTGTGCCACTGCGCCCGGAAACCCTTGTAATGCAGGTTGACAAAGCCGTTGAGGATGGCATCGGGCGAGTAGGCGAGGGCTGCGTCTTCGTAGTGGATGACAGTGATGCCGTTGTCCCAGTCCTCCACATACTCGTCGAAATCGAGCAGCCGGTTGCGGCTTAGGGCGGCGTTGGCTTCGAACGTCAGCCACGGCGTCGGATCTACGCCCGCCGTCAGTTCGACGCCGGTGCGGTAGGAGTCCGGAATGTTGGTGGTGAGCGCTTCGCCGATGTCGCTCAGCTCGCCGGTCTGCACCAACTGGTCGCGGTAGCGCATATAATAGAGATTGACGCCGGCCCGGGCGACGCGGCCGCCGACCTGGTAGCCGGCTTCGAAATCGTAGAGCCGCTCGGCCCGCGGGGCGGGGTATTTCCCGTTGTCGGTGAAGTTGTTGCGCTCGGGCTCGCGGTGGCTGACCGCCACCGAGGCGTAGGCCCGGTGCGGACCGTGGCTGTAGTTCAGACCTGCCTTGGGGTTGAAGAAGTTGTAGTGGACATCCACATCAAGCACATGCTTGCTGGCCGTTCCATCACCATTGTCGATGTATTTGTCGTTGTAGCCGTCTGTGCGATAGTTCACGCGGCGGTATTGCACGTCGCCGAAGACACTCCAGTCCGGCGACAGCTGGTACGAAGCCTTGACGAAAGCGCTGCCGTCGAATTTGGCGGCGTCGGAGTCGTAATATGGGTAATCCCCGCCTGCGAGCAGCCGTGCAGCGAGTTCCGTGTTGCCGACATAGGTCAGATATCCGTAGTGGTTGCCCAGGAACTGCTGGACGGAGAGGCCGGCCACGGCATCCCACGGTCCTTTCTTGTACGTGAGGCTGGAAACGACGCCAAAGGTGTGCTGCGTGAGGCCTTTCTGCCGCACGAAGTCGCTGCGCTTGACGGTCTTGCCGCCGGTGTCCACGAAGGTGGGAATGCCGTATTTGAGCAGCTTGTTGTTGTAGCGGAACTCTTCGTAGTAGCCGTGGCCGCCGGTGTAGTGGGCGCTCACCGACAGGTCGAGGGCGTCAGAGAGCGACGCAGCCAGGTTCAGGATATGATGGTTCTGCCAGAAGTTGTCGGTGGTGCGCGGCCAGTAGCTGCCGTCATTCATCTTGTAGCGCTGTGTATGGGCGATGGCATTCGGATACTGGATCACGTTGTTGAATACCAGCTGCTCATAGAGCGAGTTGTAGAGGCCCAGGCCGGCGTTGTACAGGTCTTTGTAGGTTTTGATGCCTGTATGCTCGCCGTAGGTGCCGTCCATGATCGAGAGGTCGTCGTTGCCGGCCGTCACGCCGTTCCAGGCCTGCCCTGTGTTTTCATAGTTGCCTACAAGTTTGTAGCCTAGCTTCCAGCCAGCGCCCAGCCAGGTGGCTCCGGCGAAGTAACTTCCCGACTGTCCGTCGGTTCCGGGCAGGTAGCCGTCGGTGCGGGTGTGGTACCAGGCTCCTTCCAGGATTACGTGGTTCCACATCAGACCCGACGAGAGCGAGCCGCCGGCGTGCAAGGTGTTATAGGAGCCATAGGAGACGGACATTTCGCCGGTCGGGTTGAGTGACGGAGCTTTCGTTCCCAGGGCAATCGTGCCGCCGAAGGCGCCGTCGCCATTGGTCGAAGTGCCTACACCGCGTTGGATTTGAACGCTGCTTAGGAGCTTGCCGTAGGAGTTCATATTGGCCCAGAAGACGCTCTGGTCTTCGGGAGAGTTGAGGGGCACGCCGTCGAGCGTCACGTTGATGCGGCTGCCGCCTGCACCGCGGATACGCAGGTACGAAGTACCGGTGCCCACGCCATTCTCACTCCAGGCGAGGATGCCTGGCGTCCGGGCGAACAACATCGGCAGTTCCCTTCCCGAATTGGAAAAGTCCTGCAATTCAGCCCTGCGAATGTTGGACACGGCGAAAGGGGCATTTTTCGACGCCCGCACGGCACTTACGACCGTTTCCTGCAGATGTTCAACTTCCGTAGAGTCTGGTTCCTGCGCGAGGGCAGGGTGCGCGGAAAAAGCCAGCCCGCAAGCGGCCAGCGCAGCGCAAATCAAACGAAACTTCATGATAGATCCTTAATTGTAAATAACTTATACAATAAAGGGGAAATGGGAAGATAGCGGTTTCCTACGCGGGCATTACCCCGGTCAGGTAGTGAGGGTATCATCTCAGCCGCAGCTTTCGCCGCAGCACCCCTTCGCCTGCACCCTGCAGACTGGATGCAAAGATAGCAATTATTTCAGACAATCGATGATCTCTTCGATCGTCTCGCAGAAGGTGAGGGCGCCAGCCATGACCGGTTTCAGGAAGCCGGCGGCCTGCATGTTGGCCAGGAGTTGCTTGAGGGGATCGTAGTATCCTTCGAAGTTGAAGACGAGGATGGGCTTCGTGTGTTTGTCGATGGCGCGGTTGCAGGCGTAGGTGAAGAGTTCGTCGAGGGTGCCGAAACTGCCGGGCATGACGATACAAGCATCGCTCAAGTCTTCCATCACCTGTTTCCGCTCTGCGAAATCGGCTGTTTCGATGAACTCTGGCAGGCCGTACTGTACCACTTCAAGGCCGCTCTCGCGGACCTCTTTCGTTCCTCGGAAGCCGCGGGGGAAGACGCCCACCACGTGGCCGCCTTCCGCGGCCGCTCCGTCGGCCAGGGCCCCCATCGTCCCGACAGCCGCGCCGCCATAGACCAGGGTCAGTCCGGCGCGCGCAATACGGCATCCCAGTTCGTATGCCAACCCTTTGTAGATATCCTTGCATCCGGGAGCGGAGCCCAGATAGACCGCTACGCTTTTCATAAACCTCAGTCTTTCAATAACTCCTTCATCCGTGAAATCATCGCCGGATCGTGCGCGACGATGTCGGGCCAGCGGCGGCGGAAGTCAGGCGTGTTCTTCTTGGTGGTAGCGTCGAGGATTAAGTGGTCACGCACACGACCGTCGCGTACGGGGTCGCAGTTGGCACCCAGCAGCCAAAGCTTCCGGTATCGGGTGGCCTTTTGCTCGTCGACGTCGAACAGGACCTGGACGACCTGGTCCAGTCGGCGCTCGGAAAAGGTTTTTTCTTTTCTTGTCGCGTCGATGCACAGTTTGCCGCCGAAGCCGGTTTCCGGCGCCGTGTGGTCGAGTACGTCGAGCGGGCCGCGGCTGAAGAGCAGGTCACGCTGTACATCTACGTTGCGACAGATCGTGCCGAGGACGGCATCCCAGTTGCGGATATCGATATCTTCATCGGTTACCAGCAGGAACTTGTTGAACATCATCTGCCCGGCGCCCCACAGGGCGTTGGCGACCTTGAAGGCCTGTCCTTCGTATTGCTTGCGGATACGGGCGATGGCAAAGTTGTGTCCCACGCCTTCCTCGGGCAGATACAGGTCTTCGATTTCGGGCGCGATGGCCAGCTTGATGGGGGAGAGGAATATCTTTTCGGTGGCCTCCTGGATATATTTGTCTTCCATCGGCGGGATACCCACCACCGTGGCGGGATAGATGGCGTCGAAGCGGTGCGTGATGCAGGTGACGTGGAATTTCGGATACAGGTCTTCCAGCGAGTAAAAACCTGTGTGGTCGCCGAACGGTCCTTCGAGGAACTTCTCTTCGCTCTTCTGCACATAGCCCTCGATTACGAAGTCGCAGTCTGCGGGTACCAGGAGATCCTGTGTGAAGCATTTCACCAGTTCCACGGGCTTGCCACGCAGGAAGCCAGCCAGCAGGTATTCGTCGATTCCTTCGGGCAGCGGGGCGGTGGCGGCATAGGAATAGACCGGGTCGCCGCCCAGGCACACGGCCACGGGCAGGCGGTGCGTACATTCGGAAAGGTGCTTCGCGCCCGTCTTGTGCATGTGCCAGTGCATGCCGGTCGTGGCATCGTCGAGTACCTGCATACGGTACATGCCGACGTTGCGCATGCCGGTGATCGGGCTGACCGTGTTGACAAGCGGCAGGGTGATGAAGCGTCCACCGTCCTGCGGCCAGCATTTCAGGATGGGAATCTGGCTCAGTTGTGCGGTGTATTGCACGGAATCCTGGCAGGGCGCGTGGCCCTTGTGCTCCCGGGGCATCCAGGAAGCCGCCTTGCTGAGCAGCGGCAGCATCCTGAGTTTGTCGCGAAGTCCCCGCTTCTCGCTCAGTACGCTGTCAATCAGCGCGTTGATCCGTGGGCCGATATCGTCGAGTGAAGTGACGCCCAGCGCATGGCGGATGCGTGCTTCGGATCCCATCATATTGGTCAGGACAGGGAAAGCCGTGCCGGTATTCTCAAAAAGCAGCGCCTTGCCGCCTCCGGGTTTCTTCGATTCGATATCGGTGGCGCAGGCAATCTCAAGCACCGGGTCGACGAACTCCTTGATCCGGCGGAGTTCCCCCTTTTCCTCCAGAAACCTGACATATTCTTTCAGACTGTTGAACATCGTTTCAATGTTTTTTCAGAAAAATGCAATTTAGGGAAAAATTCCGGAAAATGCGTAAATTTGAGAAACGAATCATCCCATGAAAAAACTTCTCTCCCTTCTTGCCGTTACCTGCCTCACGGTAGTGGCTTTCGCCCAGCAGGCGCTGGGACCCGGTACTGGGCTCGTATCGCCCGAAATCAATCCCGATCACAGCGTCACATTCCGATTGTATGCGCCCAAGGCTGTCAAAGTGCAGCTGGCCGGTGACTTTTTGTCGGGCGTCGTCGGCCTGTCGGAAGGCTCAGACGGCGTCTGGACCTATACCACCGCACCATTGGAAGGAGAACTCTATTCTTACAGTTTCTTCGTGGACGGCCAACGGACGATGGATCCCTCCAACATCTATCAGAACCGCGACGTGGCGACCTGGACCAACATCTTCACCCTCAGTGCGGAGCAGGGTGACAAGGGCTGGTATTACGAGGTGCACAGTGTTCCGCACGGTACGGTTTCGCATGTCTGGTACAACAGTCCGACCCTGGGCGCACAGCGCCGCCTGACGGTCTATACGCCGGCCGGCTATGAAGACAGCCCCAAGATGAAGTATCCCGTTCTCTATCTGCTGCACGGGTCGGGCGGCGACGAAGATGCCTGGTCAGATCTGGGTCGTACGGCGCAGATTCTCGACAACCTGATCGCGGAAGGAAAAGCCGAGCCGATGATCGTGGTGATGCCCAACGGCGTGTGGTTCAACCAGGCCGCGCCCGGTGCCGCCGTGAACATGTTCCAACCTACTTTCCAGAACAGCCGTTCTCAGTCGACCGTCGAGGTGGAGAACAGTTTCCCCGATATCATGAACTTCATCGAGAAGCACTACCGGGTGGCGCGCGGCTATGCCAATACGGCGGTGGCGGGCTTGTCGATGGGCGGCCGTCAGTCCTGCGCGCTGTCGATGCGTTATCCGAAACGCTTCGGCTATGTCGGCCTCTTTTCGGGCGTTGCGACGCCGGAAGGCAACGAAGCGGCGCTGGACGCCGTCTTTGCTGCCCAGCCGAAGCTCTACTGGATCGGTTGTGGCAAGGATGACGGCATCATGGTGAATTCCAAAAAACTGAAAGACTACTGTGATGCGAAAGGTTACCCCACGACCCTCTACGAGTCGGAAGGCGGCCACATCTGGCGCAACTGGCGCATTTATCTGACGGTTTTCGCACAGAAGTTATTCAAATAGCGCAATCTGCCGCTCCACCAGGCCAGCCCACAGTACACCGGAATCACTACATATAATTCCGGTCCTGAACCTTGATGGCGGGATTGATGCGGCAAAGGTGTTGGATGAGGTTCCCGGCCTGGGTCGGGAGGAGTTGGACGTTGACATAGCGGACGCCGGCTTCGTGGATGTTGAGGTAGCGGAGTCTGCCCTTACGGTTGGTTACGCGGGTGATGCGGTCGATGTTGGCAATCAGCATGGGATTCTTTTTGTTCTCGGGCGTGATCAGCGTACCTGTTTCGTCGTCGACCGTGCATTTGACGGAAGTCAGGGGGATCAAGACGAGGGCGGTGATGCCGGCCAAGTACAGGAGCATCAGCGCAATCTGCCAGCCGATATGCTCTTTTTCAATCAGGGCAAAGTTGACGGTGTAGGCTGCGTAGCCTGCGATGACGGCCAAACTGAGAATCCAGGTCAGGCGTTTTGGATTTTTTACGTTGGAATACGTCGTTTTCATACGGTAAAGGTAAAGCTTTTTCTGTTTCGCCGCAAATAATCTATCTTTGTAGAAAAATACGGAAGATCATGAAATTCAGAACGATTCTTTTCGCAGCGACGATGCTGCTCGGCCTGGCTTCCCTGGCGGGATGTACCGGCGACGGGACGAAGGTTCCCTCTTTCAATGATGTGCTGACCTCGCGCCGGAGCATCCGCAGCTACGATGCGACGAAGAAGATTTCCGAAGCGGAAGTCCGGACGCTCCTGACCCGGACGCAGGAGGCTCCCTCATGGGCGAACCAGCAGCCCAGCAAATATTATGTGGCC
>JAEEOM010000092.1 GCA_016284265.1 Bacteroidales bacterium | reverse complement strand
CCTTCGGCATTGCGGCTCTTGGCGGCGTTGAGCTTGCCGAAATTCCATTTCACGGAGAAGATGAAACTGCGGCCGGTCTGGTTATGCATCGAATCTTCCACATAGTTGGCCGTCACGACGTGGCCCGAAACGACAATTACCTGTGCCGGAGCCGGTTGCCAGGCCGCCAACGCGACCAGTAGCGCCAAGGCCGCCAGACCCGCAAATCGTCTATTGTTCCAGTTCATATCTTTTAGACGCAAAAAGTCGCCAAAAGTTAACCCGGTAGAACAGGCACGGCATCAGGGCTCGTTCATGAAGATCTCGCCTTTGAGGTAGTCGATGCTCTTTTTGGCGAATTCGTAGCCGCGGGAGCCGGGGCGGGCGAGTTTAAGGTAGCGCTCGTAGTATGCGAGGGCTTCTTTGTATTTCTTCAGCCGCTCGTAGCAGTAGGCGATGGTGGAGATGGCCTGGATATACGAGGGATTGTAGCGATAGGCCTCCTGGTAATGGGGGATGGCCTGGTCGAACTCTTCCAAACGATAATAGCTCGTGCCGTACTGCTGATGGATGCGGGAGACCATCGCGGAATCGGGCTGGATCATGGCTTCGGCCTTTTCAAGCCAGGGCTTGACGGATTTTTCGAAAGACCGGTACATCTCCGTCTCGACGGCGGCGATGGCCACGGCCAGGTTGGCGTCGGACGAGTCGAGGGCCCAGGCTTTCAGCAGTTCCCGCTCCGCTTCGTACGTGACATCCGTGTGCCAATAGCTTTGGCCGAGATAGTAGTGCAGCGGATAATTGTCAGCGCCCAGTTCTTCCAGGCGCTTGAAAACAACGGCAGCGGAATCGTATTGCGCGCTCAGGTAGTAAGCCAGCCCCCGGATGGGCGCCACGGTGAAATTGTCGGGATCCATCGCCAGATAATCGCCCGTCATCGACAGGACGCCGTCGTAGTCTTTGGCGTTGAGCAGCAGGTTTGCCGCTTTGCTGACGACAGCTTCGTTGCGCGGCTTGAGCGCCAGTGCCTGGCGGTAGCAGACCAGTGCCGAGTCGGCGAGGCCGGCCAGGTTGTAGGCATCCCCTGCCAGCGCCGCCACGGCCGGGATGGAATCGCAGGCGAGGATGTTCCGCCCGAGCGACGCGCTGGCGGGATAGTCTTTCATCCGGAAGGCGATCTGCATCTCCTTGATCCGGTAAAGCAGGTTGTCCGGCTCGTGAAGCGACAGCAGTTGATAGGTCCCGGCCGCTGTCTCGTAGTCGCCATTCTGGAAATGGCAGTCCGCCAGTTCGGAGAGCACCTCTTCATCGAAGACGCCGGGCGTCACCAGTCCCGAGAGCCGCTCGATGGCCGCATCGGTCTTGAAGATGCTCTTCAGGTAGCGGGCTTCGGCAAGCGCCTCGCGCCGCGCCAGCGAGTCCGCCGGCTGCGCCGCCGCCACGCCGGAAAGCAGCGCGGCGGCCAGCACGGCCAGCGACAGGACAAACGATTTCATACTATTTCTTCTTTGTCAATTGGAAGAGGACGGGGAAATTATAAACCACCCGGACAGGTTCGCCATTGATGTAGCCAGGAGTCCATTTCGGGGACTGACTGACGACGCGGATGGCCTCTTCGTCGAGGACGGGAGCGCAGCCGCGGAGAACGTGGACATCCGTGACGCTGCCGTCTTTCTCAATGGTGAACTGCAGAGTCACGCGACCCTGGAGGGAATCTTTGACCGCCTCTTGGGGATAATGGAGATTCTCGTTGACCCAGTGGGAGAACTGGCCAGCGTCTCCATCCTGGAAGCGGGGCTTGGCCTCCAGCAGGGAGTATTTGACAGGTTCCTCCGGCGGAGGTTCAGGCAGGGATTCGCCTGACACCACGATCGGATCGTCGGTGGAAGGGATTACATCTGTGACAGGCGTGACGCGCTCGGCAAGGAGCAGCGTCGTGCCGGCCAGCAGCGGGAGGAGGAGCAGCAGGAAGAGTTTCTTCCAGGCTGCTTTCGTAGTTGTCTGCATCATCGTAATACGGTTTTTGAGTTGGGCGTGGTTGAAGCCGTTGGCCAGGAGGAAACGCTTTTCCCCCACGGCTTTTTTCACGAGTAATAATTGGTATTGCGTTGCATCGATGCCTTGTTTGAGGACGAAGTCGTCGGCTTCGTATTCGTGGAGCAGTTTGAGTTCGCTGCGGCAGATCCACACCAGCGGATTGAACCACTGCAGGACGGTCAGGAGCGAAGCGAGCAGCAGATCCACGGAATGGCCGCGACGGACGTGCGCCTGCTCGTGCGTGAGAATGGCGGGATAATGCGCATAGTCGTCACGGTTGATGACGATGTGCCGCATCCAGCTGAACGAAGGGATCACCCGGTCGATCAGATGAAGCGTATAGCCGTCGTGGCGTTCGCCCGGATTGCGGCGCAAAAGGCGGAACATCAGGCCGTAGGAGCGCAGGTAGAAGACCAGTGCGACGAGGGCGCCGAGGAGGTAAAGTGCCAGAACGAACGCCTGCCAGGAGAAAGACATGCCACTGGCTGTCGCCGCCACCGCGGGCTCGGCGGGATCGCTGGCCGCCACGACGACCGGTTCCAGCCAGGTCGAATAGAGCGTGGCCCGGTTCACCCGGAACGGAATGAGCGGCAGCAGCAGGCACGCCGCGCTGCCGGCCAGCAGCGTAATCCGGTTGAAGCGGAACCATCCGTTCCGCCGCATCACCAGCAGGAAGAATGCGTCGAACACGGCCAGCAGCAGCGTGCTTTTCAAAACATAGATGAGGAAACCGGTCATTTGCGTTGCTTCTCGATTTGGGCGATCAGCGCCTTGAGTTCTTCCAGGTCCATCTTCTCCTCCTCCACGAAGCGGGAGACCACGCTCGCGTAGGAGTTGTCGTAGAATCTTTCGACGGTGTCGGAAATCACGAGGTCGGCGAAGTCGCGCTCGCCCACGACCGCGTGATAGCGATAGGCGTTGGCGAACTTCTCCCGGGCCACATAGCCCTTCTCCTCCAGGAAGCCCACCTGCGTGGCGACCGTGTTGTAGTGCGGCTTCGGATCGGGAAAACATTTGAGCAGATCCTGGATGAACATCGGCCCGTGGGCCCAGAACATCCGCAGGATCTCATCTTCTTTCGCCGTGAGTTTTTCCATATTGTAAGTGCTTTTAATACATCATATTCATCGCGGCCGAACGGGCTTTATTGCTCTTGGCGGCGTTGAGTTTGCCGAAATTCCATTTCAGCGTAAAGAAGAAATGACGGCCGAGCTGGTTGTACATCGAATCTTCCACATAGTTGTCGGTCGTGATGTGGCGCGTGGTACGCGTACGGTTCAGTATGTCGCTGATATGGAAGCTGATGGCGAATTGCTTGATATTTTTTGTCACATCGACCCCCCCCATCAGGTAGGGATCGTTGTATCCGGAGGGAAAACCTTCGAAGAAACGATAGCTCCAAAATGTGGACAATTCCCATCCGTGTTTTGTCTCCCATTCCACGTCGGCAAACAATTCATTGCTCCAGGTCTTTGTATCGGCTGCACTGTCGAGGGAATAATGGGCTGTCTGGAACCGGGTAGAGCCGTCCAGTTCGACGGACAGTTGATCTCCGCGATAGCGGAGGCCGAGTTCCGGACTGAGCGACAGACTGTTCGTGATGCTTTCGCTGAATCCGCTCTGGCCGGAATAAAAGCGGTTGCCGCTCCCGTCGCCCCAGAAACCTTCCATAAACCGGGCATAGTCGAACGATTCGATATCAATCCCTTCAAGATGCCGGATATTCTGGTAACTGATCGAACGGGTTTCTGAAACGGAGACATCGCCCGACAGTTTCCACTTCTTGTCTTTTGTCAGCGGCAGTTCTCCGAAGGAGCTGACCGATACCGACAAAGCCGCTTTTCCGGAATTGACCGGAATGCTGTACTGGATGCCATTGTCGTCGAACCAGCTGGCCGTCACCATCTGCCGC
>JAEEOM010000091.1 GCA_016284265.1 Bacteroidales bacterium | reverse complement strand
GGGCTCTGGCCGCGGTCGGCCTCCAGCCGGAAATGCTCGAACATCTCCTGCTGCTCGTCCTCGGGGAGGAGGTCGTCGCGGGTTTCGTCGCTCATCGTGCGGCGATCTTGGCCTGGCTGGTGGTCAGTTTGAGGTGGATGGCCGTCCCCAGCGCAGCCGGCGCTCCCACATGGAAGGCAGGCGTCTGCTGATAGACGACGGCACTGAGGGTATCCTGATAGGTCTGGACGGTTTCGTCGTAAGATACGTTACCCAGATTGAGGGAATTCTCGAAAAGGTTGTCGCGCGCGACGGGGAGAGTGAAGCCGATCAGGTAGGGAATGAAGGTCTCGTTCTCGTCGGGCGAAAGTCCGAGAAGCAGATCCACGGGAGTCTCGGCTTCCACTTCGGTGCCGGGAGCGACGTAACGACCCTTGATGAACTGGTCCAGTACGTTGTTGGTGGCCAGGTCTTCCCGGTAAGCCAGTTTTCCGACAGTCAGGCCACTCGATAGAATCTCGGTTTTAGCCTGTCGCAGCGAGTATCCCACCAGGTTGGGCATCTTGACCATCTTGGTCTGGCTGGAGTTGATGGTCAGTTTGATGGTACGGTTCTTCTTGACCTGGCTTCCCGGGGCGGGGTTCTGGGAGAAGACATGTCCTTTCTCCATCCGTTTCACGTACACCGAATCCACGACCACGGTACGGATATCATGGCGTTTGGCCACAATCTTCGCATCGGGCACCGAGAGATTGGTGAAATCGGGCACGGTGATGACCTGGTTGTGCCGGGTCAGGGCTTTCAGGCTCAGTTGCGTGACGATGAGCAGGGCGACGAAAAAGAGGATGGCCAGTACGACATTCCTCAGGATCCAGCGCCCGGTCGGTTTATTATCCTTATCTACTTCCATAACTGAGCAAAGTTAAGAAATAATCTTGTAAAAACTGTCTCTTTCGACGGCTTTCCATCCGGCGGCGGCGGTTTTTTCTTTCAACTCGCTGACGGAGAGGGTTGGACGCTGGTCTTCGGCTCCGGCCAGGGAATAAATCTTCGTGGAGTCGTTGATGGTGCCGTCCAGGTCGTCGGCGCCCCATGCCATGGCTTCGATGGCGAGGTCTTTGCCAAGCATCGGCCAGTATGCTTTGATGTGCGGGATGTTGTCGAGAGCCAGGCGCGCGATGGCGAAGGTGCGGAGCACTTCCTCGTCGGCGATTTCTCCCAGCGCGGAAAGCGCATTGTCGCGGGCCCGGAATTTCAGGGGGATGAAGGCGTTGAAACCGCCAGTCTCGTCCTGCAGTTCGCGCAGGGAGAGCAGGTGGTCGATGCGGTCGTCCCGGCTTTCCATGTGGCCGAAGAGCATCGTGCAATTGGTGGGGATGCCCATCCCGTGGGCGATGCGGTGGATCTCGAGCCAGCGTTCGCCCGTGCATTTGTCGGGGCAGATCTGCCGGCGGATGTGCGGTGCGAAAATTTCGGCGCCGCCGCCCGGCATCGTGTCGAGTCCCGCTTCCCGCAGCGCCTGCAGGCAGGCCTCGGCAGTGAGTCCGTTGTAGCGGCACATATCGTCGATTTCAACGGCCGTGTAGGCCTTGATGGCGATGGGTTTTCCTGATGTTTCGTGTTGCTGGGCAAAGCTGCGAACCAACGCGATGATCTGGCGGTAGTAGTCGAAGGACTGGCCGGGCTGGACGCTGCCTACGATGTGGATTTCAGTCATGCCGGGCCGGAACTTGCTTTCGCAGTAGGGAAGGATGTCTTTCAGATCCAGACTCCAGGCACCGGGCTGGGAGGCATCGTCCCGCCGGTAGGCGCAGAAACGGCACCGGTGGGCGCAGATATTAGAAGGCTCGATGTGGAAGTTGCGGTTGTACCACACGCGATCGCCGTTGCGCGAGCGGCGCACAAAAGAAGACGCCGCCTGCAATTCCGGCAGGGGCGCCTCATAAAGTTCCAGCAGTGCTTTCCGGGAAAGTCTTACCAAAGATCCTCGGAGCTGACGGTCAGTTTCTTGCGGCCGTGACGACGGCGCGCGGCAAGGACGCGACGTCCGTTGGGCGTGGACATTCTTTCACGGAAACCGTGCTTGTTGCGACGCTTGCGCTGAGAAGGTTGAAAGGTACGTTTCATATCTGAATCTATTTATTTCTCAATTTCGGGACCGCAAAGATAGCGCTTTTTTGCTGATCTGCAAATTTTATTGCGAGATAATCACAATCTTCTTTTCCTCAAACCACGGATTGTCGAACCAGGCGGAAATCTTTGCCTGATAGAACCTTGCCGGATCGATGCGGCACTGCCGGGCGCAGGTTGCGATTTCCGTGTCAAGGTCGCCGCCCTTGAGGTAGAGCACGGCCTTCGTGCATTTGTGCCGGATCCAGGGATAGAACGTGGCCAGGTCGGTGACGGCCCGCGATACCACGTAGTCGTATTGTCCGGGGAGGGTTTCGACCCGGGCGTTCACACAGGTTACGTTGTCGAGCTCCAGCCCGTCGGCCACGGCCTGGGCAACTTTGATCTTCTTGCCGATGGAATCGCAGAGGGTAAAGCGGCACTGTGGGAAAAGGACGGCCAGCGGGATACCGGGAAAACCGCCTCCTGTCCCCACGTCGAGAATCGTGCTTCCGGCCGGAAAGTCGATGACTTTGGCGATGGCCATCGAATGCAGGATGTGATGGGTCAGGAGCTGGTCCATATCCTTGCGCGAGATGACGTTGATGCGCGCGTTCCATTCCCGGTACAGCCCTTCCATGGCTGCATACCGGGTCAGCTGGTCTTCGGTCAGGCCGGGGAAGTAATCAGTCAGCTTTTCCATCGGCGGGATTCTCCACAATCTTTTCGAGTTGTTTCCGGGCCCGGCTGATCCGGGTCTTGACCGTGCCCAGCGGAAGTCCCAGTTCGCGGGCGATATCCTCGTAGGCGTAGTCCTTGATGAAACGCAGTTCCGCCACCTGCCGGTAACTTTCCGGCAGACGCTGGATGCCCGAAATCAGTTCGCTGACGGCCTGGTCGATGATGAGCTCTTCTTCCGGCGTGGTGGCGGCCATGACGTCGAGGGCGTCCCGTTCTTCAGAGATAGGCACGGAATTGATGGAGGCACGGCTGCGGCGCAGGTGGTCGATCGCTTCGTTCTGGGCAATGTTGTAGAGCCAGGTGGAGAAGGCATATTGGGAATTGTACTTGTCGATGTTCATGAAAGCCTTCTCGAAACTGCGCTGGCAGATGTCTTCGGCATCCTCCACCACGGTGACATATTTCAGGATGTGGGTCATCAGCGAGCCGCGGTACTTCTCCAACAGGAGCGCAAAAGCACCCTGGTCGCGTTGCAGTGCCAGTTCCACGAGGGCGATGTCCTCGAGTTTAGTGGGCTTCTCTCCAGTTTTTGCCATAGTTGCATTCGGTGATGAGCGGGACTTTCAGCGTACAGACGCCTTCCATCTCCTGTTTGACGATTTCCACGATGCGGTCGCGTTCATCGGGTACGACGTCGAACACCAGTTCGTCGTGTACCTGGAGTACCATCCGGCTCCGAAGCTGTTCAGCTTCCAGCCGGCGGCTGACGGCAATCATGGCCAGTTTGATGATGTCGGCCGCACCGCCCTGGATCGGGGCGTTGATGGCGTTTCGTTCGGCCAGGCCGCGCGCCACGGCGTTACGGCTGTTGATGTCGGGCAGGAAACGTTTGCGGCCGAACAGCGTCTCCACATAGCCTTTCTCTCGCGCGTCGGCGACAACCCGTTCCATATAGGCCTTCACCCCGGGATAGCTCTGGAAGTAGGCATCGATAAACGCTTTCGCTTCGCCGCGTCCGATGCCCATCCGCTGTGACAGACCGAAAGCCGAAATGCCGTAGATGATGCCGAAGTTGGCCACCTTGGCGTGCCGTCGCTGCTCGGCCGTCACGGATTCGGGTGCGACGTGGAAGATGCGGGCTGCGGTGGCGCGGTGCACGTCGGCACCGTGGGCGAATCCTTCCACCAGATGCGGGTCGCCGCTCAGGTGAGCCATCAGCCGCAGTTCGATCTGGGAGTAGTCGGCCGATACGATCCATCCTTCGGGATCGCTCGGGACAAACGCTTCACGGATCTTCATGCCCCGTTCCGTCCGGATGGGAATGTTCTGCAGGTTGGGCTTGAGACTGCTCAGGCGGCCGGTCGCTGTGAGGGCCTGGGTGAAGGTGGTGTGGACTTTCCCGTCGGCCGGACTGATCAGGGCGGGCAGGGGGTCGATATAGGTGGACAACAGCTTCTTAATCGCGCGGAACTCCAGGATCTTGCCCACAAGCGGATGGCGGTCGGCAATCTCGCTGAGCGTTTCTTCGTCGGTGGGATAGCTGTCACGTTTTTTCTTGGCGCGAGGGTTGAGGTTGAGCTTTTCGTAGAGCACGATGCCGATCTGGCGGGGGGAGGAAAGATTCAAGGTCGGCTCTCCGGCCAGCTCACGGGCTTCCTGCTCGATTTGTCCCAGTTCTTTCGACAGTACGCGGCTGTACGCGCCCAGCATCTGCGGATCGATCCGTACGCCATCGGTTTCCATCCGGGCCAGGATGCTGATCAGCGGCATCTCGATGCGGGTGTAGAGGTCCCACAGGTGCTGCTCCTGCAGTTCTTTTTGAAGCAGGGGCTCGATCAGGCCGGCTGCGACGCATTCCTTGCCGCCCGTCTTGTGCTCGAAATCAAAGAGCATCAGCTGGCCGTCGGTGCCACTTTCGGCCAGGTCCGTGTCCAGATAGGCAGCCGCGAGGGTCTCCAGTTTGTGGCTCCGTTCGGGATTGAGCAGGTAGTGCATGATCTCGATGTCGTGGAGTGGTCCCCGAAGGGCGGTGTGCTTCAGTCCGAAACCGCATTTGATGATCTGTTCGTCACCCAGCAGCGGTGCCGCCTCGGCATAAGAAAGGGCACAGTATCGGTTTCCACAGGCCAGGATGACGGAATCCGACAGGCGGACGGTTACGCGGCCGGTCACGCGGGCTTCCCGGAAAATATCTGCGGTGGAAGCCTCGGTGCAATCGAAGGCTTTCCGCTGCGGCTCGCGCACCTGTTCCAGGTTGGGGACGAGGCCGCGCAGGGAGTTGAATTCGTAATGGTTGAAGAGCGCTGCGACCCGATCTTCGTGGGGCCGGCCCATGCGGAGTTGTGCCTCTTCGACAGGGATGTCGACGTCGGTTTTGACGGTGACCAGGGTTTTGCTCAGGTCGAGATGGGGCAGGGCTTCCCGGAAGGCGGCCTGCTGCTTCGGCGGGAGTTCATCGAGATGCGCTTCGATTCCCTCCAGGGAACCGTATTTCGCGACCAGCTTGCGGGCTCCCACTTCACCGATTCCGGCGACACCCTTCACGTTGTCGGCCGCATCACCCCAGATGGCCAGAATGTCGATGATCTGGCGGGGATCGGCGATGCCGTACTGGCTGCAGATGGCTTCTTTCGAGAGAATCTCGTTGTCTGCACCGGCCTTGCCGGGTTTGTATTGGAAAATGTGGTCATCCACAATCTGGCCGAGGTCTTTGTCGGGGGTGACCATATAGACGTCGAAGCCTTGTCCGGCAAACTGCCGGGCTACCGTGCCGATGACATCGTCCGCCTCGAAACCGGGTTTCATCAGCACCGGGATGTCGAGGGCTTCCACAATTTCCTTCAAGGGTTCGAGTGCCGCCTTGACCAGTTCGGGCGTGGCCGTCCGGGTGGCCTTGTATTCCGGGTACATCTCGTGCCGGAAGGTACCTCCCGGGGGGTCGAACATCACGGCAAGGTGAGACGGCTGTTCCCGGGCGATCAGTTCCAGCAGGTATTTGGTGAATCCGAAGAGGATGGAAGTATCTTCTCCCTTGGAATTCATCATGGGCCTTCGCAGGAAAGCGTAGTACATCCGGAAAATCAGGGAATGTCCGTCAATCAGGTAGAGCGTATTCATAACTTACAAATATAATGCTTTTTTTCGTCGGTTTACAAAATGAAAAACAAGGTTGAAAATTTTGTAAAAATTTGCTGGAGTTGTTACGAATTGTTATATTTGCATAGAATGTGAAATAATTATCTTAACCAATATGGATATTACACCTCTGCTTTCGAACAATGCCCTGAGCATGCGCCGTTCCCAGATTCGCGACCTGCTCAGCGTGGCGACCCGGCCCGAGATCATCTCCTTTGCCGGTGGCTTCCCCAATCCTGAAACCTTTCCGCTGGAACAACTCAAATCCATCATGCAGGACGTCCTCGACCAGGAGGGCTACGCGGCACTTCAATACGGCTCCACTGACGGCGTCCTCTCGCTCCGCCAGGAAATATCCAAGTTATACAAACGCGAAGAAGGACTTGATGTTCCGGTCAAGAATATTATGATCACGACGGCTTCGCAGCAGGCCCTTGACCTGGTCTCCCGCGTGTTCATCAATCCGGGAGACGTGGTGGTCTGCGGACTTCCGTCCTATCTGGGTGCACTTCAGGCATTCTGGTCGTATCAGGGACAACCTTACGGCCTGCGTCATAACCGCGGCCTCGACGAGGCCTGCAACGTCCTCTGTGCGACGGGCAAGAAGCCGAAGTTCCTCTATTCGATCCCGGACTTCCAGAACCCCTCGGGTGAGACGATGACGCTCGAAGAGCGCGAATACGCCGTGGAGGTGGCCCAGAAGTATGATCTGCTGATCGTCGAGGATACCCCGTATAAGAACATCCGTTTCGCGGGAGAACGCCTTCCGTCGATGTATTCGATGGCACCCG
This sequence comes from Bacteroidales bacterium, assembly GCA_016284265.1. GTDB lineage: Bacteria > Bacteroidota > Bacteroidia > Bacteroidales > UBA932 > Cacconaster. The sequence continues at coordinate 8,357 of JAEEOM010000091.1, read as the reverse complement.
ACCGCGTCGTGATGCTCGGCACTTTCTCCAAGACCTTCGTCCCGGGCTTCCGTCTCGGCTGGGTGGTCGCTCCCGACAACGTCATCGACCGTCTCATTGTGGCCAAACAATCGGCCGACCTCTGCACCCCGGCTTTCAACCAGCTGGTCGCGGCTCGCTACCTGGCTTCCGGAGCGTACGACGAAAACCTGAAGAAGACCTGCGCCCTCTACAAACGCAAGAAAGACCTGATGATCCAGGCCTTCGAAAAGTATATGCCCGAAGGCGTGAAATGGACGAACCCGGAAGGCGGTCTGTTCCTCTTCCTGAAACTTCCCAAACAGTATGACTCGCGCGAACTGTTCGACCTCGCCATCAAGGAAAACGTGGCGTTCGTCACCGGCGATGCCTTCCATTGCGACGGAACCGGCAAGCACACCTTGCGCATGAATTTCTCCTTCGCGACCGACGAGAAGATCGATGAGGGCGTCCGGCGGCTGGCCAACGCCATCCGGCAGTTGTATGCCAAATACGGAAACGCTTAGATCATCGTGGCGAGATTGGCCGTGAAGAGTTTGACGGCCATGGCCAACAAGATGATTCCGAAGATTTTACGGAGAATGTAAATGACGGTTGGGCCGAGCACTCGCTCGACCCAATCGACGTATTTGAGCACGAAGTAGACCACCACCATGTTGAGGGCGATGGCCACGATGATGTTCTGGATCGCATATTCTGCCCGCATCGATATGAGGGTGGTCAACACACCGGCGCCGGCAATCAGGGGAAAGATGATGGGCACGGCGTTGGCGGCCGAAGCGGGACCGTCGTTGTTGATGATCTCCCGGCCCAGGATCATTTCCATGCCATAGATGAAGATGATGATGGCGCCCGCTACGGCGAATGAGTTGATTTCCACCCCGAAGAGGGAGAGAAGTCCTTCGCCTGCAAAGAGGAAGGCCACCAGGATGGCGAACGAGATGAGCGCGACCTTCAGCGGACCGATCTTGGCGCCTTTGCTGCGCAGGTCGATGATGATGGGCAACGAACCCGTGATGTCGATGATGGCGAACAGTACGATGAACGCACTGATGATTTCTTTGAAGCTGAAACTCATATCTCTCTCATTTTGGTGCCGCAAAAATACAATATTTTTCTAACTTTGTATTTTGTCATTCCCGGTTGACTCAGGTCATTCCCGGCATGACCGGGAATCTGGATACGAATCGATAACATAAGATACTTTAAAGATGAGAAAAAAAATCGTTGCCGGTAACTGGAAGATGAACACCACCGTTACCGAAGGAGTGGAACTCGCAAAAAGCATTGTTGCCAAAGTTAATGAAATCCCTGTCGGCGTTTCGCTGGTCGTAGCGCCGCCGTTCACGCACCTGACCTCCGTGGCAGAAGTCCTGAAGGGCAGCCCCGTCGCCCTCTCGGCCCAGAATTGCGCCGACCAGCCGAAAGGTGCCTATACCGGGGAAGTTTCGGCCGAAATGCTGAAAGATGCGGGCTGCAGCTATACGATTCTTGGTCACTCCGAGCGTCGTGAATACTACGGAGAGACCTCCGAAAAACTCGTCAAAAAGATGGCCCTGGCTTTCGAGAACGGCCTGAAGGTGATCTTCTGCGTCGGTGAGAAACTGGCCGAACGGCAGGAAGGCCAACATTTCGACGTGGTTTCCGCTCAGATTTCGGAAGTCCTCTTCGGCCTGACGCCCGCACAGATGGCGAAAGTGGTCATCGCTTATGAACCAGTCTGGGCCATCGGAACCGGTGTCACGGCTACCTCTGAGCAGGCACAGGAAATCCACGCTTTCATCCGCAAGACGCTGGCCGCTCATTTCGGCGAAGATGTCGCGGCGAAGACGACCATCCTGTATGGCGGCAGCTGCAAGCCTTCCAATGCACAGGAACTCTTTGCATGCCCCGATATCGACGGCGGTCTTATTGGCGGCGCTTCGCTCAAGGCCGACGACTTCATTGCCATCGCGAAGAGCTGATTATGAAACGGATCCATCTCCTCATCGCATTCCTGCTCTTTGTTAATCTCGCTCCGCTGCGGGCGGACGAAGGTATGTGGCTGCCGGCCTTGATCTCACAACGCATCGGGGATATGCAGCAAAACGGTTTCCGGCTCACGGCCGAAGATATCTACAGTGTCAACCAGGCGTCGCTGAAAGACGCTGTCCTTCTGTTCGGCGGCGGTTGCACCGGAGAACTGGTGTCCGACGAAGGCTTGCTGCTGACCAACCACCATTGCGGCTACAGCTACATCCAGCGCCACAGCAGCGTGGAGCACGACTACTTGAGAGATGGTTTCTGGGCGATGTCCAAGGCTGAGGAGTTGCCCAACAAGGGCTTGACGGTCAGTTTTCTCGAGCGGATGGAAGACGTCACCGGCATCATCCTGAAAGGATATGAGTCCAGTATGAGCGAGGCCCAGCGCGACACTTTGATCCGGGAAAATAGGGACAAGCTTATCAAGCAGGTAACCCAGGCAGGCAAAGGCCTCTCCGCCCGTGTCGAAGCCCTTTACTACGGCAACCAGTATTTCCTTTTCGTGTACAAGGTGTATCGTGATGTCCGTCTGGTGGGCGCCCCGCCATCCTCTATCGGTAAGTTCGGCGGCGAGACCGACAACTGGATGTGGCCCCGCCATACCGGTGACTTCTCTATCTTCCGCATCTATGCCGACAAGGACAACGAACCCGCTGACTATTCGCCCGACAATGTGCCGTACCGTCCCAAACGCTTTTTCCGTATCTCCCGCGCCGGCGTAAATGCAGGCGATTTCACTTTCGTTTATGGCTGCCCCGGCAGCACGAAGGAGTATGTGACGGCCGAAGAGGTCCGCTATGTGGGCGAGGTCTCTGATCCTCAGAAAATTGCGCTCCGTACGCAGCGGCTTGACATCCAGAAGAAGTATATGATGCAATCGCAGGCCGTGCGCATCCAGTATTCGTCGAAATTTGCATCCGTGGCCAACGCCTGGAAGAAGTGGCAGGGCGAGTCGGGCGGCATTAAGCGTCTGGGCACCGTGGCCGCCAAGAAGGCCTATGAGGCCCGCTTCAAAGAATGGGCGAAAGGTACCCGCTATGACGGACTCGTAGAACGGCTCGATTCGCTCTATGCCCTGCGGAATCCTTATTATCTGGCCAGCGAGTACAACACCGAGACAGTGCGTGCCGTCGAGCTCTTGTCTTTTGCTGCGAATGTGCAGAGCCGGCTTCGTGCCGACCGTCCGGTCGAGGACCTTGCTGAATCATTCTTCAAGGATTACTACCAGCCCATCGACGAAGAGATTTTCGTGGCGATGCTGCAGGCCTTCGACGAGCATATGTCGGACACATTCAAACCGGCTTACTTCAAGGAACAGCTGGCAGCCCACGGCAGCCTGGCTGCTTGGCGTGATGAAATCTTCGCCCAGTCGCTGTTCACCGACAAGGCGAAGGTCGTCGCCCTGACGCCTGCCGATGCCGACCGCATCGCGGCCGACCCGGCCCTCCAGTTGGCCGATGCTTTTGCCACATGGTTCGCCGGCGACATCCGCCCCGTAGTCCAACGCCTGAACGGCGAGATTAACCTGGCTTACCGCGACTATATGCGGGGCCAGATGGAGTTCGAGCCCGACAAGATCTTCTATCCCGACGCGAACCTCACGCTTAGGGTGGCGTACGGACATGTGGAAGGTTACTCTCCCGCCGACGGTATCGACTACCGGCCCGTGTCCACGCTCAAGGGTATCATGGAGAAAGACAACCCCGACATCTTCGACTACAACATCCCGCAGACCCTGCGCGACGTCTATGCCGAAGGCGGCCATGATAAACAACCTGTCTGCTTCCTGGCCACGAACCATACGTCCGGCGGTAACTCCGGCAGTCCGGTGATCAATGCCGACGGCGACCTCATCGGCATCAACTTCGACCGTGTGTGGGAGGGGACGATGAGCGACATCGTCTTCGATCCCGAATACTGCCGCAACATCTCGCTCGACATCCGCTACTTGCTCTTCATCGTCGACAAGATCGGGCACGCCGCCTATCTGTTCGATGAAATGTGCTTTGCCGATTAGGGTGTCCGGCTAACGACAGAAACGTTTGTACCGATATCGAAGCCATGGATTACATCGTTGTGCATATCAACATCACGCCCTTCAGTGAAGAGCGGGCCGAAATCGTGGAGGCCGAGATCGCTGAGCTGGGATTCGACAGTTTTACAGTCGAGGAACCGTTGCTCAACGCCTTTATCCCGCATGAGCTCTTCTCGGAACCCCATCTGAAAACCGTGCTCAGCGGTTTTGTCGGCGGCGAATTCACCGTATCGCATACCGTCGAGCTGGTGAAGGAGCAGAACTGGAATGCCGTGTGGGAAAGCGATTTCGAACCGGTCGTCGTAGGCGACCAGGTCACGGTCCGGGCGACGTACCACAAGAATCTGCCGCGGACCCGCTACAATATCGTCATCGATCCGCAGATGAGCTTCGGCAGCGGACATCACCAGACCACGACGATGATGATCGAGCAGTTGCTGGAATACCGGAAGTTGTTGAAAGGCAAAGCGCTGCTCGACATGGGTTGCGGTACGGGAATTCTCGCTATCGTGGCTGCCAAACTCGGTGCTGCCATTCCGGTACATGCCGTGGACATTGATCCGCGCTGCTGCCGCTCTACCGTAGCCAACGCACGGCGGAACCGTGTTCCGCATAAACTCGTTACCGTTTGCGGCGATGCTTCCGTGCTTATCCGCGGCCAGTATGATTATGTGCTGGCCAACATCAACCGCAATATCCTGCTGGCCGACATGGGCTCCTATGTCCGGGCACTAAAGCCACAGGGCGGATGTCTCTTCCTCAGCGGTTTTTATACCGCAGACATTCCGCTGTTACTCGAAAAGGCTGCTTCGCTCGGCCTGAAAGAGGAGGCCCGCCGTACCCGTGACGACTGGGCCCTGCTGGTCCTCGTCAAAGGTGGACGCTAATACAGGGTCTTTGTTTATTGCGGACGTCTTGCCCGAAGGCCCGGCGTGGGCAAGGTCCCGTTGAGGGCCTGGTAGACGGTGCGTCGGAGGTCTCCGGCAGCGTTGTCGCCGTTATAGGCCCAGTACATGCAGCCCTTGAATCCGTTTTCCAGGGTGTATTCGGCTTTGATGCGGAGGGATTTCTCTTCGTCGAAGCCGAAGACCATCTCGCCGGTTGTGTCGTCGGTCAGGTAAGCTACCTGGGAGACACTGTGCCAATGGTAGGTGTAGCCTGGCAGCAAATGGGCTTTGGTCACGTCAACGCCACGCGGGAAGCCTTCCGCACCTCTTCCGTAAAAAGGCAGGCCGACCACCAGTTTCTCCGGCGGGACGCCCTTCTCCAGATGGGCCTGGACGCATTCGGAAACGGACATCGAGCCGGGTTCCAGCAACTCGGAGGGATAGAGCGGCGCGTTGTGGTAGGGGGCGTGGCCGAGGTCGTAGGACATCACATTGGTCCAGTCGATGTACTGATCCAGAGCCGGGAAATCGTAGAATTTACCGGAGCCGGCTGTCGCGTGGGTGAGCAGTTTGTCCGGACCTATGGCCTGGCGGATATCCCGCATGAGGAGCGTATAGTTGTCGATGTCATTCTCGGAGGCGGATATTTCAGCCACATCCTCGCCGGGATACTCCCAGTCAATGTCGATTCCATCCAGTTTGAATTCATCCACCACACGCCGGCAGTCCTTGGCGAAAGCACTCCGCAGCGCATCTTCCGCGCACATTTCGCTGAAGTTCCCGCTGCCCCAGCCGCCGATGGACAGCAGAATCTTGACGTGCGGATACTTGCGCTTGATGCTGACCAGCCGGTGCAGTTCATCCGGATTGTCCAGGCGGACGCCGTTGAACGTGTCGTTTACGTGCCCAAAGGCGTAGTTGATGTGAGTCAGGTAGGTGGCGTCCGGCAGTTCGTTCATCCGAAACACATAGGCCAGCAGGATCTTTTCGGCCGGGTCGCCGTGCTTGGTTCCCAGTTCTTCCTGGGTCGGGCCTTTGGCCGTGCAGGCGGCCAGGCAGAGTGCGGCCGCTGTCAGGATAAAGAGTTGTTTGCGCATATCGTTATTTGTCGAGGGGGTTTCCGTTCGGATCGTTCGAGACAATCCACTGCAGGGCGTTGATAAACAACAGTTGCTCGGTGGCATCGGAGAACTGTTCGTCGCCGTGGCCCATATTGATGTAGATCATCCGGTAATTGCGGTTGGTCCAGACCACGGGGAAGTCGCCGCCATAGACAATGTCCTTCAGGCCCATCGGGAAATTGCGGGGCGAGAGCGACACCAGTACTTCGATGTCGGGATTCTCGCGCGGTTCCGGCGTCCACTGATAAAATTCAGTGGCGGGGCATACGTACGTGTCCGGAAGATTGCGGGTGACCGGATGGTCCTTGCGGTCCAGTTCCAGCAGGGCCGGCTGCGGCGGCCAATTGTTGCACTTGAACACGCCGCCGCCCAGGAATCTGAGGAACCAGGGCCATTGGGTCCGGCTGTCGTTGTATGCGGCCGCGTGAAACCCGATCCAGCCGCCGCCGTTCTCCATGTAGTTCTCGAAGAGCGTACGGGCCTCGCGGGACGGTGCAGCGTTGAGCGCGATGATGGCGGTGTATTCTTTCAATTGATCGGCCGTGAAAGCGCCCAGATTCTGTGTCGAATCGACGATGAACCCTTCGCCTACAGTAAGCTTGTTGAAGAATGCGATGGCCTGGTGATCGAACTGGACGTGCGCTTCCTCCGCACGGTCATCGTAAAGGAGCAGTAGTTTGAAGCGGGGACCGTTCTTTGCGTAATTGGTTTCCCGGTAGTCACTGGCAGCCGGTTCGGAAGAAGGCCTGCCACAAGCCGCCAGAAAGAGGAGCATAAGAAGGAACAGCGTTCTTTTCATTGTCCTATTTTTTAACAAAGATAGCTTTTATCGGGTGATGGAAACGAATAATTGTCATCTTGGTAGAAAAACTGACATAATTCGCTATATTCGTACTATGAAAACGAATCGATTCTGGCTGATTCCTGGCCTCTTTTTCCTGATAGCCTGTGCCGTGAACCTCTATGGCTGTATCCAGGACAACCTGGTGGTGGAACGCTATGTCAAAGGTGCCCTGATGCCGTTGCTGGCCTTGACCGGACTGGCTTACCTGGCACCCCGGGCCTTCGCGGGCCGGATTGTTGCCACGCTGCTGTTGGCTCAGTGTCTGGGTTGGGCGGGGGATTCCCTGCTGATGGGCAATGGCTTAGTCTGGTTTGCCTCCGGGATTGGCGCCTTCCTCCTGGGCCATGTCTGTTATATCAGCATCTTTTCTTGCAGCTTGAAAGGCCTGCGCCCTGTCTCCTGGTTTTTGGCCGTGATTGTAATGGCTGCCATCCTCGTGACGTTAGTCCTGGCAATCGGCATCAACGGCGCCCTGCTTGCGCCGATGATGATATACGGAGCTGCGCTGCTGGTGATTTCCTTTTGTGGCTTGTGTGGTCTGTTCCGCCGTCAGACGCCGGACAGAGCCACTTGGTGGATGGTGCTTGCCGGCGGATTGCTGTTCCTCATCTCCGACGGCCTGATTGCCATGCGTACCTTCGGGCTGGCTGACTTTCCGCTTCGCGGCTTCGTCATCATGTCCACCTATCTGGTCGCCCAGTCGTTGCTCTGCGCCGCTGCAGTCCGCATCGCTCTTGTTCAAAAATAATTCGTATCTTTGCGCCAGACAATCCGCGGGTGTGTTGTAATTGGTAGCCAAGCCAGACTTAGGATCTGGTGCCGAAAGGCGTGCGAGTTCGAGTCTCGCCACCCGTACTTGAGTTACTGGGGTTCCACCCCAAACCCCGCGCCTCCCGGCCTTAGTACTTTGCTAATGCTGGGAGTTGTGCATTCTTGAGCTGGGTTTAGCAAAGTACCGGCCTCCGGCGGCCGCCTGATGGCGGCTGGGCTCTGCCCCAGACCCCGCGCTTCCTGACAATAGAGTTTCTATGCGCTGCAATGGAAACGTCAGTCAATCAGTTACTTATACAAGTTGATCCCTCCGGTTTTCGGGGGGATCAACTTGCGTAATCGGCTGGGAATCAAGTGTGTCCGTTGCAGCGCTAGACGGTTTTTCCCAGGTCGAAGGCGGCCTGGAGTTTGGCATCGGCCTTTCTACTTAATCTGAACCTGGATTCCCTTGATATCGGTTTCCATGAGTCTCAGCCGAACGGCCTTGCGGATTTCAAGGCCTTCTTCTTCCAGTTCGTAGCTGCTATAATGCTTTCCGTAATGTTGTATCGTGTAAGCATCGCGGACTTCGTCAACGGCGGCCCGGAAGATTGACTGCGCGTTCACGAACGCGCCGTATGGCGTTGCGCGATCGTTCTGGAGAAGGATCAGGTAGGTCT
>JAEEOM010000090.1 GCA_016284265.1 Bacteroidales bacterium | reverse complement strand
CCCCTGGCCTTCGGCCTGATCCGCAACTGCGAATGCCGCGTGTGGAGCTTCTTCAACCGCTGGGGCGACCTCGACATGAACCAGTATCTCGACTTCGTGATGGCCGATAATCCGAAGAACCGGATGCCCCTCTACGTCAAGCCCAAAGCCAAACTCTCGGTGCTCGACCTGGCCACGATGATGCGCGACCACTACGAAGGCACGCCCTTCGACATGACGAAAGATATCGGTGCCGGCAGCAACGAGACGCCCTACCGCTGGAAGCAGAACGACTGGACGGTCGATGGCGTGAAATATTCCAACGCACGTCCCATCTGCACCCAGCAGACCGGCTTCTGGTTCGTGGCCCAGTGCCGCGGCTGGCTGCCCGACGCGGTAGGCGGCCTCTTCTGGTTCGCCGTGGATGACGCCGGTACCTCGGCGCTGACGCCCGTCTATTCAGCATCCCGCGCCGTGTCGTGGCACTATGCCCTCGGCAACGGTTCGATGGTCGAGTACTCGCCTACCTCGATGTTCTGGCTCAACAACCGTATCGCCCAGTTCGCGTACTTGCGCTACAATCCCGTGGGCCTGGAAGTGCAGGAACGGATTGCGGCCCATGAACGTGCGATGGTGGAGAAAGTTGCGGCCTGTGACGCGGCTGCGCTGGCTATCAAGAATCCGAAAAAACAGCTGAAGTATCTCACGCAGTTCTCGGTCGCCGAAGCCGATGCCCTCTTCGAGGAATGGGACAAGCTCGACAAGTATCTGTTGCTCAAATACATGGATGGCACTGTAAAACATCAGAACGAAGACGGTTCCTTCAAGACCAACGGCAGCGTCGACTACATTCCGGTGTCGCCCGACTGGCCGGGTTACAGCGAAAAATTCAAGCGTGCCATCGTGAACGACAACGGGGCTCTGCTGAAAGTACGATAGGATCCGCCGGCCATGAAGCGACTCTTCCTACCGATCTGTCTGCTCTTACTCTGGAGCTGCCACCGACCTGCGCCCGAACTGATTCTCCATTACGACCGGCCCGCCGAATTCTTTGAAGAAGCACTGCCGCTGGGCAACGGACGCCTCGGCGCCATGGTTTACGGCGGCACCACCGAAGAAAAGATCTCGCTCAACGATATCACGCTCTGGACCGGGGAACCGGACCGCGGAGACCTTCATCCTGACATCCAGGCGGGAATCGGATCGGAATCCGCAGCGACCCTCCCGTTGATCCGGGAGGCACTGGATCGAGAAGACTACGCCGAAGCCGACCGGCTGCAACGCAAGATGCAGGGGCATTACAGCGAAACCTACCAGCCGCTCGGTACCCTGACCCTGCAACATCTGGACGATGGCGAAATTACTTCGTACCACCGGCAACTCGATCTCTCCGATGCTATCGCATCTGTATCGTATTCCCGTGGCGGTAAGAAGTACCAGGCGGAGTACTTTGTCTCAGCACCCGATTCCGCTTTGATCATCCATATCAGGGCGGAAGGTGGAACCTCACTGGCCATCTCCTACGACACACCGCTTCCCCACCTGACCGCAGCGACCGACCGGCTCATCGTCACGGACGGCTATGCGGCCTGGCACGGCTATCCGGGATACTACAACACCCAGGAACACTTGCTGTACGACAGTAGGCGTGGGATCCATTTCCGGACCCTGGTGACCGTCCAGGCCGACGGCCGCATGGAAGAAGCGGATGGTTCGTTGAAACTGCAAGACTGCCGGGACATCCTCCTGACCGTGGTCAACGCCACGAGTTTCAACGGATTCGACAAGGATCCGGTCAAGGAAGGACGGGACTATCAGGCCTTGGCCGAAGCCGCAGCGCTGCGCCTGATCGGCCAGGATATCCGTGTCCTCCGCAACCGGCATGTGAAAGACTACCACACGCTGTTCGACGGCGTGGAACTCTATTTGGGAGAGACCGATCCGGCCCTGCGCAAACTGCCCACCGACGAACAGCTCCGCCGTTACACCGACTCGGCGTGCGCCAATCCGGAACTGGAAGCCCTTTATTTCCAATACGGCCGCTATCTGCTCATCGCCTCTTCGCGGACAAGGGGTGTTCCAGCCAATCTGCAGGGTCTCTGGAACGAAAGTGTCGATCCACCGTGGAGCAGCAACTACACCATCAACATCAATTTGGAGGAAAACTACTGGGCGGCCGAAGCGACGGGGCTGGGCAGCCTGCATGAGAACTTGCTCGACTTTATCGGAAACCTTTCTCAGACAGGCCGCCACGCTGCACAGTACTACTATGGAGTGCAGCGAGGCTGGTGCGCCGCCCACAACAGCGACATTTGGGCGATGTCCTGTCCCGTCGGCATGGGAAGCGGCGATCCTTCGTGGGCCAACTGGACAATGGGCGGAGCCTGGCTGTCCACCCATATCTGGGAACACTGGCTGTTCTGCCGCGACAGGGAACGGCTCCGCAAAGACTATCCCGTGCTCAAGGGTGCTGCAGAATTCTGCCTCGACTGGCTGGTCGAAAAAGACGGGGAGTTAATCACATCTCCCTGCACCACTCCGGAAAACATCTATATCACGGACGCTGGTTATATCGGAGAATCGTTCTATGGCGGTACGGCAGACCTGGCCATCATCCGGGAGTGCATCTCCGACGCAGTGGCCGCGGCCCGGGAACTCGGCGTGGATGCCGACTTCATTACCGAAGCCGAAACCAAACTGGCCCGACTGCATCCCTATCAAGTCAGCTCCGCAGGAACGTTGCAGGAATGGTACCACGACTGGAAAGACTACGATCCGCGTCACCGCCACCAGAGTCACCTGATCGGTGTCTATCCGGGGCACCAGATCAAGGACGGTCCGCTGGCGGAAGCTGCCTTGAAGACGCTGGAGACGAAAGGATTTGAAACGACAGGCTGGAGCTGTGGCTGGCGTATCAACTTGTACGCACGACTTGGCGAAGGTGAAAAGGCGTATCAGATGTACCGCCGCCTGCTGCGTTACGTGAGCCCCGACGGCTATCGTGGTGAAGATGCCCGTCGAGGCGGTGGCACCTATCCGAACCTGATGGACGCCCATGCGCCGTTCCAGATTGACGGAAATTTCGGTGGCTGCGCGGGCGTCGTGGAAATGCTTCTCCACTCCAGCGCAGACGGTGGGATTGAAACCCTGCCTGCTCTCCCCTCAGCCTGGTCGAACGGCTATATCAAGGGCCTGCGCACCCGCGCCGGCCGAACCATCGACCTCACCTGGTCCAACAGCCACATCACGAAAATCAAAGTCCGCTAACCGCCCGTTGCAGTCGACCACCTACCGATGGTTAACCTTCGGCGCTTTTGTCTGCCGCTTCAAGGTATATATTTCTGGAAACGTCGCGCAAGCGCGACCCCTCCCACGCCTTAGAGGCGTGGGCCCCTCCCTCTTACACTGCCGAGGGTGGCATGGTTTCCAAAAACATATACCTTTCCGCTCAGACAAAAGCTTTAAGCACATCGCCTACGTTAATGGCGATTTACTCCGCGTAGCGAAGGGGGTTCGGGGGATATGCCCCCGTAGAAACAGGCGGCACAAGCCGCCGCCTTTGAGCCCCATTCAGGGCATAAAAAAAGCCCCAGGCTTTTTTTTTAGCCCGGGGCTCAAAGGTGGCGGCAACCTACTCTCCCACTTGGTGTAGCAGTACCATCGGCGCAAGTGAGCTTAACTTCTCTGTTCGGAATGGGAAGAGGTGGATCCTCACCGCTATAAC
>JAEEOM010000089.1 GCA_016284265.1 Bacteroidales bacterium | reverse complement strand
ATTTTCCGTTCCGACTGGAAGGAAAGGTCAAGAAAAGCATCTTGAAGACCCTGCATGCAACGCAGTAATAATAAGCCGGTGTCCGGCTCTTACTAACAAACCAAAAACACATTTGCCATGAATTCCATCATCCCGCACACACCCGCTTCCGTGACCTCGATCGAACCGATCGAGGTCCCTTCCAACACCCTTGAAATGATTCGCAACGACAAGTATCTCGACGAAGAACTGCGCAAGATGCTTCTCGCAAAGCCCGGTTTTCTCGCCCGCATCTCTCCTACCCAGAAAGACCGTGAAATCATGGGACTCCAGTCCGAGCTCACTAACATTATCCGCCAGTATATTGTCCACAGCTGCCAGGAAACGCTCAACGACCGCCTGCTCCGCCTGTCAGCCTCACTGCGAGCTGATACGGTCCTGTTTTGCCATCAGGAACAAAGCAAAGTCATGAAGGATCTCTCAGATCGCCTGCGCAGTCTGACCGCTCTTATCTGCGAGGATATCGCTTTCTGCCAGCAACTCCCGGACGGATTTGTCCGCGAAGAATACGAGCAGGCCATCCGCGATAATTACCGCGCCATGCTCCAGGAGTACAAGCGGACGAACGAGTATTTCAACAACTTCCTGGAAACCCAGATCCAAAGCAAGAGACTATTTGAAGAATAATCCCATGAAAAAGTACATCTGTTTCTTCACGTTATTGGCCGCTCTCGCGGTGTCTGCTGCCTGCGGACACCGCGACTCCGGTAGCCCCCGTTCCCATGTAATCGCCACGCCGATTGGAAAAATCGTTGACAATCCTCAGGCTTACAGCGACGAAATCGTCACCGTAAAGGGCATCGTTTCCAAGAGTACAGGTCTGTTCAACAAGAGTTCATTCACACTTTCAGACGCTACGGGAGACATTCTGGTTTATTGCTCTTCCGCCATGGCACCGCGCGATGGGGAGACACTCCGCGTCAGTGGCACCGTCCACCTGCTGTACCGCTTTCGCGGTTCCAGTTTCTGCTATATCAAACAAATCCCCCAGAGATAAGTCTTTCCTACCATGAATATTTTTCACTTCGCCTCCGGCGTTGACCCCGAAACCATCGCCCTCTGCAGCTCCGCAGAAAAAAAGAAATATGCCATCCTCGGATCGCTGATTTATATCCCGCTCGTTACAGGCATGGTGGCTGTCCTGTTCGCCTGCCTGTACCATACGCACAACGCACTGGCCATCGCTCTTATTTGCCTGGTTTGGGGCGGAGTGGTATTCATCATCGAACGGTCTCTGATTTCCAGTCTCCGGCCGGGGACATTTTCGCTCGCCGTGCTGTTCCGCATCATTCTTGCTTTTGCGATGTCACTCATCATCAGCGAACTACTTATCCTTTTCGTCTTCAACGAAGATGTTGAAACAACGATCAGGCAACGACATGCCGCCCAACTCGCACTGATTCGTGCAGAAGGAGGCCGGCGCGTTGATTCATTGAATCGTGAGATTGCCCGGGCTCAAACTCTCGTCGAACAAGCAGATGATGATCTGCTGCTTGAAACCAACGGTACAGGTGGCAGCCGCCACTACGGAGACGGTCCCGCTCAGCGTGCTGCCCAAGCTCGTCTGGAACGTCGTATGCAAAATTATAGTACCCTTAAAACCCGGCTTGAAGCCCAGATTGAAACCATTCAACAAGAGACCAGACAAATCCTCAGCGAAACCCGCGAGAACCAGACGCTAGGGCTGCTCGACGCCCTGAATACCCTCCATGAAAGAGCGCACGAGCGCAGGATTATCGCCATTGTGCTTTGGATCGCACACGTGTTCTTCTTGACAGTGGAGTTGATGCCGCTGGTCGTCAAACTGTCCTTCAAGTCCAAAGGGAATCAGTACTATACCATTCTCGACAGCATCGACGAGAAACAGATTGAAGCCATGCAGCTCACGATGGAGCAGCGCCAGAACGTACTGAAACTCGAAGCAGAATACGAACTGAAGAAGCGGGAGATCGAAATTGGCAACCAAATGCTGCAACTGCGCCTCCAGCAAGCGGCAGACCAGGCCATTCTCAGTTCTGAAATCCTGCTCGGCACCCTCGCTACACTCAACCGGACAGAGATCGAAGGCGGGCAACAGATCGATACAGAGCATACTGCGCAGTACAAACAACAGATCGAGGAACTTATCACAACTTTCCTGACGAAATCCAGAAGCGTATTGACTACCTAAAAAGAGATGCCGTCGTTTCCACGACGGCATCTTTATTTGCATTACTCCTGATTGTCCAGGAACTCTTTCACCTTTCGTTCGAATATCTTCTGCTGCATCTGCTGTTGCTCTTCGGCCTCTTCGGAGAATTCTTCCGGATCGCCGTATTCAAGCGCGAAGAGTTCAACCTGTTCATTCATATAGATTTCGAACAGGCGGATAATCTGAATCGTGTATAGTTCCTTGATGCTTTTGGTCAGGCTGGCTCCACCAGACTTCACCGTAATGGAAAGATCGACGGATTGGGTCTCTTCGTCAAAAAGAATTTCGTAGGAACTTGAAAAGGAAGCGACGACAAACCGGAACAACATAAGCAGGTCATCGCGTGTCGCTGCGGAGTTGCCGTTTTCAGCAGCCAGTTTATATCCGTAAAATGCGCGTTCTACATCAAATCCTGCAAGATAGTCCCGATAGAAAGGCATATCCTCGATTTCCGCTTTCGGGCCGATCCTGTTCAGTACCTTGTCGTTTATTTCCTTGTCGTTCTCTTCGTCTGTTTGATGCTTTTCCCGCAATGCTTCCAGAATTGCTTGGAAATGGAATAAAAAATAATGGTTCATCTGGGTGGTTGTTTGGGGTCCATATACACAATTAGGAGTCAACCCCGTCGCTTTTCTTACTTTGATTATCAGTAAGGAAACACCGCCACTCTCCTCTAATTTGTGTAACAGGACTCAAACACAATGAAACGATTGGCAAAACACACAGTGGTTGGCGCGTACCGGGTACAGCGCTTCCTCAAAAAGGGATACTGCTCTGATAGCTATGTCGTGAGGGATGTCGAAGAGCAGAATTTCTTCATGAAACGATTCGACCTGTCGGCTGTCCCAGAACAACTGAAATCCCAGGAAGCAGTACTGGAAATCCAGGCCTGCCGCCAAATCGGCCATCCCCAGGTCGTTGCCCATGTAGCCGACGGAGATCTCACGGTTGACAAGATTACCTACCCCTATCTGATCATGCCCTTCTATGAGGGAACGCTTCTGTCCGAGGAATTACGCGCCGGGCATATCTATACCCCTGCCGAGGCGCTGGACGTCATCGTTCCTATACTGAAAGGACTGCATGCGCTGCATGAAGTGGAATTATGCCACAACAACCTCACTCCCGACAATATCCTGCTGGAATCACAGGGTAACGGCAAGGTGGTTCCCAAGATCATCGGGCTCGGACATATTTGCAATCCTGTCCTGTCGGGCACACCTCCCTTTCCGGTAAAAGATTTGAACCCCCTGTATATGGCGCCGGAAGCACTGCGTGGAATCTTTACCGAAGAGAACGACACTTTCGCCGTAACTGCCATTATGTATGCTATGCTGTCCGGCCACGCACCTTGGGCGGTTGCGTTCCCCGAAGATGCGGATTATGTCACCCGCAAAAAGCTTGTACAAGCGGCCCGTCGCCAAGAATTGAAGATACCTGCAGGCCTGGAAGAATCCTATCCGAAGATGAAGGATGCGCTGCTTGTAGGCCTTGCATCGCGCCTGGAACGGTCTTCAGTCACCGGCTTGCTCCGCATCCTTCAAGGAACGTCCGGCAATGCGCCAGTGAAGACACAGGAAAAAGACGAGATGAAAGTCAAGGTTGAAATAAAAAAGCATACGCAGGGCGGCGGATTTGCTGACGTGGCGGGCATGGATGCGCTCAAGAAGACACTTGCCGAACGGGTCATCTGGATCCTGAGCGATAAGGAAAAGGCTGCCAAGTACCGCCTTACGCCACCCAACGGCATGCTGCTCTATGGCCCTCCGGGTTGCGGCAAGACACACTTTGCCCAGAAATTTGCCGAGGAGTCCCATTTCAACTACGTACTGGTCACCGGCTCTGATCTGGGCAGCACTTACATCCACGGCACCCAGGGCAAGATTGCGAATCTCTTCAAAGAGGCGCAGGCCAAGGCGCCGACTGTCATCTGTTTCGACGAATTCGATGCTTTCGTTCCGAAGCGTGGAAGCCGCGAAGCCGAACATAAATCGGAAGAAGTCAACGAATTCCTGACGCAACTCAACAACTGCGCCCAGCGCGGCATCTTTGTCATCGGTACAACCAACCGCATCGACATCCTCGATCCGGCAGTCCTCCGCAAGGGACGATTCGATCTCCAATACGAAATTCCGGCCCCCGACTTGGAGACCCGTGCGTCCATGTTCCGGCTCCATCTGGAACGCCGCCCGCTCGGAGAGGATATCGACACGGACCGACTGGCAGCCATGACCGAAGGTTATGCTGCGGCGGACATTGCATTCATCGTCAACGAAGCCGCCATGAAGGCCGCCCTGGCTGATGAATCCATAAACCAAAAACACCTGGAAGAGGTTGTCTGCAACACCAAACCGTCGCTGCCACTCCCCGTAAAGGCACAGCGTCGTCCCATCGGCTATTGAAAAAAACAACGATCACCATGACTACCATAAAGGAAGAGATTTTTGAATATCTCAAGGAGATGGGCCTGATGCCCAAATACGATAATGATCAGGACATTGTTTTCAAATACCAAATGGCTACGTTGATTATCGTATTCCACGATAAAGACAAACAGTTTATCCGGGTTATACTTCCCAATATCTTTCGGGTTGATGAAAACAACCGCAGCGATGTACTGGAGGTCTGTAATGAAATCGCGCTCCACATAAAAGTCGCGAAATGCTACATTACCCCGCACAACAAAGTCTGGCTGGCCGTCGAGATACTCCTCGAAAAAACGCCCAAATACGAAGACTTCCTTCCCCGTTCTTTCCGAATCCTTCTCGATGCAGCACTGGCATTCAAAAAGGAAATCAACAAATAACAACCTTCCTTCCCCATGAAAACAACGCGAAACAAAATCATCCTGACCGGATATCTCGCCCTGATATTGCTTACACTTTTTCTCAGCACGGCCCTATTCCGCTGCCGGGAAAAGTTATGGCGTCTGGAGCGTTCCTTCACCACCATGCCCCTGCGCGACGACCTTCGCGCAGAACGCGTGTTCGAACCCGGCGAGTATTTCCATTTCGCCCGCTTCTTCGACAACGACCACCTGATTTATGTCCGCGACAGCGAGCTCGTCATCCGGAGTTTTCGCGACACGACGGAAGCCATTCTCCGGTTCCCGGGTCATACGGATATGATTTGTGACTTTGCTGTCTCGCCCGACAGGAAACGGATCGTATCTACTTCCGAAGACGGAACTGTCAGAGTCTGGGATGCCCGGAGCGGCGAATCCATGGCTGTCTCAAAGCCTTTGGATGTCAATGAGCAACCCGCCATGACGATGCTGATGGATGTTCATTTCA
This sequence comes from Bacteroidales bacterium, assembly GCA_016284265.1. Classification (GTDB taxonomy): domain Bacteria; phylum Bacteroidota; class Bacteroidia; order Bacteroidales; family UBA932; genus Cacconaster. The sequence continues at coordinate 18,948 of JAEEOM010000089.1, read as the reverse complement.
CGCAAGGTGGGCGACGCATCATTACCGCTGACATGGAAGGCATCAAGACCTGGCGCACGCGTGACTGCAAACTGCTGGACAACAACAAATCCGATCTGTTCTACATGCGCCCGGGCATGATTGCGCCCGACGGCAAAACCTGCTGTGCGCCCAGTCTCCCGACCGGTTTCGAAATCATGCAATCCGACGGAGAACTATTGTTCTGGCGCGCAGGTTACTACGAATGCCTGGCTTACAGCCCGGACGGAAAATGTCTGCTGGTAGCCGACACAGACCAGGGCACCATGCAGGGCTGGGACATTCCCCTGCTCCGGCGCAAGAAAGGAAAATTCGCTTTTATTCCCTTCCGCAGCCAGGAAACAATCATGACTTGTGCCGCCTTCAGCGACGACGGGAAGCAACTCGTGACCGGTGGAGAAAACGGCTGTGTCTATGTCTGGAACGCGAACACGGGCAGCCTGCGCGAGATCCTCCAAACCGGAGAGAAGCGCATTGACGGAGTCAGTTTCAGTCCCGACGGTTGCTACATCCTCGCCTACTGCCAACGGCTTCTTCCGGGCGACAACTACGGTTCCACCTCCATTCACATCTGGGGGCCGCCTCACTGGCTGGTCTGATAGATACGCCTGAAACGATAAAGATATTTCCTTTTGCCTTTTGTTTTTCCTCCCGCAACGCGCAAGCCTTTCGGCTCCGTTGCGGAAGGTTTTTTCTGAGTGACGTCATGCCCGGCAATCCGTTTCTGCCTTCTTCTTTCGCGTTTCGCGACGTGAATGCGAGATGCATTTCGTTCACGTCGCGAAGGATTTTCGCCTACGTACGGCAGTTATTCGCCCTAAAGCCCCCGCGATATGAACAAAACCCCCGATTCATTCACGTCGCAAGGAGGGGTCGCGAGGAGGGGACACGAAGGAGGCACGAAGGAGGCACGAAGGAGTTGCCGCCGCAAGAAGGGGTCGCTGATGCGAGAAGAAGTAACCCTCATACCCAGCCTGACGTCACCCTATCCTCTGATCGGGAGCGGGCATCTCTACTCCCAGCACTCCAAATCCAGCTCCGGCAGCGTGTTCCGGTGGAAGACGGGGTTTTGGCCGGCGCGTTTCTGCTGGCGGTAGTCTTCGAGGAGGCGGAAGGCGTATTTGCTCAGGCGGACGATAGCGTAGAGGTTACAGGCCGTCAGGAGTGCCATGCAGAGATCGCCCAGACTCCAGACCAAGTCGAGGCTGGCCAGGGCGCCAAAGATGACCACCAGGCCGCCCGACAGGAGGCGATACACGGCCATTACCCATTTCTTGCAGGCTGAGGAGCGGGTGTTGCGTGTCAAGAAGCGGATGTTGGCCTCTCCATAATAGTAATTGCCGATGATGCTGGAATAGGCAAACAACAGGATGGCGGCAGCGACGAAAATTGTCCCGAAACGTCCGATTTCGGCTTCGAGGGCTGCTTGCGTCAGGGCGATGCCGTTGAGGCCGCCCTGCGTGTCTACGCTGCTGAAAAGAATGATGAAGGCGGTGCAGCTGCATACCACCAAGGTGTCGGTGAAGACACCGAGAGCCTGGATAAGTCCTTGTTTCACAGGGTGACTCGTGCTGGCCGTTGCTGCCACGTTCGGGGCCGAACCTTCGCCGGCTTCGTTCGAGAAGAGGCCTCGCTTGATGCCATTCATCAGCGTGGCGGCGATGCCGCCGCCTGCGATTTGCGTGATGCCGAAAGCATCTTTGAAGATGAGGGTGAAGACCTGCGGAATCAGGTCGAGATGCCGAAAGATTACAAATAGAGCCAGCAGCAGGTAGCCCAGTGCCATAATGGGAACGATGACGCTGCTTACTTTGGCGATGCGGTGGATGCCTCCGAAAATGACAACCAGGGAAACGGCAGCCAGAATGATACCTACCCAGATGGGATTGAATCCGAAAGCTACATTCAGGGCGCTGCAGATGGTGTTGCTCTGGATGGAGTTGTACGACAAGCCGAAGGTGACGGAAATCAGAATGGCGAACAAAGCGGCCAGCCAGGGCTGCCGCAGGCCTCTCAGGATATAGTAGGCCGGACCGCCGATGAATGAGTGTTTCTCCCGCTTCTTGAAGAGCTGGGCCAGCGTCGATTCGACGAAGGCCGAGGCGGAACCCAGCAGTGCGATGATCCACATCCAGAACACGGCTCCCGGACCGCCGACCGCAATAGCCGTCGCTACGCCGGCCAGGTTGCCCGTTCCCACACGTGTTGCCACGCCCACGGCGAAGGCCTGGAAAGAAGAGATGTGTTTCTTTCCGTCGTGCCGCCCCGTGGATTCACCCAGCAGTCGGAACATCTCGCCAATCATGCGGAACTGCACACCCCGTGATTTGAACGTAAAGTAAAGGGCACAACCGATGAGCACGGCAATCAGGATGTAGGTCCAGAGGAAATCGTTGGAGGCAGTCACCACCCGGTTAAGCCATCCATCGGCGGAAAAGAGGTCGGACATAGTCGGAGATTTGTCTGTAAAAATACATATTTTTTGCAGAAAGAACTTCGATACCGGCCCTTGAAACTCGAAAATACGCTCGCCGAACGGCTTGACGCCATTCTTGCCTCGCAAAAACAGTTTTTCCTCACCGATGCCACGCGGGACGTGGCTTTTCGTAAGCACCAGCTCAAGGCCCTGCTCCAAGCGATGGAATCCCACGAACAGGATCTGGCTGATGTCCTTTGGACCGACCTGCACAAGTCGTACGAAGAAGCGTATCTCACGGAACTCTCACTGGTCAAAGGCGAGATCCGTGACGCACTGCGGCATGTGAAGGGCTGGGCGCGGCGCGAGCGCAAGCAGACGCCCGTGACATTGCTGGGTTCGCGCAGCTACATCGTGAAAGAGCCGCTCGGTGCGGCGCTCATCGTCTCGCCGTGGAACTATCCCGTGCAACTGCTGCTCAGTCCGTTGGTAGGCGCTATCGCCGCCGGATGCACGGCCGTGCTTAAGCCCTCTCCTTATGTGCCGCATGTCGCAAGAGCCATTGAGAAGATGATTCATAGCGCTTTTGACGAGCAGTACATCGCCGTGGTGCAGGGAAACCGCGAAGTCAACGCGCATCTTTTCACGCAGAAATACGATCTGATTTTCTTCACAGGCAGCCCGGCGCTCGCCCGTACCGTCGCTGCAGCCGCCGCGCCGAACCTTACGCCGCTTGTCCTCGAACTGGGCGGCAAGAGCCCCTGTATCATAAGCCGCGACGCCAACATTGCCCGCGCGGCCAAACGCATCGCCTGGGGAAAGACCCTCAATGCCGGACAGACCTGTATCGCTCCCGACTATGTCCTGATTCATCCCGATGTGAAGGAGGCTTTTGTCCAGGCTTTTGACAAGGCCATGCGTACGCTGCACGGCAAGGATATCCGGGCGGACAAACACTATGTACGGATGGTCTCCGACAAAGCCTTCGATCGTGTGACGGGCTATTTGCAGGAAGGCACGGTCAGCTATGGCGGACACAGCGATGCTTCGGAGCGTTTCATAGAACCCACGCTGCTCGACGGGGTTAGGGCGGATGCCGATGTGCTGACGACTGAAATATTCGGTCCGATGCTGCCGATCGTCACGCTGGACGATCCGGGACGCAGTTTCTCCGATCAGGTGGTCGATTATGTAATCGCGCGCGAGAAGCCGTTGGCCCTCTATTATTTCGGAAAGGAATCCGAAGGATGGGATATTGTGCGCCGCACTTCTTCAGGCGGCTGTTGCCTCAACGACACGATCATGCACATTGCCAATCCGGCCCTGCCGTTCGGCGGTGTCGGCAATTCCGGCATGGGCCGCTATCACAGCCGTGAGAGTTTCGAGGCCTTCACCCATCGGCGCGCCGTCCTGGCTTCTTCGACGCGGCTGGATCCGCCGTTCCGCTATATGCCCTACAAGTTCTTCGGGCTGATTCGGAAGATGATGTAGGTATTGATTGCGTTGTAGAGTCGCGCTTCCAATCGGAGTCGACATGGATTCAGGCCGGGCGTGAGGGGAAGGGAGGTACTCCTTCTCGGGACTCTTTCTCGGGACGCCTTCTCGCGACTCCTTCTCGCGACTCCTTCTCGCGACTCTTTCTCGGGACTCTTTCTCGGGACTCCTTCTCACGACGTGAATGAATCGGGGGGTTTGTTCATTTCGCGAGGGCTTTAGAACGAATTCCTGCCGTACGCAGGCGAATGCCCTTCGCGACGTGAATGAAATGCATCTCGCGTTCACGTCGCGAAAGAAGAAGCCAATACGCATCAAGTTTATTTGGAAAAAGCGCATCCAGCACTTATCTTTGTATTATCCACTAAGCATTTCTGCTGAGGCAAAAGAGTGTGGCAGAGGAATGTGAAGAAGAGTAAGTATGTGTTGTAGATAAAGAAATGCTTCCCATGAGAAAAGTTTATCATCTGAGTTTTTCCTCCCACGACGAGGTATTGTATCGTAGCGAAGCTGATTTGCGGATGGGCTTCAACTGTTGGGCAGAGGCTGTCTTGTATACAGAAACCCGTGCCTTGGCCGATGGTGAAATGTCCACCCATTGGCACAATATCTCCCAGACAGATAATCCGAAAGCATTGTCCAAACGCTCACGGTATTCCTATACGCGTTATTTCAATGCCAAATACAAGAGATTGGGCAGGTTAGGGTCCCAAAGCGTTTTCATTCTTGAGATTGAAGGATTTAACCGAATTCTGACAGCCTTGAATTACGTGAATCGTCAGGGACTGCATCATGGGATTGCCGCTTCCTCTTTCGAGTATCCGTTTTGTTCGGCCAATGCTTTCTTTCGAAAAGAATTGGGTCGCCCTACCCAATCACACTTAATGCCGCACGAAGACCGTTACCGTTATCTTACCCACAATGTGACAGTTCCCGATCAGTACCGGATGGATGAAAGTGGCTTGTTGCTGCGGGAAGATATCCTGGATGTCAGTACGGTCGAACATTATTATGTCACTCCCCGTAATTATCTGTACCAGATGAACCGGGTTACGGATGATAAAACAGTGGCAGAGCAAAGGACTGAGAGTTCTTCGACTCCCATTGTTACCATCGACTTGATTGAGCAGTGTGATCCGGACTTCGATGTGAAACAGATGCTGATTAATGAGCAAGGCAAGGTCAACCGAAACCGGATGACGGATCTGGAACTATGTAAGTTAATCGACGACTACTATGTCCCCCGTTTCAATCGGGGTGGAGAGACCAAGACAATTTACACGTTATCATCGCGGGAGCGGGAGGTACTGTATGAAACACTGAAGCAGGATATTCAGAAGTTCCGCTATGCGAACCGGGGCGATGCACGTTCACCTATCGGACATGCCGGTTTGTATGGGAAATATGCAACGGAGGCCCAACTGGCACGCTGCCTTGTACTCAACTATCAGCCGGAGCGAAGTATCTTTCTCGCGACATGAATCCAATCTGCTATCTATTCACGTCGCGGAAGAGGTATACTCGGATTCGGCCGAAATTGCCCTTCAACGGGGCCGTGACATGAACCGACGCCATAATTCATTCATGTCGCGGGCAGAATTGGGCTCTTTCCGAAAAAAACTTTCGCGACAGGAACAAATGCTGGATGTATTCATGTCGCGGGGCGCATTTGGGGCGAATTACGGCTGCACGCAGATTAAACCCCTCGCGACGTGAATGAATTAGGGGTTTGATTCACGTCGAGAAAAGGCAGACCAGGCGCACCAGCTACCGAAGAAAAAGGCAGACCAGGCGCACTATCTACCAAAGAAAAAGACAGTCCAGGAGCACCAACTACCGAAGAAAAAGGCCGTCCGGGCGCACCAACTACCAAAGAAAAGACAGACCAGGCGCACCAGCTACAGCGCCGCGAGAATCAGGATCTGGGCGGATACGACACGCAGGAACATCGTCAAGGGATAGACGGTGGAGTAGCTGACGGCGGGGATGTCGTTGGGAGAACTGCTGTTGACGAAGGAGAGCGCGATGGGGTTGGTCATGCTGCCGGCCAGGGTGCCCATCAGGGCAAAATAGTTGAGTTTGAAGACCAGCCTGCCCAGAAGGCCCATCACCAGAATCGGAATCACCGTAATGAGGAAGCCATAGCCCACCCACACATAGCCGCCACCGGTGAGTGTGCTCACGAATTCCGGTCCGGCCGAAAGGCCGACCGCCGCCAGGAAGAGCGAGATGCCGATTTCCCGGAGCATCAGACTGGCACTGATGGTGGTATAGGTCACCAGATGGAACCGGGCACCGAAGCGGCTCAGCAGGATGGCCACGATGAGCGGACCACCCGCCAGGCCAAGCTTTACCGGCAACGGGATGCCGCTGATGTGGAACGGGATCATGCCGACCACCACACCGAGCAGAATACCAATGAACATCGGAATCAGATTCGGTTCGTGCAGCCGTTTCTGGGAGTTGCCGAGCAGACCGGCCACCTCCTGGATGGCGCTCTCAGCCCCGACAACCGTGACGCGGTCGCCCAGCAGAAGTTCCAGCGACGGTGAGGCGATCAGGTCGACGCCCGAACGGTTGATGCGGGTAACGTTGACTTTGAAATGGTTGCGCAACTGCAACGAGCCGAGTTGCTTGCCGTTGATGCTGCTGCGCGTGACCAGGATGCGACGCGACACCAGTTCAGTGCTACGGCTTTTCTCATCCCAATCCTCCTGCGGCATTTCAATCTGCTGCCCGAGGAAGGCAACCACGGCTTCGGTGTCGCGCGGATCGCAGACGAAAAAGACCTTATCGCGCAGCGAAATGACCGTCTGGGCGTCGGCCAGGACAGGCTCTCCTCCCTCTTTCAGCACGCGGGAGATAATGAACGGACGGTTGAGCAGTCGTGCCAGTTCCCATACCTTCTTACCATTGAGTTGCGGATTGGTAATGACCACCGTGATGCGGTCAGGCTCATGCGTCTCGATGACATGTTCCTCGTGCAGGCGTGCATCTTCCTGCACAGGATCGACCCGGAATACTCTCCGGAGCAAGATCATGGAGGCAATCAGGCCGATGACACCGAGCGGATAGGCCACGGCATAACCCAAGGCGATGGAAGGCTCATTGGCGCCCACCGTATCAAGGTAAGTCTGCTGGGCTGAGCCCAAAGCGGGTGTATTGGTGACAGCGCCTGACATGACACCGGTCAGCGTCACCAGGCTCGTGCCGCTGAAGAGCGCAATCAGGCAGGTAACCAAGATTCCGACCAATAGCACGCCGAGCGAAAGCAGATTGAGTTTCAAGCCGTTCTGCTTAAGCGAAGAGAAGAAGCCCGGGCCGACCTGCATACCTACAGAATAGATGAACAGAATCAGGCCGAACTCCTTGACGAAGCCAAGCACTTTCGGGTCGATGCCCATTTTGAAATGTCCCAGTGCAATACCCACGAAAAGGATCCAGGTGACTCCGAGCGTGATCCCGCCGAGCTTGATCTTGCCCAGCAAGGTGCCCAGAGCAATGGTGACTGCCAGAATGAATATGATGTGGGCCGTGCTGCTTCCGAAGAGTAATTCTGTGAACATATGCGGACAATAATCGGACTTTCGCGCAAAGATACGTTTTTTCGCTCCATCGGTAGAAACTTTTTTCTACCTTTGAAATCAGAAGCTGAAAACAATCCATGAAGCGCGTGAACAACATCTGGTGGTGGCACTTGCAACTCGATTAGTCGCAAGGAAGCCAGCCATTTGTTTTCTACATACATGAAAAGGCCTGTCAAACTTGCGACAGGCCTTTTTTCGTGGAAACAACCGACAATCAACAAATCAATCATTTATAAACAATTAAAAACACCAAAGCCATGAAACAGAAAAAGTTCCTGCTTCCGGAAAGCGAGATTCCGACCCACTACTTCAACATGCAGGCCGTGATGCCCAACAAGCCGCTGCCGATCCTCAACCCCGCCACCAAACAGCCGCTCTCGGCACAGGACCTCTATCCCATCTTCTGTGAGGAATGTGCCAACCAGGAACTCAATCAGACCGACGAATGGATTCCGATCCCGGAACCCGTCCGCGAGCAGTACGCCGCCTACCGCTGCACACCGCTGGTCCGCGCCTACGAACTGGAAGAAGCCCTTGGCACGCCGGCTCATATTTATTTCAAGAATGAGAGCGTGAGTCCCGCAGGCAGCCACAAGCTCAATTCGGCGCTGGCCCAGGCTTATTATGCCAAAAAACAGGGCGTGACCAACATCACTACCGAGACCGGAGCCGGCCAGTGGGGCGGCGCCCTCTCCTACGCCGCCAAGAAGTTCGGCCTGGAACTGGCTGTCTATATGGTGAAATTGAGTTATGAGCAGAAACCCTACCGGCGCAGCATCATGCAAACCTTCGGCGCGGCCATCACGCCCTCGCCGTCCATGTCCACCCGCGCCGGCAAAGACATCCTCACCATCAACCCGAACGACCGGGGTTCACTGGGCTGCGCCATCTCCGAAGCCATCGAACTGGCCGTCACCACGCCGAACTGCAAATACACCCTCGGCTCGGTGCTCAACCATGTATGCCTGCACCAGTCCATCATCGGCCTGGAAGCCGAGAAGCAGATGGCCCTGGCAGGCGAGTATCCCGACATTGTGATCGCCTGCTTCGGCGGCGGCTCGAACTTCAGCGGCATCGCCTACCCCTTCATGCGGCACAACATCCAGCAAGGCCGCAAAACCCGCTTCGTCGCGGCCGAACCGTCTTCGTGCCCGAAGCTTACGCGCGGCAAGTTTGAATATGACTTCGGCGATGAAGCCGGGCTCACGCCGCTGCTGCCGATGTTCACCATCGGCCACGGCTTCAAGCCAGCCAGCATCCATGCCGGCGGTCTGCGCTACCATGGTGCGGGTGTCATCATGTCGCAGTTGATGAAAGACGGGTTCATGGAAGCGGTGGACATCGACCAGCTCGATTCGTTCAAAGCAGGCGTGCTCTTCGCCCGCACGGAAGGCATCATCCCTGCTCCGGAATCCTGCCACGCCATCGCGGCTACCATTCAGGAAGCACTTAAATGCAAGGAGACCGGCGAGGCGAAGACCATTCTCTTCAACCTCTCCGGTCATGGATTCGTGGATATGGCCGCTTACGACCAGTATTTCTCGGGCGAGATGCAGAACTACCATCTCACCGACGCCGAACTGGCCGAATTCATGCGGCCGGTCGATGAAATGAACACGCTTATTCGATAATCAGGACGAAGCCGCCACCCGGAGCCATGTGCACCAGGAAAGGCTTCCGCGACTGAATCTCAAGTTCTTCGAGTTTATAGTCCGTACCGTTTCGATGGGCATTCACACCGTCACTGAAATACGTGGCGACGTGGGTGCCCTTGATCAGGTTGCTCAGGTCGAGCGAAAGGTCCCGTGCATCCCAGTTGGTCATGCCACCCACATACCAGCGTTCTCCGCTGCGACGGGCCGTGACAAGATACTTCCCGATCTCACCCTGCAGGATGCGGGTCTCATCCCACACGGTGGGTAAGGCCGTGATGAAATCGGTGGTTTCCTGCTCTTTCATGTAGGCGGTGGGGTTGTCGCAAAGCATCACGAAGGGAGAGTCGAAAATAATGTATTCGGCCACCTGGCGGGCACGGGTGCCTTGGCTCATGGGGTTGCTGTTACTGGGCACATAGTCTTTTTGCTGAGCGTTGCGCGTAGCGCCCTGCGTATAGTCTACCGGGCCGGAAAGCATCCGGATGAAGGGGAAGGTGACATCGTATTCCACCATGTCCTCGCGGGCCCATTTCATCTGCTCCAGCCCCCAGACACCCTCGAAATTGAGCACGTTGGGCAAGGTGCGGTTCATGCCGGCAGGTTTGTACATACCGTGGTAATCGACAAAAAGATGGTGACGGGCGGCTGTTGAGGCGATACGGTAGAGCATCTCGGTGACTTCCTGGTCGTCGCGGTCCATGAAATCGACTTTGAAACCTTTGATGCCCATCTTGGCGTAGGTCTGGCAGGCTTTCTCCAGATCCTTGTCGAGCACATAGCACACGGCCCAGAGCACGAGGTCCACATTGCGCTCCGCAGCGTAGCGCGCCAGCTCCCGAAGGTCGATGTCGGGATTGATCTTGAGGATGTCGAGGGGTGCCGACCAGCCCTCGTCAAGCACGACGTATTCAATGCCGTTGCGGGAAGCGAAGTCGATGTAATACTTGTAGGTCTGTGTGTTGATACCGGCCTTGAAGTCCACGCCGGTGATATTCCAGTTGTTCCACCAGTCCCAGGCCACCTTGCCGGGGCGGATCCAGGAGATGTCACCGATGCGGTTGGGGGATGCGAGCAAATAGACGAGGTTGTTGACGGGCAGGTTCGTCTCGCTCCCGGCGATGGCCAAGGCGCGCCAAGGGAAGTGGCGGGGTGCTTTCTTGGAGGCGTTTTCCTTGATGACGGCCAGGGTGCCGGAATACGTGTCCACGAACACTTGTCCACGGGTCGGCGTTTCGTGTACGGCCTCGGGAACAGGAGCGAAATCGCCTTTCAGCCCGAAACCTTCGCCCTTCTTGAGGAACATGCCGGGATAGGATTCAATGTCGGCGTCGGTAATGGCCACGCGCAGGCTGCCTTCCAGGCAGACCAGCAGCGGAGAGAAAGCAATCGTACCCTCCTTGAACTGGCTCAGCGGCGCTACGGTGTATTTGCTTTCGAACGATGTGCCATAGGGATTCGTCGTGCCCGAGGTATAGGGAACATAGGTCGTATAGTCGCGGTCGAAATTGAATTCGGCGCGCTCGGCGGTAACACAATCACCCGCCTTCACTTCGGTGGCGGAGAAACGGTAAGCGACACCTTCGCCGTCGTAGGCCCGGAATGTCAGGCTCCAACCGTCGGCGAGCACCAGCTCAAGTTCGTTGTAGCGCTCCTCAAGGAAGGCTTGCCGCCAGAAGGGGGCAGCGACGGTACGATCCACTTTCCTGCGGATATCATCGCGCACCTTGGCCTGGTAGCCGACCTCCTTCCCTGCCACGGTCATGGAGACGACCGAAGGAGCGAGAACCCGCAAGCCTCCGTGGTTGACGCTCCAGGTAATCTGACGCTGGACATCGACCTCGACGGAGGTCCGTCCGTCGGGGGAGGTGAGCTTGTAAACTTTTGCCTGCGCGCCGCTTGCCGTCAGCGCGACCAGGAAAACGAAAGTCAAAATCCGTTTCATAATCTGCTGCGTTATTTTGACAAATTTACAAAGAATCTTTATAACTTTGTAGTCCGACAAACCTTTTTTGACCATGAAACTCGAAGGAAGACGCGAAAGCACAAATGTGGACGACCGTCGGGGCAGAGGCTCCTCGGTCGGCACCATCGGCGGCCTGGGCATCGGCGGCCTCATCATTGTAGGACTTCTCACCTGGCTGCTGGGCGGCGATCCTTCGTCCGTCATCAAGGAAGCCGGGCAGGCTATCGGCACGGGCAGCCAGACCACAGGCAGCTATACCCCCACCGCAGAAGAGGAAGAACTGGCCACCTTTGCCAAGCAGATCCTCGCCGGTACGGAAGACGTCTGGACCAAGATTTTCAAGGCCAACGGCCTGACCTACCAGCCCCCGAAGCTCGTGCTCTTCTCCGGCGCCGTGCAGTCGGGCTGCGGTGGCGCCACATCACAATCCGGCCCCTTCTACTGCAGCGCTGACCAGTGCGTCTACATCGACCTCTCGTTCTTCACGTCCATGAAGAAACAGATCGGCGCCGACGGTGATTTCGCCTATGCCTACGTCATCGCCCATGAAGTAGGACACCACGTACAGAACCAGCTCGGCACCCTGGGCAAAGCCCACCAGCAGATGTCGCGTTACAAGTCCAACAGCAAAGAATACAACCAGATCAGTGTCCGTCTCGAACTTCAGGCCGACTTCTACGCCGGCGTGTGGGCGCACCACGACAACCAGATGTTCGGTTCGCTCGAACCGGGCGACATTGAAGAAGGCCTCGCCGTGGCGGCCAAAATCGGCGACGACTACCTCCAGAAGCAGGCCTATGGTTATTCGGTACCCGACTCCTTTAACCACGGGACCTCGGCCCAGCGCTCAAAATGGCTCAAGAGAGGCATCGCCACTGGCGATCCTTCCCAGGGCGACACGTTCTCAGTCGCGTATAACTCCCTGTAACGGCTCCACCCTATGGCCAGTGAAATCCGCAATCTTGAGCTGTGGCCGGACGGCGCGCTCAAGATCGAGTGGGTGCGGCATCATATGCCGCTCCTAAACGGCCTGGAGGCCGAATTTCGTGCAGAGCGTCCCTTCGCAGGCCTTCGTGTGGCTCTTTCCGTCCACCTGGAAGCCAAAACTGCCTACTTGTGTCAAGTCCTTGCCGCCGGCGGCGCCGAAATGTACGTTACCGGCAGTAATCCCCTCTCCACGCAGGACGACGTAGCTGCCGCCCTTGTACACGACGGGCTCAATGTCTTCGCCTGGCATGGCGCCACACCGACGGAATATGAGGCGCACATCCGCCGTGTCCTGGAAATCGGGCCGAACGTAATCATCGATGACGGTGGCGACCTGGTCGCGCTCATGCACGCGGAATACCGGTCGCTGCTGCCCAACGTGATCGGCGGGTGCGAAGAAACCACCACGGGCATCCTCCGCCTGCAGACGATGGACCGGGCCGGCAAGTTGGAATTTCCGATGATGCTGGTCAACAACGCCGACTGCAAGCACCTGTTCGACAACCGCTACGGCACGGGCCAGTCGGTCTGGGACGGCATCAACCGGACTACCAACCTGATTGTAGCCGGCAAGACCGTCGTCGTGGCCGGCTACGGCTGGTGCGGCAAAGGCGTCGCGATGCGGGCCAAAGGACTCGGCGCCCGCGTGGTCGTGACCGAAGTCGATCCCGTCAAGGCCATGGAGGCTGTGATGGACGGTTTTGCGGTCATGCCCATGGCTGCGGCAGCCGCGGAAGGCGACTTGTTCGTGACGGTGACCGGCTGCGCCGGCGTCATCACACGGGAACATTTCCTGGCCATGAAAGACGGCGCCATCCTCTGCAACGCCGGCCATTTCGACGTGGAAGTCGATGTGGCAAGGCTGCGCGACATGGCCATCGAAGTCTCGCCCGCCCGGCATAACATCCTGGGTTACCGGCTGGAAAACGGCCGCAAGCTCTACGTCATCGCCGAAGGGCGCCTGGTGAACCTAGCCGCAGGCGACGGCCATCCGGCAGAGATTATGGACATGTCGTTTGCCATCCAGGCCCTGAGTGCCCGCTATCTGGTAGAGCATAAAGACGATTCCGCAGCCCTGCCACGGAAACCCCATGCCATGACCCATGACGTCCCCCGTGCCATCGACGAAGAAGTCGCACGGCGGAAACTCGCCTACTGGGGCTGCGCCATCGACACCCTCACCCCGGCCCAGCACAAGTACCTCTACGGCGAATAGTCCGTCATGCCCGGACCCGCTTTACGTCATGCCCGGCCCCGACTTGCGTCATGCCCGGCCCCGACCGGGCATCTCTTTTTTTGCTTTATTAAGCAAAAAATGCTATATTTACGACTATCCGCTGGTAATTCAACATAATCCATAAAACACCTACGCTATGAATCGAGCTTTAAAAACCCCCTACACGGCTCCGGTTTCAAAAGAGATCCGGGCGCAAATCTGCCAGATGATCATGCAGTCCCCGCCTATCGGCGGAAGTGAAACTCCCGGCGAAGATGAAGAATAGGTTAAACTAAAAAAACTTACACCATGAAAAAGTATCTAGCTCTCTGCCTCTGCGCTCTGCTGGCCCTCGCCTCCTGCACGCAGGAGATTGAAGGCGACGGCCTGGATGCTCGTGATCAGGCGCGTCAAGCGCTGACCGGCCAGACGGTCACCCTCGACGCCTACGATGCCGACGCCGCCCTCGCGACGAAGACCTCCCGTGCCGACGACGGCTCCGTTCTCTGGTCGCCCGGCGACAAGATCAGCCTCTTCTACGGCAGCGGCTCCAACGGTGGGTGTGAATTCACCTCTACCAACCAGGAACCTGCCAGTCGCGTCCAGTTCACCGGAGAGATCAATGTCATCACCGGACTCTCCGAAGGAACCGAGGACATCATGTTCTGGGGCGTCTATCCTTATGACATAGATAACAGTTGTAACGGCTCCACCGTTACGATGTGGCTCCACGATAGCCAGCGTGCCGCCGACAACACCTGGGCTGACAGGGAATTCCCGGCCATCGGCCACTCCAGCGGCCTGGCCATGGGCTTCTACAGCCTCTGCGGCGGCCTCATCTTCTACCTTACCGAAGACGGCATCAACCGGATCGCCTTCAGCGGTAAGAACGACGAGGTGATTGCCGGTCCTGTCACAGTTGCTTTCTCCGAGGGCGTGCCCACCATCACCTCCTTCCTGAGCACCCAGAAAGAGATCTCCCTGCTGCCGCCTTCGTCTTATGGCACTACGGCTGCATACGATTCCTTCAAGAAAACCACGCCCGGCGACACCACCTGGTACTTCATGGTAATTCCGCCGATGACCTTCACCAAGGGCCATACGGTCACCTTCTACAAAAATGACGGCACCTATGGCGTGAGAGAGTTCGGCACACGGACCGTTACTCGCAACAGGTTCACCCGCATCCGCTCCGCCGCCCTCAACAACGGCGTGGAATTCCAGGCTTTGCCGCTTGATAACAACCAGATCAGGTACACCGCGACAGAGCAGGTCGACTACTATATCCCGCAAGAGTCAACGACTGGCAACGAAGTGGTAAGCAACACGTGGGATTCGGTGACCGGCCTGGGTATCATCACCTTTGCCGATGCGATCACCGTGCTGGACAACCATGCCTTCGCCGATATGAACGGGCTGATTTCCATCACGCTCCCGGATGGGCTCAAAGATATAGGTAGTTATACCTTTGAAGGTTGCAATAATCTTGCAACTGTCAATATGCCCAACAGCGTGAATCATATAGGCCGTCTTGCTTTCGATCATTGTACTGCTTTGGAGAGCATCCACATACCACTTCTGACCGGTATCGGCGTTCCCAACCCGTTCACCGGTTGCACCAACCTGAAGTCTTTCAGTGGACCCCATGCAAGCGCTGACGGAAAATTCCTGGGATTCCATTTTGACGATCCCACACAAGCCTATCTGGCCAGTTGTGCTATCGGTGCATTCAAGAATCAGGAACTTGTCCTGCCGGAAGTGAAAGAAATTGGCGCGCAAGCCTGCTACGGAGGTGAATTCACGGGCACATTGACAATTCCCGGAACCGTCGTCAAAATCGGCGAATCGGCATTCGAGGGGTGCACCAAGGTGAATACGATCATTCTGGAACATCCTTCTTATTTGAATTGTCAGGCGGGCAACAGACCGGAGCTGCCGACACTTGGCGCTAATGCTTTTGACACAGGAGGAACAACTTTATGTACGATCAAAGTTTCCGGTGGTTTGGTTACTGCAAACAACTCAAAAATTTACATTGAGGATAATGTTTGGTATGGCTATAGGAGCCAAGTCGTCGTTTACCAGGCTGACAATGAGATTTGGTCGTATTCAAGCTCGATACCGTCCGGAGTTAATTGTGTCGGAATCGATAATCCGTCGACCAATAAAGTTACAGGGATAATTAGACGACTTTTCCCTGTTGAACCTGCCGTTCCAATCCCTTCTTCTCTCGGGTCGCTTCCAATCGTGGCTATGGTATATCCTGATGACATCATAGGAATCCCTGATAGCGCATTCACATCAGAAGACGCCTCACAAGCGCAATATATCTCCCTCCCCCACAGTGTCCAGACAATCGGCGATGAGGCCTTCAAAGACAATACCGCCCTCCTGACCTTCCCGAGCGACGGCTATAACCTTCGGGATATTGGAAATCGTGCATTCCAAGGGTGTACCGACATGGCTGGAAAAGTCGAATTCTGGCACTACGAATCGATTAATGGAGGTATCCCGATGTCAAATTGTGGCGTTGGCGCATTCGATGGCTGCTCAAGCATCGAAGAAGTCACGGCTCATTTTTGTGATTATATCGCCCCGCAAGCTTTTAGAGGTTGCACCGCATTGACCCATGTGATTTTGGAAGGCGGATCAGACATACTGGACGAAGCTTTTTACGGTTGCTCCAACTTGGTCCAGATCTCCATGAACGATTCTTACTACGGCAACGTAATGGTAGGCACGTATAATGTCATCGGAAAACGCGCCATTGCGGGAACCGGAATCAAGACTGTGAACTGTCATTCCAGATATCTTGAAAAATATGCCTTCGCGGGAAGTAACGTCACGGACGTATCGATCAAAACCAATGCTTCAAATCCCACCGAAATCTCAGACTATGCATTTTACGGCTGCAGCGACTTGATCAGCGTCAACATCCCTTACGTCAGTGGTACGCTTGGGGGAAACACTTTCGCGGGTTGCACCAAACTGACCCACGTTACATTGGGTGCCACGGCGATCCCTGACGAATACTTCTCCGGCTTCACCTCGTTGAAGACAGTCAAGTTGCCCAATGTCGTAACTGTCGGCGACAAGGCCTTTGCCAACACGAGCGGTTTGAATACGTTGAAATTTGGCTCTTCGCTGACTAGCTTGGGGAATTACGTATTCTGGCACGATGCGGCAACTACCTCGCCCAACAATAACAAAATCGACGTCTATTTCGCTGGAAGCGTTCCCGCTACTACCAGCAATACGTTCATACAGAGCACCGAATCCGGAGCAGCCGCATTCAAGTTCAAGACCATCTTTATTCTTGAGCAGTATCGGGATGATTTCGCAAATGCCTGGCAAGACACCTACGGTAGTTACGAATACTGGGACGGCGTTTTTTAACAGTTCTGTATCTCATCACTAAAAGCGGGATGGGCCAAGAGGTCCGTCCCGCTTTTTTTTGTATCTTTAAGGTTGTAATCTTTCTGCACTATGTTCAAAGGTCAACCAAAAGGTCTTTATGCGCTGGCGCTGGCCAATACGGGCGAGCGGTTCGGCTACTATACGATGCTGGCCATCTTCATGTTGTTCCTCCAGGCCAAGTTCGGCTGGGAGCAGGCTGCAGCCAGCCAGTTGTACGCCATTTTCCTGGCAGTCGTCTATTTCATGCCCGTGGTCGGCGGCTGGCTCGCCGACAAGATCGGCTACGGCAAATGTGTCGTGACGGGTGTCTGCATCATGTTCCTGGGCTATGTGCTGCTCACCATCCCGACGGCGGCGAACGGTTTCGGCATCGCGCTGATGATCGGCGCCTTGCTGCTCATCGCTCTTGGCACCGGCCTGTTCAAGGGCAACCTGCAGGTAATGATCGGCAACCTCTATGACGATCCGAAATACGCTTCGCGGCGCGATGCGGCCTTCAGCCTCTTCTACATGGCCATCAACATCGGTGCGATGTTCGCGCCTTTCGCCGCCACGGCCATCACCAACCGCTTCCTCGCAAAATCGGGTTTGATCTACAAGGCCGACATTCCGGCGCTGGCGCACCAGCTGCTGAACAGCACCATCACGCCTGAGAATACCTCGCGCCTGGCCGAGCTTCAGACGCAAATGCCGGACGCCTCTGTCACGGCGATGTCCCTGTCCGATTTCAGCAACTATTATATAGAACACCTGTCTTCTTCCTATAACATGGGCTTCGCCGTTGCATGCGTGTCGCTGATCCTGTCGATGGCCATCTACTTCGCCTGCCGCCCGTGGTTCAAGCATGCCGACGTCAACGCCAAGCAGGCGGCGGCGTCCAATGCCCCCGTGGCGGAGCTGACGCCCCAGCAAACGCGCGAGCGCGTCGTGGCTCTCTGCATGGTGTTTGCCGTAGTGATCTTCTTCTGGATGGCCTTCCACCAGAATGGCCAGTCCCTCACCTGGTTTGCCCGCGACTACACGCAGGCGACCGTCTCGGGATGGCCAAAAGCGGGATTCAATATCTGGATTCTGGCCCTGCTGGCCGCATCGATCTATACCTTCTTCGGAATCTTCCAGTCGGAAAAGGGCACGGCCAAAGTGGTCTGCGGTCTGGTGACCGCCGCCTTATGGGCCGGCGCCTGGAGCATCTACAACGGCATGCCTTCTATCATCGACATCCAGCCGCAGCTCTTCCAGCAGTTCAATCCCTTCTTCGTCGTGTTCCTGACGCCGGTCATCATGGCCATCTTCAGCGCCCTGGCGGCGAAGAAAGATGAGAATCATCCGGAAGGCCGCGAGCCGTCGGCACCGATGAAGATCGGCATCGGCATGTTCGTGGCCGCCATCGGCTACCTCATCATGATCTTCGCATCTATCGGCCAGCCATCCCCGGCTGCCCTCTCTGGAACCGTTTCGCCGGATCCCGTGGTGCCGACGTTCCTGATGGGCACCTATCTGGTACTTACCTTCGCCGAACTGCTGCTCAGCCCGATGGGCATCTCGTTCGTGTCGAAAGTGGCGCCGCCGAAGATGAAAGGCCTGATGATGGGTCTCTGGTTTGCGGCCTCGGCCATCGGCAACTACCTGAGTTCGATCCCCGGCCTGCTCTGGATGCGGGTTCCCCTCTGGGCCAACTGGGCCATCCTCTCCATCCTCTGCGCCATCGCCGGCCTCATCATGTTCTCCATGCTCCGCCGCATCAACGCCGCCACGAAATAACGTCATTCATCGAAGCTTCGGGCGTAACTGGGCAATGGGTACGGACCCTTTCCGCCAAAGTGTACGCGACGGACTTGTCTGATTGTGCATCGCAGGCCCTATCTGCTGAATACACTCCCCCAGCCTGGGCCAGTGTATTCAGTTAAGCGATGATAGACGCCACCCGTCATCGCCTGCGTGAATACACTCTGACGAAACGCATTGATACCCCGCGAAGCGAAGGGGGCACGGGGGATATGCCCCCGTAAACAAGGCGGCGGTACGCCGCCACCTTTGAGCACATCCGGGCATAAAAAAAGCCCCAGGCTTTTTTTAGCCCGGGGCTCAAAGGTGGCGGCAACCTACTCTCCCACTTGGTGTAGCAGTACCATCGGCGCAAGTGAGCTTAACTTCTCTGTTCGGAATGGGAAGAGGTGGATCCTCACCGCTATAAC
>JAEEOM010000088.1 GCA_016284265.1 Bacteroidales bacterium | reverse complement strand
ACAGGTTGCAGAGGGAGGCGAAGGTCTGCGACCCCTTGAAATTGGCCACCACATCTACCTGGTGCCCTTCTGCAAAGGCGATTTCCTTCAGCATCCCAACAGGGTTGTTGTAATAGGAGAAGGAATTTCCAAGACAGAGGACGCGCTTTATATCGGCGGGCGTTTGCGTGCCGAAATTCTGCACGTACGCTCCGGTAAAGCCGAACGGAGCGAAGCGGCTGTATCCGCCACTGGAGGTAGCCGAAAGCGTGCTGCCGTCGCAGGCTTCGCTGCCTTCCACACGGCAGCGGACCTGAAGCTCCCCGGAGATGGACTTCGTCAGCTTGAACGTGTGCATCACAGTCGAATGCTGGTAATCATCCCCGGTCGGGACCCCGGAACAAATGTAGCTGACACCGCTCTTCCAGCTGTCTCCGTCCAGGATTTCCACCACCCAGTTCTTTGCCGACGTGGCATAACTGACCATAGTTGCGTTAAAGTCGATGTATGATCCTGCGGGAATGGCCGACTCCAGCGGCATACACCATACCCAGGCATCGCCTTCCGCGAGCGTGGCTATCTGCGGAACGCCGTTGGAGGCCACGCCGAGATTCCATGAGGCGGAAGCGTTTGCCGCCGCCCGCGTCACGGTAATATATGCGCTGGCATTATTGGTCGCGGGGATCTTCCGCTCCGTGGTCCAGGACGAGTAGTAAATGGGCTTGTTGGATGTATTGAACACCCATTTCGCCGGCATCGAGGGCCCCTTGGCCTGTTCGGATCCGCCTTCCAGCGAGAACAGGATGTTTTCCCTGGTCACGTTGACGCCGGAAGCGTTGTGCGTTCCCACATAGTCAAAGTAATTCTCGGCGGTGATGCCGACCATTTGGTATGTGCCGTTGTTATATCTGCCGAAGTCCCCTGCGGCGACGCACTTCGTGAAACTCGCGTCCTTGTTGCACTGGCCGAAGAGTGTTCCGAAATAGTTTTCGGCCCTGTCGGTAATCACTCGGCCGTAATTCTGCATCCGGACAAACATATTGCCGTCGTCATTGACGAGGCACACGCATCCGCCGGCGGGCTGCCCGGTCTTGGAAATCACATCGCCGTAATTGATGCTGTCTTCGATGATGCTGCCGGCCCCGGTGATACAGGTCAGGTTGGCCAGGCGGGCATCCGGCGAGTCGTTGACGTTGTTTCCCCGGTTGATGCAGTTCTTGAGCACGGTGTAGCGGTTGCAAGCCGCAACGATACCCGACATACGGGCATTGTTGCCGCTCATATTGCCCTCATTGACGCAGTCTTTGAAAAGGACGGTCTTGGTTGAATTGCCGTCATTGGACGAGAAACCACAGATACCCGCCGTCTGCACGGAAGTCGCGCCGTTCTTGGTGTTGTTGCATTTGTCCGTCGTCAGGGAACCGTAATTCTTCAGGCCGGTGATCGTCGCTTCGGTATCGGTAGCAAAGGCCATTCCTATGAGGCCCATCGTCATCCGGAGGTTGTCGGCGACTGTGGCATTGCCGTAGGTCATCGAGGCGTGGCTCTCAATGTTGCTGACGGTCGCCCCGTGAACGAGGCCTGCGATAAGGCCGCAGTCGGTCTGGGCGGAGGGAGAAACCGTCAGCGAGCAGCTGCTGTCGAAGACCAGGTTCTCCACTACGGCCCCGTCGGCCAGCGTGCCGAAGAGGCCCCAGGACTGGCCCGCCGTAGCATTCCGGCAAACGACCTTCCAGTTCTTGATGGTGTGTCCGCAGCCGTTGAAATGGCCCTTGAAGGGATTCCCTGCGCCCCATGCGATGGTATTGCTGTTGAGCGAGGTGACAGCGAGACCGATGGGCGTCCAGTCTGTGACGGACGACATATCGATATCGCTTGTGACGGTCACGTTCGCAATGACAGCCTTGGCTTCGCCGCTGTTGACTCGGGCTGCAAATGCCACCAGGTCGGCAGCTGAAGCTATTGTAACGTTGTCCGGCTCGACCTCGGGACCCGGGGGAACGCCGCCTTCGCCTTCCATATCGGTCACCTCATAGGGCTTTGCTATCGCATAGCGGGCGGCCTTGAGTGCGATAGGAGCACGCTCGTTGGTAATGGCTGTGGTGTAGCTGCCGTCAGTTGTCGAGTTAGACGATGTCCGGTAGCTGTTGTTGTCAAGTTTGACATCGCCGTTGAACG
>JAEEOM010000087.1 GCA_016284265.1 Bacteroidales bacterium | reverse complement strand
ACAGGTTGCAGAGGGAGGCGAAGGTCTGCGACCCCTTGAAATTGGCCACCACATCTACCTGGTGCCCTTCTGCAAAGGCGATTTCCTTCAGCATCCCAACAGGGTTGTTGTAATAGGAGAAGGAATTGCCGAGACAGAGGACGCGCTTGGTGTCGGTCGGTGTCTGCGTGCCGAAATTCTGCACGTACGCTCCGGTAAAACCGAACGGAGCGAAGCGGCTGTATCCGCCACTGGAAGTGGCCGAAAGCGTGCTGCCGTCGCAGGCTTCGCTGCCTTCCACACGGCAGCGGACCTGAAGCTCCCCGGAGATGGACTTCGTCAGCTTGAACGTGTGCATCACCGTCGAATGCTGGTAATCATCTCCGGTCGGGACTCCGGAACAAATGTAGCTGACACCGCTCTTCCAGCTGTCTCCGTCCAGGATTTCCACCACCCAGTTCTTTGCCGACGTGGCATAACTGACCATAGTTGCGTTAAAGTCGATGTATGATCCTGCGGGGATGGCCGACTCCAGCGGCATACACCATACCCAGGCATCGCCTTCCGCGAGCGTGGCTACCTGCGGGACACCGTTGGATGCCACGCCGATATTCCACGCGGCGGAAGCGTTTGCCGCCGCCCGCGTCACGGTAATATATGCGCTGGCATTATTGGTCGCGGGGATCTTCCGCTCCGTGGTCCAGGACGAGTAGTAAATGGGCTGGTTGGATGTGTTGAACACCCATTTCGCCGGCATCGAAGGGCCCTTGCCCGGTTCATCTCCGCCTTCCAGGGAGAACAGGATGTTTTCCCTTGTCACGTTGACGCCGGAGGCATTGTGGGTTCCAACATAGTCAAAGTAATTCTCGGCGGTGATGCCGACCATTTGGTATGAGCCGTTGTTATACCTGCCGAAGTCCCCCGCAGCGACGCACTTAGTGAAACTTGCGCCCTTGTTGCACTGGCCGAAGAGTGTTCCGAAATAGTTATCGGTCTTGTCGGTAATCACCCGGCCGTAATTCTGCATCCGGACAAACATGTTGCCGTCGTGATTGACGAGGCACACGCAGCCGCCGGCGGGCTGTCCGGTCTTGGAAATTATGTCGCCGTAATTGATGCTGTCTTCGATGATGCTGCCGACCCCGGTGATGCAGGTCAGATTGGCCAGGCGGGCATCAGGCGAGTCGTTGACGTTGTTGCCACGGTTGATGCAGCCCTTGAGTACGGTGTAGCGGTTGCATGCCGCAACTATACCCGACATACGGGCATTGTTGCCGTTCATATTGCCTTCATTGACGCAGTCTTTGAAAAGGACGGTCTTGGTTGAATTGCCGTCATTGGACGAGAAGCCACAGATACCCGCCGTCTGCACGGAAGTCGCGCCGTTCTTGGTGTTGTTGCATTTGTCCGTCGTCAGGGTGCCGTAATTCTTCAGGCCGGTAATCGTCGCTTCAGTATCGGTGGCAAAGGCCATTCCTATGAGGCCCATCGTCATCCGGAGGTCGTCGGCGACTGTGGCGTTGCCGTAGGTCATCGAGGCGTGGCTCTCGATGTTGCTGACGGTCGCCCCGTGAACGAGGCCGGCGATAAGGCCGCAGTCGGTCTGGGCGGAAGGAGAAACCGTCAGCGAGCAGCTGCTGTCGAAGACCAGGTTCTCCACTACAGCCCCGTCGGCCAGTGTGCCGAAAAAGCCCCAGGACTGGCCGGCAGTAGCATTCCGGCAAACGGCCTTCCAGTTCTTGATGGTGTGTCCGCAGCCGTTGAAATGGCCCTTGAAGGGATTCCCTGCGCCCCATGCGATGGTATTGCTGTTGAGCGAGGTGACAGTGAGACCGATGGGCGTCCAGTCTGTGACGGACGACATATCGATATCGTTTGTGACGGTCACGTTCGCAATGACAGCCTTGGCTTCGCCGCTGTTGACTCGGGCTGCAAATGCCACCAGGTCGGCAGCTGAAGCGATTGTAACGTTGTCCGGCTCGACCTCGGGGCCCGGGGGAACGCCGCCTTCGCCTTCCATATCGGTCACCTCATAGGGCTTTGCTATCGCGTAGCGGGCGGCCTTGAGTGCGATAGGAGCACGCTCGTTGGTAATGGCTGTGGTGTAGCTGCCGTCAGTTGTCGAGTTAGACGATGTCCGGTAGCTGTTGTTGTCAAGTTTGACATCGCCGTTGAACG
>JAEEOM010000086.1 GCA_016284265.1 Bacteroidales bacterium | reverse complement strand
TGGATACCCAGGGCGGCGATTCCGGGAAAGTATTCCACGTTGTGCCCGTATTCCGGCGCAATCGTCGTGCGGGCGATCAGGTCGCGGTAGCGCTCGAAGATGCCGACGTTCGTGTCGTCGATCGGGATGATCTGGTCCACGGGCTGGGAGCCGTGGTACTGCGGGTTGAGGAACGGGCCTTCCAGGTGGGCGCGGGCTACTTCGGTCTTGCCGGGCCTGTTTTCGGCCTGGACAATACGCAGGGATTCCAGACAGGCTGCCAGGTCGGGGAGCGAAAGAGCCAGATAGGAGGGGAACAGGGTGGTCACGCCGTGTTGCTGGTAGAAGTCGCGGGTCTGCCGCACAGCCTCCGCGGTACCGTCGTTGAGGTCGTGGCCGCCTCCGCCATGGACATGGATATCAATGTATCCCGGTACCGCAGTTGTACCTCTGCCGTCGATGATGCGGTCGGCTTCCGTCTCAAGTTCGGGATGGTGTTCCGTAAAGACGCCGGCAATCTTTTCTCCTTCCAATAGAAGTGCGCCACTATGAATCACACCGGTTTCGGTGTAGATGTCAATATGCTTGAGATAAGTACTCATTAGTCAAAATAATGCGTAAAAATACAAAATTTACCATTATATTGTTAACTTTACAAGTTATTTGGACAATTCGTAATATGGGATACTGTTTTGATAAAATCGTGGACCGTCGAGGTTCGGGCGCCATCATGACTGACTGCCTGCGGGAGCGGTACGGGCGGGAAGACCTTCTGGCCCTTTGGATTGCGGACATGTATTTCGAGACACCGGATCCCATCCGGAAGGCCTTGGAAATGCGGTTGGATCATCAAGTATATGGTTATGCCGTCGCTCCTGAAAGCTATTGGCAGTCCATCCTCGACTGGGAGCGCCGCATTCACGGTTGGACCATCTCCCGCGAAACGCTGACCTTCATTCCGGGCATCGTTCGAGGCATCGCATTCGTATTGCAGTGCTTCACGGAGCCTGGCGACAAGGTGGTGGTGCAACCGCCGGTCTATATGCCATTCCTCAATCTGCCGCGTGCGAACAGCCGGCAAATTGTTTACAATCCGCTGGTCTTTGACGAGGCGGCAGGTACGTACCGGATGGATCTCGACAACCTGGAAACGGTCTGCCGCACCGAAAAACCGAAAGTGTTGATTCTCTCCAATCCGCACAACCCGGCAGGCATCGTGTGGCCGGCAACGGACCTTGCGCGGCTGGCTGACATCTGTCAGCGATATAGCGTATTGGTCATTTCCGACGAGATTCACGCCGACATGGTCCTTTCCGGCAGCATCCACCATCCGTTCCCGACCATTTCCGCGACAGCGGCCGGGATTTCCGTTACCTTCGCTGCGCCGAGCAAGACCTTCAACATGGCCGGCATCGTGAGTTCGTTCTGTGTCGTTCCCAATCCGGAACTTCGGAAGCGCTTCTTCGGTTATCTGGAAGCCAATGAACTGAATGCACCCATGTTCCTTTCGACGGTGGCGACTGAAGCGGCTTTTACGCAGTGTGACGCCTGGCGTTGTGCGATGCTCTCCTATGTGGAGGAAAACGTCTCGTTCGTTTGCGACTATTTGCGTGACCATGTTCCCGGCATCGTGGCCGTCCGTCCGCAGGCGTCGTTCCTGATCTGGCTGGATTGTCGCGGTCTCGGCTTGGCGCAGGATGCGCTCATTGACTTGTTTGTCAACCGGGCAAGGCTGGCTTTGAATGATGGTGTGGCTTTTGGCCCCGGCGGAGAAGGATATATGCGTCTCAATGTGGGTGCCCCGCGTGCGATGCTCTCCGAGGCGATGTCCCGGCTCGAACAAGCCGTCCAATCATTGAAATAACGACGAGATGAAAAAGTTCAAAGAATGGGGCCTGCTCCCCAAGGTATTGATCGCCATTGCATTGGGTATTGTCTGCTCGTTCTTTTTTCCGGACGGGCTGACCCGCTGTTTCATCACTTTCAACAGCATCTTCAGCAATTTTCTGGGGCTGATCATCCCGATCCTGATCCTGGGCCTGATTGCGCCGGGTATCTTCGAACTCGGCAAGGGTGCCGGCCGTCTGCTGCTGATTACAGCCGGCATTGCTTATCTGTCGACCATCCTGGCCGGTCTGTTCTCTTATGGGACATGCCGGCTGGCCTATCCCTCCCTGCTGGGCGACGCGGCGGTGTCGTTGGGCAACATCGACATGTCGGCCCACGAACTGAAGCCCTTCTTTACCATTGAAATGCCGTCCGTGATGAGCGTTACCACCGCATTGGTGCTGGCCTTCGTCTTCGGTCTGGCCCTGATCCACCTGGAAGGCGATACGCTCCGCAACGCCATGCGGGAACTCCGTGAAGTCATCTTCTCGTTGATCCGTAAGGTCATCATCCCGTTGCTGCCTCTGTTTATCTTCGGTATTTTCCTGAAGATGGGTGCGGAGGGCAACGTAGGCCCTGTGCTGGGCATGTTCCTGAAAATCATCCTGATCATCTTCCTGATGCACGTCACGGTCCTGGTGCTGCAGTTCTGCGTAGCCGGAGCCATCGCCGGACGGAACCCGTTCAAAGCACTGGTGACCATGCTGCCCGCTTACGTGACGGCACTCGGCACGCAGTCATCTGCGGCAACGATCCCTGTGACACGGGCCCAGGCTATCAAGAATGGGGTCGATCCCGAAGTGGCCGATTTCGTGATTCCGCTCTGCGCCACCATCCACATGTCGTGCAGTATCCTGAAGATCGTGGCCTGCGCCTATGCCATCTCGTTGAGCCTGGGACTCGACATCAGCTTCGCCACCTATGCAGGCTTCATTCTGATGCTGGGCATCACGATGATTGCCGCGCCGGGGGTGCCGGGCGGCGCCATCATGGCGGCCCTCGGCCTGCTGGCCTCGATGCTCGGCTTCGATGCCTCGATGCAGGGCCTGATGATCGCCCTCTATATCGCCATGGATAGTTTCGGAACGGCCGGCAATGTGACGGGAGATGGCGCTATTGCGCTGATCATCAACAAAATCAAACTGAAGAATGGAAACGCTGGAAGTCCTGAGAGTCGCCCTGTGTCAGCATGACATCGTGTGGGAGAATGCTTCTGCCACGATCGCACGGCTCGATGCGCCCGTGCGCCGTTTCTGCGCCCAGCATCCGATTGATATCCTGGTGCTGCCCGAGACTTTTTCTGTAGGATTCACGATGAATCACGCCGTAGCGGAGCCGGAGGACGGTCCCTCGGCCACCTGGCTCCGGCGCATTGCCGCCGAATGCGGCGTGGCGGTGATTGCCTCGGTGCCTACCCGCTGGACCAGTTCCGACGGTGCGTCGCATATCACCAACCGCTGCTGGTTCATCGCGCCTGACGGCATGGAGGTGTTCTATGACAAGCATCACCTCTTCACGCCCTCCGGTGAGTATCCTGCCTACGAGCCTGGAAACCGCCGCTGCACCGTGTCTTACCGGGGCTGGCGGATCGAGCTGAACGTGTGCTACGACCTGCGCTTCCCCGTGTGGAGCCGCAACGTCGACAACGGCTACGACCTGCTGGTCAACATCGCCAACTGGCCGGCCTCGCGCATCGACGCTGCTCAGATCCTCTTGCGCGCCCGGGCGGTCGAAAACGCCGCCTACGCCCTGTTCTGCAACCGCATCGGCACCGATGCGCTATGCGATTACGACGGAAAGTCGATGATCCTCGACTATGTCGGGCACAGCATTGCCCGCACTTGCCAGGCGGGGGGCGTCAAGTTCTATCATGCAGAGCTGCCGATGGCGCCACTGGCGCACTACCGCGAGCGTTTCCCGGTCAGTAAAGATTCCGATTCCTTTGAAATACTGTTATAACAATCCGATAGATTTTCCATGAAGAGAAGAATCCTGAATATCGCAGCCATCCTCATCGCCCTGTTCGGCGTGGGATTCGGCATCGGCTGCCTGATCTCCCTGCTTTCATCGAAAGGAGCGCTCGCCGACGGCGCGTACACGGTGACGGTTTGTTCCACCACCGATGTCCATGGTGCCTATTTTGATTCGGCGTACGTGGACAATATGGCGGCCAAGACCTCGCTGGCCAACGTGTCGTCTTACCTCAAAGAACTCCGTTCCGGAGGTGTCCAGCCGGTACTCATTGATGTAGGCGACAACCTGCAGGGCGACAATGCAGCCTATTATTTCAACTATGTGGCGACCGATGTGCCTCATGTCTATCCGCGCATCGCGGCCTGGCTGGGCTATGACGCCATCGTCGTGGGCAACCACGACATCGAGACAGGCCACGACGTATACGACCGCGTCGCTCGGGAGATGACCATGCCGTATCTGGCTGCCAACGCTGCTTTCGACCGCGACGAGAACGGCCGGGCAGACATGGATGAGAATCCGAAGAACCAGGCGGTCAGTGATTCCTATTTTCTGCCGTATTGTACGGTGGAGCGTGGTGGCGTGAAGGTCGCCATCATCGGCATGACCAATGGCAACATCAAGAGCTGGCTTTCTTCATCGATCTGGCACGGCATGGATTTCCAGGTAATCTCCGTCATTGCCCAGAATCTGGTTGACGAGGTGATTGCCAAGGAGAAGCCGCAACTGGTGGTCCTGGCTGTGCATTCCGGAACAGGGGCGGAACAGGCGGACCGTGAGAATGAGGCCTACTATCTGGCATCGGTGCTCAAGGGTGTGGACCTGGTGCTCAACGGACACGACCATCGCCCGGTGGCCAAGGAAGTGGATAATCCCGAAGGCAGCGTGGTGCTGCTCGATGCCGGTACGAAAGCCGCCGTTGTGGGGCAGGCCGATTTCACGCTGACCGTCAAGAACGGCAAGGTCGTTTCCAAGGCGGTCGATTACAAACTTGTCCCGATGGACAAGTACCCTGCCGATCCTGATTATGTCGCAGCGTTCAAGGAAGATTTCAACGCTGTCAAGGCTTTCGCCAACCGTCCGATCGGCAAATTGTCCGACAATATCTTCCTGGCCGATGCCCTCGACGGCCCGTCTTCTTACATCAACCTGGTCCAGACCGTCCAACTTGAAGCGAGCGGTGCCGACATCGCTTTTGCCGCTCCGCTCTCCAACAGCGGCGTGGTGCCCGAGGGTGTCGTGGAGTTCCAGGATCTGGTGTCGATCTACAAGTTTGAGAACCAGCTCTATACGGTGGAGCTCACCGGGCAGCAGATCAAGGATTACCTGGAGTATTCCTACGACAACTGGGTGAACAAGACCGGTCCTTCCTACAACTGGGATTCGGCCGACGGTATCTTGTATGAGGTCAGCAAGAGCGCGCCCAAAGGTGAGCGGGTGCGGATTCTCTCCATGCGCGACGGGACGCCGTTCGATCTGGCAAAGACATACAAGGTGGCGATGACCTCGTACCGGGCCAGCGGCGGCGGTGACTTGCTCCGCGACGGTGCAAAGGTCGATCCGGCTACGCTGGTCATTGTCGACAGGATGAAGGACATCCGTTCGTTGATCGGTGACTACATAGCCGCCCGTGAAGAAATTGTCCCGACGGTGGCGACCAATTGGAAATTTGTAAAATAATTCGTATTTTTGGCCGATTGTTTGGTTATGGGACAGGATCTGGCTATCCGGTTGAAATCGAAGGTCGAGGAGTTGATCGCCCGCTGCGAGACGCTCGACCGGGAGAACGCCGGCCTGAAAGCCTCCCTGGCTCGTTTTGAAGCCGACAAGGAAAAGAAAGAAAACCGAATCAAAGAACTAGAGAAACAAATAGACAACTTGCGATTGAAAGAAGCGTTTCTGGGTACGTCCGGCGACCGGACTCAGGCCCGGCGGAAAGTGGCCAGGCTGATCAAGGAAATCGACGCTTGCGTGAGTTTGCTCGGCGATTGAAAGGATGAAGCAGCGAATCACACTGAGGATAGCGGGGAAGGAGACTCAGCATCTGGTGGATGCCGAGCGTGAAGAGCTCATCCGTGCGGCGGCCGACCGGATCAACCGGGAGATCGACTCTCTCCGGTTCGATTTCCGGGACCAGGATTTGAGTGATGTGCTGAGCATGATCCTCCTTTCGGAGGAAACCAAACTCCTTGAGATGGAATCCAGAAGCAACAAAGAAACCGATACCTTGCTTCGTCGTCTGGAAGAACTGGACGCGAGCCTTGGAGAATACCTTAGCCGTTAGTTTTGCTCTTTGCCAAAATCAACATTACAAACACAACCGAGCCAACTCGGTCGTCAAAGACAGGCCTGGGTGACCCTTCGGGGGATTCTATTTCGATAGGACGTTGGAAGTCTGCGACAAAACCGGAGCTCAAATCTTGCATATCAAGATTTTCGATAGACCAGGACTAACGGCTTTTTTCTTTCGATTGCAAGTATTGCGTGAATCAGTTTACACACAATATATATTGCAACCATGTTATCCTACATTTTAACCGCATTGATTTCTGCCGGGCTTGGCGTTTTGGGCTGCATCCTGGTCAGAAACTTCATACTGAAGGGCAAGAAAGAGGAGATTCTCAAGAATGCCGAGGCCGAAGGCGAGGCCATCAAGAAGGAAAAGATCTTCCAGGCGAAGGAAAAGTTCCTGCAGCTCAAGAGCGAGCATGAAGCTTACATCAACGAACGCAACGCCCAGGCGTTGCAGTTGGAAAACAAACTCAAGCAGCGTGAACTCAGCCTCAACCAGCAGAATTCCGAAGTGGGACGCAAACAGAAAGAGGTCGATGCCATCCGCGAAAACCTCAAGAACCAGATGGAGATTGTCGGCCGCAAGCAGGAGGAGTATGAGAAACTCCGCGGCAAGGTAATCGAGAAACTCGAGGAAGTGGCCGGCATGACCGCCACCGAGGCGAAGAACCAGCTGGTCGAAAACATGAAGGCCGAAGCCCGCACCGAAGCGATGTCCTATGTCAACGAGGTAATGGACGAGGCCCGGCTGAACGCCGCCAAGGAAGCCAAACGCATCGTGATCAACACCATTCAGCGCACCGCGCCTGAAACGGCCATCGAAAACGCCGTTACGGTCTTCAACATCGACAACGATGAGATCAAGGGCCGCATCATCGGCCGTGAAGGCCGTAACATCCGCGCCCTCGAGGCCGCCACCGGTGTCGAGATCGTGGTGGACGACACGCCCGAAGCCATTCTGCTGTCCTCGTTCGATCCGGTCCGCCGCGAAGTGGCGCGCCTGGCGCTCCACCAGCTGGTGGCTGATGGGCGCATCCACCCAGCCCGCATCGAAGAGGTGGTCGAGAAAGTAAGCAAGCAACTCGACGACGAGATCATGGAGACCGGCAAGCGTACTTGCATCGACCTGGGCATCCATGGCCTGCATGTGGAACTCATCCGGCTCATCGGCCGCATGAAATACCGCAGCTCCTACGGCCAGAATCTGCTGCAGCACTCCCGCGAAGTGGCCAACATCTGCGCCACCATGGCGTCCGAGCTCGGGCTGAACACGAAGGCTGCCAAACGGGCCGGCCTGCTCCACGACATCGGCAAGGTGTGCGAGGAAGATCCGGAATTGCCGCACGCACTGCTCGGCATGAAGGTGGCCGAAAAATACAAGGAGAAGCCCGATATCTGCAACGCCATCGGTGCCCACCACGAGGAGATCGAGATGAATACCCTCATCGCGCCGCTTGTCCTGGTGGCCGACGCCATTTCCGGTGCCCGTCCCGGTGCCCGCCGCGAGGTCATCGAATCGTACATCAAACGCCTGAAGGACATGGAAGGCATCGCCCTCTCACATCCGGGCGTGACCAAGACTTACGCCATCCAGGCCGGTCGTGAATTGCGCGTCATTGTCGGCGCCGAGAGCGTGACCGACCAGCAGTGCGAAGAACTCTCGACCGAGATCGCCCGGAAGATCCAGGACGAAATGACCTATCCGGGACAAATCAAGATCACCGTGATCCGGGAGACCCGGGCCGTCGCTTTCGCCAAATAGCCATGGAAAAGAAGATCGATATCGAAATCAAGCCCGAAGTGGCGCAGGGCCGTTACGCCAACCTGGCCATCATCACGCATTCCTCCAGCGAATTCATCCTGGATTTCGCCCAGAACATGCCGGGACTGCCCAAGATGCAGGTGGCCAGCCGCATCATCATGACGCCTGAGCATGCGAAGCGCCTGCTGGGTGCCCTGAACGACAACATCCGGAAATATGAGAGCCAGTTCGGTGAGATCAAACTCCCGATGAATCCCATGATGATGCCGCCGCTCAAGGCGGATGCCGAAGCCTGAGAGTAAACACTAAAACCGATAACCACACGATGAGCAATTACCCGCATTACCTCGAGCGGTTGCAGGCTGCGACCCGCAAGTTCTGGGACAAGCCCGCCCTCAACAACATCGGCGGCGAGACCTTCAACTACGCCCAGATGGCCACCCAGATTGAAAAGTTCCATCTCGTATTCGAGAAACTGGGTTTCAAGAAAGGAGACAAGATCGCCATCTGCGCCCAGAACGGCGCCCGCTGGGGCATGGCCTACCTGGCCGTCAACACCTATGAGACCGTGATTGTGCCGATCCTGGCTGATTTCACGCCCGACAGTGTCAACCACCTGGTCAACCACTCCGAGAGCCTTGCCCTGTTTACCAACGCGGCCAAATGGAAGAAACTCGACCTGGCCAAGATGCCGCTGCTTAAGCTGGTTATCGATGTGGACACGTGGAAGACGCTCTGGACAGCCGACGAAAGCATCCAGGCCATCTACGACCAGATGGACGAACTCTTCGCCGCGAGGCACCCTGGCGGTTACGGTCCTGACGACGTGGTCTTTCCGACGGACAACTGGGACGATCTTTCGACCATCAACTATACCTCCGGCTCGACCGGTGATCCGAAGGGCGTGATGCTGACCTATCGCAATTTCTCCGCGAACGTGGACTACAGCCAGCGCAACGTGCCGGCCGGCGACAAAATGGTCTCGATGCTGCCGATGGCCCATATGTACGGCCTGGTCATCGAGTTCATCTATCCCCTCTGCAACGGTACCTCGATCTACTGGCTGGGCAAGACTCCTACGCCGGCGGCCCTGATGAAGGCTTTCGCCGATGTGAAACCCTACCTGCTGATCACGGTCCCGCTCGTGATGGAGAAGATCTACAAGTCGAAAGTCAAACCGACTCTCGACAAGCCGGTCGTAAAATTCCTGCTGAAGATTCCGGGCATCAACAACATCATCTACAAGAAAGTCAAGGACGGCCTGGTGCAGGCCTTCGGCGGCAATGTCCTGGAATTCATCATGGGCGGCGCGCCGCTGAATCCCGAAGTGGAGCGTCTTTTCAAGCGGATCAAGTTCCCGTACCTGGTGGGTTACGGTATGACCGAAGCCTGCCCGTTACTGGCCTATGAGCATTGGACCAAGTATGTGGCCGGCTCGTGCGGCAAGTGCGTTGATGTGGCGGAAGTACGTATTGATTCGGAAGACCCGCAGCACGTGGTCGGCGAGATCCAGTGCCGGGGTGAGAACATCATGGTCGGCTACTACAAGAATCCCGAAGCCACCGCCAATGCCTTCACGGAAGACGGGTGGCTGAAGACGGGCGACCTGGGCATCATCGATGCCGAAGGCAACATCTTCATCCGTGGCCGTTCGAAGAACATGATCCTCGGTCCCTCCGGCCAGAACATCTATCCGGAAGAGATCGAGGCGGTCGTCAACAACCAGGACTATGTGATCGAGAGTGTCGTCGTGGACCGCGGTGGCAAACTGGTCGCGCTGGTCTTTGTCGATGAGCAGGCCATCGCCAAGGCGCTCCTCGATGTGGAAGCCCGTTCCAACATCCCCGAGAACATCCGCGTCGGCGCCAACCGCCAGCTCCCGTCCTACAGCCAGATTGCGAAGGTCGAACTCCAGGCACAGCCCTTCGAGAAGACCCCGAAGATGTCGATCAAGCGCTTCCTGTACAAATAGCGCTTGTCTCCTCCTCCCAAGAGATGCCCGGCTTGCCCGGGCATCTTTGTTTATGGCGGCGGGAAAGGAACATTCC
>JAEEOM010000085.1 GCA_016284265.1 Bacteroidales bacterium | reverse complement strand
ATCGCCGTGGCTTTCGCCGGCTGCTTCATCCGCCTGGGCAACCTCTTCAATTCCGAAATCTACGGCAACGTGACCGATCTCCCCTGGGGCTTCATCTTCGAGCGCCGCGGCGAGACCGAACCCAAGCACCCCACCCAGATCTACGAGGCCCTCTCCTATCTCATCCTGGGCCTGGTCCTCGCCTGGCTCTACTTCAAGCGCCTCGACAAGATCCACAAAGGCTGCCTGTTCGGCCTGTTCTTTCTGGTTTGCTTCGGCATGCGCTTCCTCATTGAATTCATCAAGGAGCCGCAGGTGGACTTCGAGCAGAACATGGTGCTCAACATGGGCCAGACGCTCAGCATCCCCTGCATCCTGGTCGGCATCTTCTTCCTGGTGTATGCGGCCGTGAAGAGAATCCCGGCAAGACGTGCCGAGCCGGAGAAGACGAACTACCGTCCGCTCTCGAAAGAGCAGCGCGAGGCGCAGATGAAACAAAAAAAGACGAAGTGATGAGACGCTCATTGCTGATTCTTCTGTTCGCCCTGCTGGTCGCCTGCACGCCGGCCAAGACCCAAGCGCAGCCCCAAACCGAACCGCAAACCGACAGCCAGACGACAGATTCCCAGCCTGCCGACTCCCTGCTGACCATCGCCATGTGCGGCGATATCATGATGGGCACCACCTATCCCACCGTCCGGCTGCCACAGAACAACGGCGCGGAGATCTTCGCCCATGTGAAACAGCTCTTCCTCGATGCCGACTTGTCGGCCGGCAACCTGGAAGGGGTCATCGCCGACGGGGGAAAGAGCACCAAAGACGTGAGCAAGGCCAACAATTATGCTTTCCGCACCCCGGAAAGCTACGCCCACCTGCTCACCGAAGCGGGCTTCGACTACCTCAACCTGGCCAACAACCACACCAATGACTTCGGACCGGAAGGCCGCCAGCGGACCCGCGAAATCCTCGAAAAAGAGGGCATCGCCTACAGCGGCCTGCCGGACTGCGAAAGCGTCGTGGTGGAGAAGAACGGCGTGCGCTACGGCATCTGCTCCTTCGGACAGAATTCCTACAC
This sequence comes from Bacteroidales bacterium, assembly GCA_016284265.1. Taxonomy (GTDB): domain Bacteria; phylum Bacteroidota; class Bacteroidia; order Bacteroidales; family UBA932; genus Cacconaster. The sequence continues at coordinate 2,022 of JAEEOM010000085.1, read as the reverse complement.
GCTCAAGCACACCGACACGGCTTCCGTCACCCGCATCGTTACGGCGTTACGGCCGCGGTGCGACATTCTTATTGTGAACTTCCACGGCGGAGCGGAAGGCACGAAATACTCCCACCTTCCGGACGGACCTGAGACCTATCTGGGCGAGAACCGCGGCAACCTGCGCGCCTTTGCCCATCGCTGCATCGACCTGGGGGCCGACCTCGTGTTCGGCCATGGCCCCCATGTCGTCCGGGCCGTAGAATGCTACAAAGGCCACCTGATTGCCTACAGCCTCGGCAATTTCTGCACGACCTACGGCATCAATGTCGCCGGCCTTACAGGCTATGCGCCCGTGCTCGTAGCCCGCATCGCGCGCGACGGCAGCTTCGTGGAAGGCCGGATCCACTCGTTCATCCAGACTCCGGGGACGGGGCCGCTGCCCGACCTGGAAAACAAGGTTGCCCAGCACATGCGCGCCCTTTCGGAAGCCGATTTCCGGGGCAACTACGGCCTGGAAATCTCCGACAACGGAACTTTGACTAGAAAAACCCGATAATGTCGCCGATCACCATTCTTTTGCTTTTCCTGCTGGGAGCGATGGCCATCTCGTTCCTTTGCTCGATTCTCGAGTCGGTGCTGATGTCCACCCCGATCTCCTACATCACGATGCGGGAGGAAGAAGGCTACAAGCCCGCCACCCGCTTCATGCAATACAAGGAGGAAAACGCCCGGCCGCTGGCTGCTATCCTGGCGCTCAATACCATCGCCAACACCGTCGGCGCGGCTGGCGTCGGTATGCAGGCGACCGAGATCGGCGGTGCCACCTTCTTCGGATGGATGTCGGCCATCACGACCCTGCTGATCCTGATCTTCTCCGAGATCATCCCGAAGACCATCGGCACGACGTACTACCGCAAGCTGATGGGCTTCACGACGCGCGTCCTCCGCGGACTGATCGTCATCATGTATCCTTTCGTCATCCTCATCGAACTGATCACGAAACTCGTCCAGAAAGACGACGACGAGGCCTCCGTCAGCCGCGAAGAGGTGTCGGCCATGGCTAATGTGGGCGAAGAGGAAGGCGTGATCGACGAAGACGAGAACCGCATCATCCAGAACGTCATCAAGCTCGACGGCGTAAAGGCATACGACGTGATGACGCCCCGCGTGGTGGCCCAGACCGCATCGGAGAACATGACGCTCAAAAATTTCTACAAGGACAAGGATTTCGAGCACTACTCCCGCATTCCCGTCTATAGCGAGAGTCCCGAATACATCACGGGATACATCCTGCGCAGCGAAGCCCTCGAGTGCCTGGCCGAGGATAAGTTCGACATGCGCCTGAGCGAGATCAAGCGCGACATCACCTTCTTCAACGAAGAGCAGTCCGTGGCCGATATCTGGGACACCCTGCTCACAAAGAAAGAACAGATCGGCCTGATCATCGACGAATACGGCTGCTTCCAGGGCATCCTTACGCTGGAGGATATCATCGAAACCATCCTCGGCCTGGAGATCATCGATGAGAACGATGAAGTGAGCGACATGCAGCAATTTGCCCGCGAGCGCTGGAAACAGCGGGCCAAACGGTTCAAGGAGATCCAGCTCCCCGCCGAACCCACCGAAGACGATGACTGACCCCGCCGACCCATGCTCCCCGACGGCTATGACCTGATCTGCATCCTTGGCCCGACCGCCTCGGGGAAGACGCGCTACGCCGTACAGCTCGCCCGCGAACTGGACGGCGAAATCCTTTCGGGAGATTCACGGCAGGTCTATCGCGGGATGGACATCGGTACCGGCAAGGACCTGGCCGAATACGGGGAAATCCCCTACCACCTGATCAACATCGCCGACGCCGGCGAGAAATACAACATCTTCCAGTACCAGAAAGACTTCGAGCGTGCCTACCACGACATCGTCGCGCGCGGCAAGACGCCCATCCTCTGCGGCGGCAGCGGCCTCTACATCGAGGCCGCCACCTGCGGCTACCACCTCCCCGACGTGCCGCCCGATCCGGCGCTGCGCGCCGAACTGGAG
>JAEEOM010000084.1 GCA_016284265.1 Bacteroidales bacterium | reverse complement strand
ATACTCAGCCGCATCGATACAAAAGCTTATTTCATTTGAAACGAATAGCGGAGACCCAACGTAGCCCCGAAGACATCGGGCAACAGCTGGCCCCGGTCGGCGTAGATGCCGTAGGTCACAGCGAAATGTTTCAGCGGAATCTCGCCCATGAACGCACCGGAGACTTGGTGAAGCGGGGTTTCTTCCACGGAGCCCCAGGGTTTGCCCCACTGGGACGGAGCGATATACGGCTGCGTATAGGTTCCGTAGTTCTGGCTGTAGGTCAGCATCAGCTTGTAAGGCATCTTTCGGAACAGCTTGCCGGCCACGCTGATGTGATGGGCCTTCAGACGATTGTTTTCAACGCCAAGAACGGTTTCTCGCCCCGTCCATGTGCCTGCATGAGTTCCCTTGGGGACGAATAAGGGATTGCCAATAGTCCAGCCATAGTAGGTCCAGCCGGATTTATACTCGCCATTGTTGAAATAATTATCCCCGCCTCCCTGAACATGGCGTGCCTGTTTCCAGGGATCGTTGGGATTGGCCCGTGCACTTTCTTCCGGGGTGGCCGGCCGGTCATGTCTTGTTCCTGACTGCCACATCGAATAGTGATACTCATACACGACATCCGTCACCCAGCGATCCTTGTTGTCGAATCCGAACCAGATGGTGTTGACGCCATCGGGAATGTTCTGTGAACGCATGCCAGATCGGTCCGCATATGGGGCGTCATGCTGGAGCGCCACTTTCCAGTCATCACCACGCCAGTCAAAGCGAAAAACGAGGCTACCCAGTTGATCGCCAATTGTGTTGCGCCTGTCACTCGCTGTTCCGTCCTCGCCGGCATGTTTCCCAAGGAGCATCCGGTAATAGTTATCGAATGTCACAGGCATCTCGCCGTACACGGGACTTGTGCCGGCCCATGTCGCGATGTGGTCGAGACCAAAATGGAAATCCAGCCGGGGTGACATCCGGAACATGATAAACGCGTTGGTCCGGTGAACCAGGGCCCCTTTGACATAGCGGTTATCAATCGTCTTGAAATCACCAAATGCTCCATGCAGCCATACGATTTTCCGCTTCGAAATCGGGAACGGTTCTACGGTGATCAGATATCCCGGCATCGTCCGGGCATTCCCGCTCCAACAGATATGGCCGCCGGTCGTGGACATCGACCCCAGTGTCGGTGTTCCCGCTCCATAGAAGTCCAAATCAAAGCGTTTCATTCCCGCATCCAAGCGGATCATCTTCCACTTCGCACTGGCGTACAATTCATCCACCATCAGATTGAAGTCCGCCGTACTACCCGTCATCCCCGACCCAGTAGTCGTCATTCCCGGCTTGACCGGGAATCTCTCATAATTACCCGCTAACGACACCCCCCATTTCCACTGAAAGTCTCTGGAAGCATCATACTGCGTACCGGCCTGAAACAAGGCCAACGCCCCACTCGGTTCGGGCATCAGTCCGAACTGGTTGGCGCTCATCCAAAACGGCAGCTGATTCCCCGAAGAGAGCGCGCCCAGAAGCAACAACGATAAAGCAAATTCGTTCATTTTCGTAGAGGTCCAATCAAGACATAAAATTCACTCCTGCGCCTGCAGAAGCAAGCGCAGCAGCCACGGCCCGGCAGGTTTTCACTCTCCCGCACTTCGCTCTTGCCTACATCCATAGGCGGTGTGCGCGAACCGACCGATAAATCAAGCAAAGATAATAAAAAAAGTCCAAACACGACCTGTCTGGACCTCTTTTATGATGGCCGCCCGGCGACCCTGTTTCGGCGTCATGCCCGGCTCAAATTTTCTTCAAGCCCAACTCGACTTTTCGTCATGCCCGGCTTGACCGGGCATCTAATTATCTAGCTGTCAACGCCCCCCCCCCCATTTTTACCAATCTCCTCATCGATAGCTTCATACACAGAGTTATTACTCTTGTACTCGGGCACAATCTCTTTCATCTTACGGACAGTAGCCATATTGTCGAACTGTTTGGCGATTTCCACCAGTTCGTCGATCTCACGACTGACTTCGTCGAAATCGTACTCGCGAACCTGGGCGATACGGATCTTTTCATGGAAGGTCGGTTTGGTGCCTTCCATCTCATTGAGCACCTCTTCGTAGAGCTTTTCGCCTTCCCGCAGGCCCGTGTATTTGATCTCCACGTTCTTGGCATTCGAGAGTGCAATCATCCGCTTGGCCAGGTCGGCAATCTTCACCGGCTGTCCCATGTCGAACACGAAGATCTCGCCCCCGTTCCCCATGGTGCCAGCCTCCAGCACCAGTTTGCAGGCCTCGGGAATCAGCATGAAAAAGCGCACGATCCGCTCGTCGGTAACGGTCACCGGACCGCCATTCTTGATTTGTTCGCGGAACAGTGGAATCACCGATCCGTTCGATCCGAGCACATTACCGAAACGCGTGGTGACGAACTGGGTATATTCCTCTTCGTCCTTCATGCCCGGTTTGTGTGCAGCCAGTGCCGCCATCTTCAGTTTGCGGTTCAAGCTCTGCACATAAATCTCGCAGATACGCTTCGAGCAGCCCATGACATTGGTGGGATTCACGGCTTTGTCGGTCGAAATCATCACGAACTTTTTTACGCCGCACGCCACGCTCATGTCTGCGATCACCTTGGTCCCGTATATATTGTTCAAGACTGCTTCGCTGGGATTGTCTTCCATCATCGGCACGTGCTTGTAAGCAGCGGCATGGAATACGTATTCAGGCTTGAACGTTTTGAAGATATACTCCATCCGCGTCCGTCGGCTGATGCTGGTTACAACCACCTCGCAGGGCACGTCGGGAAATTCCTTGGCCATCATCAAGCGCAAGTCGTGCTGGGGCGTCTCGGCCTGGTCGATGAGCATCATCTTCTCAGGCTTAAAACTGGCCACCTGACGAACAATCTCCATGCCGATGGATCCGGCCGATCCCGTGATCAGCACGCGCTTCCCCTTCAGCAAAGCCTCGACTGCTTTCAGGTCCACGCGGATCTCTTGGCGTGGCAGCAGGTCCTCCACACTGACCTCGCGGATTTGCAGGTTCATCATCTCGTCGTCGGTCAGCATGCCGTCTTTGATGGTGGCCTCCTTGGCGTCCTGCGCCATGTATATTTTGCAGCCTGCTCCGATCAGGGTATTCTGGATCTCCTGGTTGTTCCGGAAATCCTTCACACGATACGGACTGACCAGGACCGCCTTGATATGCTCTTTCTTCACTACGGCGGCGATATCGTCGTCGAGTGAATAGACCGGCACATCCATCAGCTTCATACCCCGGATGCGATGCTCATGCGAGATAAAGCCGCGCAGTTCGAAGCGTACCGGATTCTCCTCGGCAATACTTTTTGCGATGCCTACACCGCCTGTCAAAGCGCCATAGATCAATACACGCGTGGTGTTGGATGTCGCAATAAGGCTATCATAGATCGATTTCACTGCGATGCGCAAGGCCCACATCAGCATGGCGGAGATCACGAAGGCGATAATGATTTCCAAGGGAGTGAGTGCGGTTAGGCTCGTAACCTGCAATCTTCCAAAAATCCACCACGACAGAAGTGCCAGCCCCATCGAAACCATGTTCGCATAGCCCAACTTCAGCAGGTCAATCGAACTGGAATAACGCATTACCCCTGTGTAGGTCTTGAAAATCCGGGCTCCGACCCAACTCAAGATGGCATAGAACAAGGCGGTCAGGAATACGGAACTGCGTTCGGGCGACAAAAAGAAAGTCCGGTCCGTCACCCAATAGGTCACGACGGCCGACAGAAAAACGATCAGTGTATCGGTAATCAGGATTGCCCAATAAGGCAGCACGCGCTTGGTAAAGTACCAGCCGAAGGCTCTCCTGAACAGGTTTCCATTTTGCATAATTGGTCAAATCTGGCTTATTCAGGCCAAATATACGACATTCTCAGCAATAATGCAATTATTTGATTATCGCTCAGCGCGAA
>JAEEOM010000083.1 GCA_016284265.1 Bacteroidales bacterium | reverse complement strand
GGGGCGTGGTTGATATCGGGATCGTAGGCTTTCACTTCCGGCAGTTCCGCCGGAATGCCCGCCAGGATTTCTTCTTGGAAAGTCATACTCATTGATTGATATGGTTGTTGACGGCTTCCAGGACCTGCGCTTCCAGGGCTTCGGCTTCGCGGAGGATTTCGGCAGCGCGGGCGATCAAGGGTTTGGCGGGAGCCGGGTCTTTCAGGCCGGAGGCGTTGATGCGTACGTTGAGTTCGGCGCCGCGGCAGGCGCCGCGGGCTGCGAGGGCCGCCACACCTGCGTCGGACGCGGAGGCCGGGTTGCCTTTACGGGCCATTTCAAGGGCCAGCGGCAGGGCTTTCAGCGAAGCTTCCATCGTCTTCAACGGAACGGATGCGGCATAAAGTGTAGCCTCTTCGATGGCGGCGGCGCGGGCTGCTTTCTCTTCGTCGGTGCCCTTCGGCATGCCGAAGCAGGCCATGATTTTGTCAAAAGCGGCGGTGTCCTCGTCCACCAGGTCGAGCAGTTCCTGCATGACGGCCTGGCCGGCTTCTGCCACGTCGGAGAATTCTTTCCAGCGGTCGTCCCAGCCGCGTTTGTGGGCGGAAAGGTTGGCCACCATCGTGCCGAGGGCGGCTGCCAGGGCGCCCATATAGGCAGAGATGGATCCGCCGCCCGGGGCGGGAGACTCGGAGGCCGTCTCGCGGGCGAAGCCTTCGGCGGTCATCCGCACGAGGCGGTGTTTGCGGGCTTCCTCTTCTTCGTCCTGCATCAGGAATTCGATGACTTTCTCTTTCGGGTCGAAAGGCTTGAGGTCGTCGAGCGACATCGACTTGACGGCGATCTTCAGGATTTCGCTTTCGTCAATGCCGAGGGAGCGCTGCTGGCGGGCGAGGTAGAACTTGCCGGCCTCGAGCAGCACTTTCTTCGGAACCAGGCCGACAATCTCGGCGCCGGTGACGCGCAGGCCGCGGGCCGCGGCGGCGCGGGAGACCTCTTCGTAGGCCACGTGCAGCGGCGTGACGTCGATGTCGGTGATGTTCATCGATACCTGCGCGATGCCGTATTCGTCGATGTACCAGCCGATGGCTTTGCAGCCCTTCAGAGTGCCGGGAATCCAGATCTGTTCGCCGTTCTCGTCTTTAAGGAGCTTGCCGGTGAGCGAGCCGCCTTCGCGGGCCTTGCGGCCTTTCTCGCGCACGTCGAAGGCGATGGCCATCGCCCGGCGGGTGGAGGTGGTATTGAGGTTGTAGTTCACCGCCACCAGGAAATTGCGGGCGCCGACGTTCGTAGCACCACAACGGGCTACCGTGTCGTTGTAGGTATCGGGGCCGAAATCGGGCCGGCGGGCAGGGTCGGCGATTTTCTCGGGCAGGGCTTCATATTCGCCGGCCCGGCATACTGCGAGATTCTTGCGCTCAGGTTTGAAAGCCGCCGCTTCGTAGCAGTAGCAGGGAATGCCCAGCTCTTCATAAAGACGCTTCGCCAGCTCTCTTGCCAACGAAGCGCACTCTTCCAGAGTGATGCCCGCCACGGGGATGAGCGGAAGCACGTCCGTCGCACCCGAACGGGGATGGGCGCCGTGGTGGTGTCGCATATCGATGAGTTCCTGGGCCTTGGCAGCGCCGCGGAAAGCAGCTTCGCAGACAGCGGCCGGCTCTCCGACGAAGGTTACGACGGTGCGGTTGGTAGCTACGCCGGGATCGACATCGAGGACCTTTACGCCTTCGACAGCGGCAATGGCGGCGACAATGTTGTCAATCACGGATTTATCGCGTCCCTCACTGTAGTTGGGGACGCACTCGACGATTTGTTTCATATTGACAGGTTTATGCGTTGTTTGATTTGAATTCAGTTCAAAACATCAAAGATACGAATAAAAACGCAATTTCGGAAGCGCCCGGTCAGAAATTCCAGGAGAATCCCAGCAGGAAAATGCGGCGGTTCTGGCGGGATTCCGTGGACCAGGCATTGTTCCCGTCGGCCGAGAAGAACTCGGCCCTGACCGGCGCATCCAGCAGGTCAAGGCCTTCCAAGGATACGGCGAACGACTTGAACTGCTTTTCGATCCGGGCATTGAGCGTGTAGTAGGCGCCCAGCAGGCTGTAGAAGGTCTGCACTTCCCCCCGGTAAAAACCGTTGGCCGAGAAAGTCCAGCCCCGGCCCGGCCGGAAGGACGTATCCAGGGAAAGCTCGGTGTAATGGGTCTTGCTGGTATTGTCCTGAATCAGCGCGTCCCGTTTTGTCTGCCGGTAAAGCACTGCCAGATTGGTGGAAAACATGTTGCCGTTCCATCCCAACAGGCTTTCCTGCGTAAAGCTTACAGCCTTGGCCGTATTGAACCAGGTGAAGATCCTGTAGTCCTGTCCGCTGATGGTTTCTTCGTAAAAGGTCTGCTCCAATTCGTTCATCCGGCGGGAGATGGTTGACCGGACTGTCACGCGGAAACGTTTGTAACGCAGCAGCCACGCCAGGTCGGCGGATACGTTCTGGCTGGAAAGAAGGTCGGGATTGCCTCGGAACAGCTGCGTGGGTTCGCTTCCTTGTCGGTCGAACCAGCAGATCTGCCTGAATTCGGGATGGGACACGGCGAGGGTGGTCCCCAGAACCAGCTGGTTGTAGGCCGCAATACTCCATTCGGCCAGGAAACGGCCGGTCATGGCAGGCCGCGACCAGTTCAGTTTCTGATAATGTATGTCGTTGGTCAGCTGGTGCCCATAGAACTGGAGCGTGTAGTCGGCGGTTGCCCGGAAAGGCCGGTGGTGGTACTCCGCCCGGATATGTGGCATCACGAACAGTTGGACGAAATCGAAATTCTCCCGCAGGCGGACACTGTCCCGCCAGTTTGCGTTTTCATCGAGCACGGCACCCCTGTTGTATTCCCGGTTTTCCAGGGCACGGATCCGGATTCCGGGTTCCATTGTCAGCTGATGCTGGCCGGTCAGCAGGGAGTCCCGGTAGCTGAGGTCCACGATGCCATCGTACGTGTTTGCGCGGGGTGTCAGCTGATAGCTATAGTTGTTTTGCTCCATCCCATCCGGCGAATAGATGTCCGTGATATGGTCCCATTTGGAATGGATTGCCTGGAACCGGCCGCGCCAGTCGGCGGAGAACAGCAGTGTGCGGCGCGATGACCCCAACTGACGGCTGGAGCGGAAGCCGGCTGTTGCGTTGTGTTGGTGCTCATCGCGGGCTTCGTGTGCCATGAGTACCCGGCTGGCGTAATCAAACTGGGTAAAAGCCTCGAGATTGCCGGACTCTTTGCGTTCCAGACCATATTGATAGGAGAGAAAGGCCTGGTACAGGCGTTTTTCGGACGGTTGCCAGCGCAGGTCGGAACGCCAACTGGCGGAGGGTCGCAGGAATTCGGAGCGCTGCACATTCACTTCAAGATTGTTCTGATCCTTGATTGCGACCCGGATATTTTGCGTCTGGTTCATCTCAAAGAACCCTTGCAGATCCGTGGACCAGGTCAGTTTGGGTGTGGTGTAGGCGAGCCGTGCTGCGAGCTGATTCCGGAAGTGGCCGAGTGTGTCGCGGGTATCTCCCTCTTCCTCTTCGACGTGTAGGGGGCTGCCATATCCAGCCGTCAAAAGGAGCCTGCCCGACCATTTCCCCGATTTCTTGGGGAGGTCCTGCGCTGCAGCGATTCCTAACGTCAGCAGGAGGAACAGCCCAGCCAATCCAGTCGCCTTCATTGAAAATCTCATGGCTGGAGGGTATTGGAAGGACGGGGAAGCCAGAGGGCGGATTCTCCGTGTATGTGACATTCCCGGCCTTCGAGCGCAGCATTCCGGTAGGTGGCTTTGGTAATGAGCACCCCGTCTGCAGGAAGGGGGTCGTCCAGGCCGATGGGAATCACATCCCGTCCCAGGTAAACATCCATGTTCTCCGGGCGGTTGTGCTCTCTGACATAAACCGGCACGCCTTCCGGGATGTCGCGGCAGAGAGCCCTGTATCCGAGGAACTCATCGGCTTGCGGAAGCACCAGCGCGATGGCTATGAAAAAGGCGAAGACGGAGAGCCCGAGCGGGAAGATGCTGGCCGTTTTCCGTCTGGAGCGGAGCGCGAGGACTGCCGTGAAAACGCTGCCGCACAACACGAAAGCGCCTGCGAGCGAAAAGGCAGGGCTCTTGGCAAAGCGATACGGCGCCAATGCAGGAATCCGGTCGTAAAACAGCGGCTCCACCAGCAACACCAGTGCAGCCAGGGCCAGCAACATCGCGGGAAGGGCAATCGCCCAGTCCATCCAGCGCCGCCATCCGGTCCGTCGTACATAGAGCGGAAGCAGATAGACCACGAAGGGGAAAACCGGCAGCAGGTAAATAGGCAGTTTTCCGCTGGAACAGCTCAGCATCACCAAGGGGACAAAGAAGGCGCAGCGGAACAGCTTTTCGGTTGCCTGATCCGCTGAAATCGGGAAAGCAGTGCCTCCGCGCTGACAAAGAGAACCGATGCATGCGATGACTGTGATCAGGCACCAGGGAAGCATGACCGGCCAGAGCGTTTTCAGGTAGAACCAGAAAGGCTGTTTATGATGGAAGGCGTTGAACGTACGGTCCACGGTCTGATGGAAGAGCAGATTGTGCAAGTAATCTGCACCGCCGTCAAGCCAGGCCCCGACAAACCATACGGCGCAGCATCCTCCTACCAGCAGCAGGAATCGCCAGCCGAGAAAACGGCCGGGATGCAACTGAGGACGGTCTTCCGTTTTTTTACGGCACGAAAGAATGAAGACCAGAATGACCAGCGGGGGCATGAGGATGCCCACGGGCCCTTTGGTGAAAAGGGCAAGGAAGGTGTACAGGGCGAAAAGCCAGGGCTTGTTTCGATACCAGCCCCGCAGCGCCAGCACGATAAACAGCACCATCAGCATGTCCATCCGGAGGAACATGCTCAGGAGAATCCAATATCCGGTCGAGGAGAGCATCAGGGCCATTGCCGCCCGTTCCCTGGAAGAAGCGTCTTTGTGCCCGCCATAGACCCAACGGTCCATGACGACCGTGACGATGGCGGCCGGGACGAACGAAAACAGTGCAAGGAGATAGGGACAATGCTGGCCGAACAACCGGCGGAAGATCATCAGGATCCAGAAATAGAGCGGCGGCTTGTCGGCATAGGGCTCTCCATGGTTGGTAAAAGCGAACAGATGACCTTCGCGGAGGGCTTCATCCGCAATGCTGAGGTACCGCAGTTCATTGGCGGGCGTGACATCACGCAATGCCATGAACGGTGAGAGGCACAACAGCATCAACAGCAGCACTGTGCCGACCGGATATCGTTCGAACAGTTTCCGCATGGGGGTCCTGCGTCCGCCGGACTATTGGATGAAACTGGCGAAGTAGCCGGAGAAGAATACGTTGGTCATCAGGTAACCGATGATGGTCGAGACGGTCACGCAGATCAATCCCGGCATCATGAAACTGTGGTTGAGCAAGTACTTTCCGATGACGGTGGTACCGGACCGGTCGAAGTTGACCGTAGCGATGTCGGAAGGATAGTTCGGAATGAAGAAGTAACCGTACACGCTGGGCAGTACGCCGAGCAGCACCGGTCCGGCGATGCCCAGTTCATAGGCCAGCGGCAGCATGGCCACCACCACGGCGCCCTGCGAGTTGATGAGCACCGACACGATGAAGAATACCAGCGCGATGGCCCAAGGATAATGCGTAACCAGGCCCGTCAGCATCGTCTTCATCTCTTCCATGTAGTTGCCAAAATATGTGTCGGCCAGCCAGGCAATACCGTAGATGGCCACTACGGCCACCATGCCCGACTGCCAGACAGCGCCGGCCACGGCTTTTTTTGGCGAGGCCTTGCAGAACATGATGTTGGCCGCAGCTGCCATCAGCATGATGATCTGGATGCAGATGTTCATCTTAGGCAGGTTGATGGCCTGGGCCACGGTGCGCCCGTCGGCTACATGGAGCATCTGGCAGAAGGCGAATGCCACGATGATCAGCAGCGATCCCAGAAACACGAACACCGACGCCTTGGCTTCTTTGGTGATGACCTTGTCGAGCGTGGTGGCCGTGTTGCCGTACATGTAGTGATACTGCTCAGGATCCGACTTCCGGCGGAGGAATTCGGTATCTTTATCCAGGTCCTTGCCGCGCTTGTAGGAAGCGAGCGCCGCGCACATCAGGCCGCAGAGGCAGGCCGGGATGGTGACCATCAGCACCTGCGGGATGGTGACCATGTACCCGTTGGCATTGGAGATCGTGACGAAAGCCACGACCGCCGCGGCGATGGGAGAGCAGGTGATGCCTACCTGCGAGGCGATGGATGATACGGCGCAGGGACGCTCCGGACGGATGTTCTTCTTCAGGGCGATGTCGCAAATGATCGGCATGACGGTATAAACCACATGACCGGTACCGACGAGTACGGTCAGGAAGAACGTCACCAGCGGACCAAGGAACGTAATGTGTTCCGGATGCTTGCGGAGCATCTTTTCGGCGATCTGGATCATCCAGTCCATACCGCCCGAGGCCTGCAGGGTACCCGCACAGGTAACGGCGGCGATGATGATATAGATGACATCGGTGGGCGGGGTGCCGGGCTTGAGTCCGAACCCGAAAACGAGGATGGCCAGGCCGATGCCAGAAATGGCACCGAGTGCCAGGGATCCGTAACGGGAGCCTACGTAGAGCGCTGCCAGAACGATCAGCAGCTCAATAATCATGGTAAAGGTCATACTTATCTGTATACTTTTGACAGGTTATAAACAGGAAGAATCTTTATCTTTCAAAGTTAACAGATAATTACTAATTTAGCAAACATTCACGAACACTTCCATGCTAAAAACGGCGCCACAGGCGCCTCAAAACAAAAGCGAAGCCGGACAGAACCGCAGCTATGCTGCTAGGGGTTCGGGGATGTGCCCCGGTAAAACGGCGCCACAGGCGCCTCAAAACAAAAGCGAAGCCCGAAAGCCCCGCAGCTACGCTGCCAGGGGTCTGGGGATGTGCCCCAGTAAAGAAGGCGCCACAGGCGCCTCAAAAATAAAGCGAAGCCTTTCTGGCTTCGCTTTATTTTTTTTTTGAGGTGCCTAGCGGAATTGAACCGCTCTACCTGGTTTTGCAGACCAGTGCCTAACCTCCCGGCCCAGGCACCAAGGGACTACAAAGGTAGAGATTTTTTTTGATATGCCAACTATTTTTTTGAAGCCATCCTCAAATAGGACCGAATATGGGGATGGAAGGAGGAAAAACGAGCTGCCGTCCTCACCGGAGGCTTTATATGAGGATGGGCGGGCAATCGGATTCAAAGGTCAGGCGGCGACCCTCGGCTGGATGCCGGAAACTCAGATACGAGGCGTGGAGCATCAGGCGGTCGGCCTGTGAGCCACCATACAGGCGGTCGCCGAGGATGGGGCGTCCGAGGCCAGCCGGGTGTGCGCAGTGAACCCGGAGCTGGTGGGTACGGCCGGTGTAGGGAATCAGACGCAGGAGGGTGTTGCCGTCGGGCTCCACTTGGAGCACTTTGTATTCCGTGATGGCGGGTTTTCCGCAATCGGGGTCGACCTTCTGTCGCGGACGGTCGTACCAGTCGGGAGCCAGGGGCAGGGAGATCTTGCCGCCGTCGCCCGGCTTGAGCGGGGCCTGGTCCGGTTCTGCCGCCGTTACCAGCGCCAGATAGGCTTTTGTCACCTCGCGGTGTTCGAACTGCTGCTGCAGTGCTGACTGGGTTTCCGGCTTCTTGGCGAAGACCATCAGTCCGGAGGTATCCATGTCGAGCCGGTGGCAGGCCAGGACGGTTTCGGCACAATAGCCGGTCAGCCAGTCCTGCAGGGAACGGCGCGGCGGGACACCGGGGACGGGTCGCCCCGGGACAGCCAGCATGCCGGCCGGTTTCTCCACCACAATCAGGCTGCCGTCTTCATAGCGGACGACCGGTTCCTCCAAATGCCAGTGCGCATCGCTCTCCAGCGGATTGGGCTCGACATCGACGCCCTGCAGCATATAGCCGAGCAGGGGGCCGCATTTGCCAGTACAGGCGGGGTAGAAGGCACCTTGTCGGCGCACTTCCCGACTCGGTGAGGCGCCGTACCAAAACTCTCCGATGGCCAATGGCTTCAGTCCGTTGGACAAGGCATACTGCAAGAGTTTCGGGGCTGCACAGTCGCCGGTCCCACCGGGGGGCACGAGTCCCCGGTCGGCGAAGATCTGTCGGATGGACCGGCGTTCGCCCCGGCCGTTGACGACAATATATTGCTCAAATAGCCAATCCTGCAACCTGCGGGACTCTTCCGGTGAAGATGCGATGATGTCTTCCGGTTTCCAGGCAAAGATCGGCGGTACAAAACCTTCTACAAGTGCTTGGCCGCCCGCCAGGCCCGAAAAGGCGAAGAGGAAAAGATGCCCGGTCGCGCCGGGCATGACGTTGTCGGTTGCGCCGGGCATGACGTTGTCGGTCGCGCCGGACATGACGTTGTCGGTCGCGCCGGTCATGACGTTGGCGTCATCCCCGACCTGATCGGGGATCTCGACTTCCAGTACGCCCAACATCTTCCCTTCGGCGAACAGCGCGCGCAAAGACGGGGTGGCGTCGATGCGCGCAATGAGGGCCCCGGCCGCATCTACGATCCGGGGAGCAGGGGTGTAGCAGAAAGGATTATTCAACATAGAGCACCAGCCCTTTGAGGTAAGCCCCTTCGGGATGGAAGATGCTGACGGCATGGTCGGCCGGCTGGTTCAGCCGGTCGATGATCCGGACCTGGCGGCCTGAATCGGCGGCCGCACTGAAAACGGCCAGGGCGAAGGCTTCGCGATCTACCACCTGCGAGCAGCTGAACGTGAAAATCAGTCCACCTGGTGAGACGGCGCCGATGGCGGCGGCATTGAGCCGCTGGTAAGCCCGCAGGGCGTTGCTGAGAGCGCCGCGATGCTTGGCAAAAGCGGGCGGATCGACGATCATCAGGTCGTAGGTATCCCGGGGCGCGGCCTTGACGAAATCGATGGCGTCGCAACACAATGCCCGGTGGGGGGCATCCGGGCCGAAGTTGAGGGCGATGTTCTTTTCCACGAGTTCAACGGCCCGGGCCGAACTGTCTACTGAATCGACCGAGACGGCGCCACCTGCCAAGGCATAGACGCTGAATCCGCCGGTGTAGCAGAAGAGGTTCAGGACGTGCCGGCCGCGGGCGTATCGCTCGACGAGCGCTCGGTTCTCCCGCTGATCGAGGAAGAAGCCGGTCTTTTGGCCGGTCTCCCAGTCAACCAGGAACTGATGGCCGTTCTCCAGAACGGTACGCGGGCAGAGCGATGTCGCTTTTTCGGACTGAAACAGATATCCGTCACCCAGGTCAAGTCCGGCTTTGAACGGAGCGGTCCCCGAACTCTTGTCGTACACGGCGTGGAGGGCGGAGCCGTAAATGGTTTGCAACGCCCGTGCAATCTGCTCTTTGGCGCGGAACATGCCGGCAGAATGAGCCTGGAGTACGCAGACACCGTCATACCAGTCGATGATCAAGCCAGGGAGTCCGTCGCCTTCGCCATGGACAAGCCGGTAACAGCTGGTCGTTTCAGATCCGGCCAGTCCGAATGCACGCCGGGCATCGAGACATCCCTGCAGCCGCCGGGTCCAGAAAGTTTCGTCGGGTCCGCCAGCCGGCATATCATCGGCAAAACTGAGCATGCGGACGGCAATCGATCCGATCTGGTAATGTCCCCAGCCCAGGAACTCTTTCCGGGCGGACAGGACGGCCACGGCGTCACCTTCGGCCGGGTCGGGTCCTTCAATACCGCCGACTGCGCCGGAGAACACCCAGGGATGAAAACGCAGAAGCGATTCCTCGCGTCCTTTCTTGAGATAGAGGCGGGTCATATCCGTTTACTGTTGGGAGACGTCACCCGCTTGGAGGCAAGCAGCGCCTTGTACATTTTCACGCAGATCCAGGCGTCGGTAGCCGCGTAGAGCAACTGGGCGTCGGAGAGGGGCTCGGCTTCCCAATTGGAACACTGCTGTGCTTTGGAGACCTTGCGGCCCAGGATGATGGCCGCCATCTTGCGCACACTCTTCTCCCGGATGCCGTACTGGTCGGCGAACGACTGCAGGTCCATGAAACGATGCGGCTCGAAAGAACAATAATGTTGGAGCCCGTGGATATCCTCGCCGACCGCTGCGCCGACTTTGGTGATGTGGGTATCGGCCAGGATGTCGGCCACGGCCTGCGGCAGGCCGAGTTCCTGAAGGCGGAAAAGAAAAGCTTCCGTCTCGCTGGACAATTGCAGCAGGGCAGTATGGTGTCGGGGCTGGTGAGCCTGGAAAACGGGCTTGGTCTCGGTGTCGAACCCGATGAACGGCTGGCTGGACAGGTGTTCGACGGCGTGGTCGAGTTCTTCTCCGGGTGCGGTGATGACGGTAATCGGGCCGGGGAAGGCGGCCAGTTCCATGGCTTCGATTTCTTCGGGCGTGATGGTCTCTTGGTACATGCTATTCGAGCGAGGGCGCAATCAGGGCATACGTGGCGGGGAGCAGTTCCTCGATCCGTTGCAGGTTGTTCTGGTCCAGGTTCTTGCGGGAGAAAGGTACTTGTTTGGTGGTCTGGTCTTCGGTGCCGGTCTTGCGTCCGTACTTGAATTCGTGGGTCAGCATCCCTTCCGAGGTCAGGCAGTTGTCTTCAAGCAGGCTGCTGGGAACGGAGATATAGGCTTCGACTTTCGTAGGGGTGATGCGATACGCCAGGTTGCCGTCTTTCCGGAGCGTGTTGTAGCACTCGATGGCCGTATAGACGGCGGGGTCGATGAAGACGATTTCATCGGCGATGAGGTCGCGGTACGGATAGCGTCCGTCTTCCCGATAGTCACGGAGTTCGGCCAGGGTCTCGTTGAGGGTCTCGAGATGGAACGGATAATGGGTGCAGCCCAGGATAATGGCGCGGATCGGCGTGCCGGTACCGCTTTGGCGATGGCGTTCCAGAAGCGAAACCATGTTGAAACGGGCATAGTTTTCGGCGCAGTTGAGCTGCAGGGAGGCGTAGCCGCCGCCGGGGCTGCGGCGTGCCAGCATCCGGTTCTCCGTGAAGTCGAAATTATAAGCATTGAGCAGTTCTTGCTTGATACTGCCGTCGGACTCTCCGAGCGCAGGGCCGCGGTAGGAACTGCGCGGCGCGAAAAGCAGGGGATTGACATAGTCGGGATCGGAATCCACTGCTTCTGCAAAGCCATAGCCACTCTGGTTGACAATGTCGATCTGCGTGGTGATGCCCCGGGCGGCAAGCTCTTCGCGGAGGGCTTTTTCGTAGGCTCCGGAAGCGATGGTCCCGGGTGTGGCCAGCACGCCGATGGCGAACGGCGCCTCGTTTCCCTTGAGTTGCAATTCGTCGAGCGTGGCCCGGACACCGGCGCCGATCACGCCGATCACTTTGACGCCCGTTCCGGTCTGGTCGAGCATCGAGCGGATGAGGTCGAGCCCGTAGGCGGTGGCGGTGTTGCAGGCCACCACGATAATCTTGGCCCGCATCTTCCGGCCGGTCGGCTCCTCTTCGATGGCATTGGCGAAATAGTCGTCGTCCATCAGGAAGAGCGCATCCTTCAGGACGAGTTCCTGCAGGTATTCACTGTTGCCTTCGGCGTCGTAGTTGCCGTAGGGCATATTGGCCTGGTCGGCGAGGTAAACGAAGTGCTCGCCGGCGAAATCGAGGATGCTGTCGCGGCCTTCGCTGCCGGTGATGTTGTCGAAATTGTCGAGGCAGAGAAGTTTGTCGAGAACGGTCAGTCCGCCCGTTCCGGAATCGAAGACGCCGATGGGGAGGTTCCGCATCTCGTCGGGGTATTCGTTGAATTCGACGTAAAAGTTGGAAGCCGTGTCATAAAGAGCTTTTCCTACGACGGCCATGTTGTCGACGGGGATTTCTTTCTTGTTGCATCCTGCGGAAAAAACGAGCAGGAAAAACAACGCTGCGAGGCATCCGGAGAACGTGAAGTTACGCTGCATATTTTTGCTTTTAGATGGCAAATTTACTAATTTTGTCAGATATAAAGAAATCGGAAATGAAAAAGAGAATCTTGATGGCCTTGGTGCTCATTCCGTTGGTGAGCTTCGGCCAGAACCGTGTCCAGACGTACATCAACCAGCAGATGAAGACCGATTCCCTGCTGATCAACGCCGTGGTCGGCATCCTGGCTGTCGACGGCAACGGCCGGGAGATCGCTTCGTGGAATCCCGACATGCCGCTGCTGACGGCCTCGACCATGAAAACCATCACGACTGGCCTCGGTTACGAGATACTCGGCCCGGATTACCGCTTTTCCACGCGCATCGCCTATGACGGCCGCATCGAGAACGGAACTCTGCATGGCAACCTCTACATCGTGGGCGGCGCCGATCCGACACTGGGGTCCCGTGATACCATCGCTGTCCCGATCGATACAGTTTTCAATGTCTGGGCCCGGGCCGTACAGAAAGCGGGTATCCGTCGCATCAATGGCCGCATCGTGGGAGACGACCGCATTTTTGAAGAGGAGAACATCCCGTCCGGCTGGTCGTATGGCAACATCGGCTACGACTACGGTACCGGCTCGTCCGGTCTCTCTTTCTGTGAAAACCTCACCTATTTTGAAATCGAGGCAGGGGAGGAGATCGGAGATCCGGTCCGCATTACGCCGGTCGGTCCCTATTCTCCCTACATGACTTATATCAATGAAGCGACGACAGGCCCCAAAGGCGACGGTGACAACACGGAATACTACGCATCCAGCATCACCCCGATCGGCAAGTTCGTCGGTACCTACGGAATCGATGCGAAACCCCGGACCCTTGTCCAGTCGAACAAGTACGGTCCGGCTACCTGTGCCTCCGAGTTCGCCGCTTTCCTGAAGAAGCGTGGTGTCGGTTGCAAAGGCATTACCGACGTCCGGCAGATGGCATACGACGGCGCTGTCCCCGCCCAGAAAGACCTGGTCTATATCGCCGAGACTTTCTCGCCGGAACTCCGGCGGATCGTCAAGGTGACCAATACCATCAGCAACAACTTCTTCGCCGAGACCATCTTCAAGATGGTGGGCAAGACCCTGCTCGAGCGCAAGAACGGCGAGCCCTGCATGAACGTGTCCTACAGCCAGGCACGCCGGATCATCGAGGAATACCTGAAGGACCGCGGCGTCTCCACGTACGGTTACACGCAGGACGACGGCAGCGGTCTCTCCCGTCAGAACTATGTATCTCCGCGCTTCTTCACCCGCTTCTACGCCATGATGGCCCAGAGTCCGGACTTCAAGGAATATCTGTCCAGTTTCCCGGGCCCCGGCCGGCCGGGCACGCTGAAAACTGTCCTGGCCAAGGCGGATCCCGACCTCAAGAAAACCATCTATGCCAAGAGCGGTTCACTGTCGAGCGTCCGCTGCTATGCCGGCTATGTGGATTCTGACCGCGGCCTGCTCCGCTTTGCGATCCTGGTCAACAACTATGACTGCCCGACCAGCAAGGTGCAGCCCAAGATCGAAGGGTTCCTGGAGGAACTCGCCAAGTATGGTGCGAAACAATAAATACAACTATCATAATCCAACCCAATAATGCTTACTTTATCCAAAAAGGCGCAGGCCATGCCTGCCTCGCCGATCCGCAAGCTCGTTCCCTTCGCCGACGCGGCCAAGAAACGCGGGATCAAGGTCTATCACCTGAATATCGGTCAGCCTGACATCGAATCTCCGAAAGAGGCCCTCGATGCCGTGAAGAACAACAACCTCAAGGTCGTGGCGTATGCCAAGTCCGGCGGTAACGATTCGCTGCGCGAAGGCTTGGCGGGCTACTACCAGCGCATCGGCATCCAGGTGGAAGCGGCCGACATCAACATCACCAACGGTGGCAGCGAGGCGCTGCAGATCGCCCTTTCGGTGACGTGCGATCCCGACGACGAAGTGATCGTCTTCGAACCGTTCTATACCAATTACAACTCCTTCGCGCTGCAGAACGACGTGAAACTCGTGCCCATCACCACGCATATCGAGGACGGATTCGCCCTGCCGCCGATGAGCGAGGTCGAGAAGCACATCACCCCGAAAACCAAGGGCGTGGTGATCTGCAACCCGGGCAACCCCACCGGCTGCCTCTATACGAAGGAAGCACTGCTTGAACTGGGAGAGATCGCCAAGAAGTACGGTCTCTTCATCTTCGCCGACGAAGTGTATCGCGAATTCTGCTATACCGACGCGCCGCACTTCTCCTGCATGCATATCCCCGGCTTGGCGCAGAACGTCATTCTGCTCGACTCTGTGTCGAAGCGCTACAGCCTCTGCGGCGCACGCATCGGCTATCTGGTCTCCCGCAACAAGGAAGTGATGGCCGCCGTGATGCGTTACGCCCAGGCCCGCCTTTGCTCGCCTTCCTACGGCCAGATTGCCGCCGAAGGCGCACTTGACGCTCCGGCCTCCTATTTCAAGGCCGTGCGTGATGAGTATATCCATCGTCGCGATGTGCTGATCGACGGTCTCCAGAAAATGAAGGGTGTCGTGGCTCCCCGCCCGATGGGCGCATTCTATGCCGCCGCCCAGCTGCCGGTCGATGATTCCGAGAAATTCGCCAAATGGCTGCTCGAGGAGTTCAGCTACAACGGCGAGACCGTGATGGTCGCCCCGATGGCCGGCTTCTATGCTACGCCCGGTCTGGGCCGCAATCAGATCCGCCTGGCTTACGTGCTCAAGGAAGAAGACCTCCGACACGCGCTGGTATGTCTCGAGAAGGCCCTGGAAACCTATCCGGGACGAACCCTGTAGTTTGATTGGAAAAGGCCGGTTCATCCGGCCTTTTTGTATGGATAGAAACAACCTAATATATTATTGCCGATGAAAAACAACCTTTGCTACAAGTGCCTGCTGCTTTTGTCAGCGCTGCTGATCATGCTGCCGGCGCTTGCCGTTCCGGGAGGACAGGACTTCCGGAACCGGGTTTCCGGTACAGTCGTCGACACGCAGAACGAGCCCCTGATCGGGGTGACCGTTCACAACGATGTGTCGGGACAGTACACGACGACCGACGTTGACGGCAACTATGAAATTGCCGCCAAGGCCGGCGACCGTCTCACGTTCACCTGCATCGGGATGGTGACGCAGACCGTTGACGTGGCCGGCCGCAGCCTGATCAACATCATCATGGCCAACGATGCCGAGTTCCTGGAGGAAACCATCGTGGTCGGTTACGGTACCGCCAAGAAGATCAGTTCGGTGGTCGGCGCCTCCACGCTTGTCAAATCCGACGCCTTCACCAAGATTCCGGCGGCCAGCGCCGGCGACGCCCTGCAGGGCAAGGTGGCCGGTCTGCAGGTCTACACCAGTTCCGGCGAGCCGAGCGCGACCGTGTCGATGCGCCTCCGCGGTGTCAACTCGATCAACGCTTCGAATACGCCGCTCTTCATCCTCGACGGTACGCCGGTTGATGTAGCTATCTTCACAGCCCTGAACCCCAACGACATTGAGAACGTGACGGTGATGAAGGATGCTTCCTCCACCGCCATCTACGGTTCCCGCGCCGCCAACGGCGTGGTGTACATCACCACCAAGAAAGGTGTGGGCGAGAAGCCGACCGTGACGGTCAGTGGATCGTACGGTATCTCGAACCTGGCGCAGTTCCCGATGCCGCTGATGAACGCCGAGGAGTGGTTCGCCTTCCGCGAACTGGCCGATCCGAGCCTCAAGGAGAACGCCCAGTTCCAGGAACTGAAGAACTTCCGCCTCAATAACCACATCCAGACCGACTGGCGCGAATGGATCCTCAACGAGAACGCCCCGACCTGGAAAGCCGACCTGAGCGTCTCGGGCCGCAGCCAGCGCAGCGACTATTACATCTCGCTGGGCGCCTTCGACCGCCAGGGCATCGAGCCCTACTCCGACATGGAGCGCTACTCGGTCCGTTCGAACGTCAACAGCAAGATCGCCGACTGGCTCAAGATCGGCATCAACCTGAACCTCACCTGGCAGTCGCATCACACGGCTGGCTATTCGACCACGAGCACCGGTTATTACAACCCGATGAACATCGTGGCCTGGGGCCTTCCGTATGCCACGCCGTATGAGATCATCACCGATGCCAACGGCAACTTCATAGGCTATGGCGACGAGCCCGACTACATTACCGACCTCGGTATGTGGAATTACTTCCGCCGGATGGAGGCTCAGCCCACCAAACGGCAGACGGCTCGCTTGAATGGTAACCTTTATCAGGAGATCACCCCGTTCAAGGGCTTTACCCTCCGCGCCGTCCAGGCCATCGAAGGGTCGGACTACCGTTACACCGGCAAAGTGCTTCCCAACAAGATCAACCTGGCGACCGTCACGGAAGAGTCGTTCGAGCGTTTCTACCGTCTGACCTCCACCAATACGGCCGAATACAAGTTTGCCATCGCGAAAGACCATCACTTTGTCCTCCTGGCCGGCCACGAGTCGATTTACTCGCAGGATACCTACTTCTCCACCTGGACGAACGGACAGACCGATGAGCGCCTGACCAATGTGAACCATGGTACACAGGCCAACCTCCCTTCGTACACCTTCTCGGAGATCGCCTACAATTCCTTCTTCTCCCGGCTTTCCTATGACTTCGCCGACAAGTACTTCCTCGACCTGACCTACCGTATCGACGGTTCCTCGCTCTTCGGCGCGAACCGCCGTTACGCCAGTTTCTGGTCGGTCGGCGCGATGTGGAACATCGGCAAGGAGAAATTCATCCAGGATGTGGACTGGATCGACGCCCTGCAACTGAAGGCCTCCTACGGTACGATGGGTAACTCGGGCATCAGCAACTACCGTTCGTACGGTCTGACCTCCACGGGCCGGCTCTATGACGGCCAGACTTCCTGGTACATTTCCTCGCTGAGCAACCCGAACCTGACTTGGGAAACCCTCGAGGCGCTCAACGTCGGCCTCAACGGCCGCCTGTTCAACCGTCTGAGCTTCAATGTCGAGTTCTACAACAAGAATACCCGCGACATGTTGATGTACATCCCGTATTCCTACATCTCCGGCTTCTCCGGTGGCTGGGGCAACGTGGGTTCGATGCGCAACCGCGGTGTCGATGTGGAATTGAAACTCGACGTGGTCAATACCAAGGACTGGTATTTCGGCCTGGGCTTCAACATGAACTACAACAAGAACGTCATCACGGAGCTTTATGACGGCCGCGACGAATTCGTGGACGGCAGCTCCGGCCTGAAGTTCCAGGTGGGCCACGCCTACGGCGAGTTCTTCCTGGTCGACTTCGCCGGTGTGGACCCGGCCAACGGCAAGTCGCTCTGGCGCAACGCCGACGGCTCGCTCACCAGCACCTACACGGAAAGCAACGCCGTGTTCCTCGGCAAGAACCGTTTCGCCCCCTGGTCGGGCGGCGCCTCGGTGGAT
The DNA here is from genome assembly GCA_016284265.1 of Bacteroidales bacterium. Lineage (GTDB taxonomy): Bacteria > Bacteroidota > Bacteroidia > Bacteroidales > UBA932 > Cacconaster. The sequence continues at coordinate 2,021 of JAEEOM010000083.1, read as the reverse complement.
GCCAGCTGGAAGGGCCTTTCCTTCAACGCCACCTTCTCGGGCGTGATCGGCAAATATATGGAGAACTACGACCGCTACTTCGTGGAGAATCCTGCTTTCGCCGATGAGTCGAACATGACCAAGCGGATGATGAACATCTGGACGACACCCGGCCAGATCACCGATATTCCGAAGGCCGGCGAGGCGGTGCGTCACGACAGCCGTTTCATCGACAATGCTTCGTTCGTCCGCCTGAAGAACGTCCAGCTCTCCTACGAGTTCCCGAAGAAACTGATGCAGCGCACCGGCTTCCTCGGTGGCGCCAAGTTTTATGTGTCCGGCCGCAACCTGTTGACCTTTACCAAGTACACAGGTTGGGACCCGGAAATCGATGCCATTACGGCCATGGGTAACTATCCGAACACGAAGCAGTATGTCTTCGGTGTCGAGTTGACTTTCTAATCAAGGAGGAATCGCTATGAAAAAGATATTATTCAGCCTTTGCACCCTCACGCTGATGCTTGTGACGGCCTGCAACCTTGACCTGAAACCCACGAGCTCGATCTCGACGGAAGAAGCGCTCCGTTCCATGGATGACGCGCAGAAACTCCGCCGCGACATCTATATCACGATGCGCAACAGCCTGACTTCGGGCGCGCCGGTGTACCTGATGGAACTGATGTCCGATTCGTTCCACGGCTCGATCACCTACGGCAACCGCAACGGTGAGTACTACAAGTGGGAGATGCGTTCCACGTTCGGCAACGTCGAATCCCTCTGGTCGAGCGCCTACTACCTGGTGATGCTGGCCAACTTCCTGGAAGGCGGTATTCCCGCCCTGCAGGCGGAAGCCACCGCATCCGAGAAAGCGCAGTACGACGTGATTCTGGGCGAAAGCGCTTTTGCCAAGGCCTATTCAATGTTCATCCTTACGGAACTCTTCTGCAAGAACTATTCTTCCAACGCTTCGTCCGACTACGGCGTGATGCTCTCCGATGCGACCTTTGCGACGCCGAGCGACCAGTCCACCTACGTCGGCCGCAGCACCCTGGCGGAGACCTATACCTATATCGAGAAGAACCTCGACAAGGCTGCCCAGCTGCTGGGCACCGTGACCGGCGCGGAAGGTTCGATCTACCTTACGGCCGACGCCGTAAAAGCCATGCAGGCCCGCGTCGCCCTGACCAAAGGCGACTATGCCAAGGCCGCCGGCCTGGCCGCCGAGCTGATCAACGGAGGCCGCTATCCGCTGCTTACCACGCAGGACGACTTCACCGCCTTGTGGACCAACGACAGCGGCAGGGAGTGCATTACCCAGTTCTGGGCCAGCTTCGACTCCACGCCCAGTACCAATGACTACGGGTATATCCAGTACACGGGCGGTCTCTATGCGCCGAACTACATTCCGGAGAAATGGATTGTCGAGGCCTATGACAAGAACGACCTGCGCTTCACGACCTGGTTCCGCCGGACTCAGGTCAACCTGGGCAATTTCTCGGGCACCGTCTATCTCTGCTTCAAATTCCCCGGCAACCCGGAACTGATGGCTTCGACGGGTGCTTCGACCTACATCCAGAAGATCAAACCGTTCCGCATCGCGGAGCAGTATCTGATCGCGGCGGAAGCTTACGCAATGTCCGGCCAGGCCGACCAGGCCTGCACCTATCTGAACCTGCTTCGTGCCAGCCGCATCCCGGGCTACGCCGACCGCCATTATACCGGCGACGAGCTGATGGCCCAGATCAAACTGGAACGGGCGCGGGAACTCTACGGCGAAGGCTTCCGCTTCAAGGACCTCAAACGCTGGAACCAGGGCTTCGCACGCAGCGAGGCGCAGGACAAGAACCTGGTCATCGACGCGGGCAGCACCTATACGGAACTGCTCTCGCGCGATGCGGGCGATCCTTTCTTCGTGTGGCCGATCCCGCAGGCCGAGATCGACTCCAATCCGCAGATCCGCAGCCAGCAGAACCCCGGTTATTAATCGATAAAGTGAACGTATCATGAAAAAGATCATAAGCTTTTTTGCCGCCTGTCTGGTC
>JAEEOM010000082.1 GCA_016284265.1 Bacteroidales bacterium | reverse complement strand
CCCGTCAGGTAATCTAGCGGCTGGAAGGTGTAGGTCGATAGGATCTGGTAGCCGACGCCTGCGTTGACTTTGGCCAACATTGCGTCGGGCGCGTAGGGTTGCAGTTTGATGAAGAAGCGGTTCTCAAAGTTGCGGACCTGGAGTTCGTCGGAGCTGGCCGTTTCGTTCAGGTAGAAACGGTCGTGGTAGAAGGCCCGGCCAAAACTTTCCCCGACCGCGATGGCGTCGGTATAGACCTTGCTGTAGGTGGTGAACTCGCCGCTGTGGCCCAGGTGAGCCATGGTGCCTTCGCCCAGGGCCAGCGAGTCGCGGTCCTTGCGGAAGAAGTTCATGGGCACGGCCAGCGTCTGGTGGATGAACCATTGCCGGCGCTTGTACGTGTTGGCCGCGTTCGCCAGATTGACCTCGATGGATTTCGCTTCCACGGAGGTGTCGCGGATCCAGAAGGCATCCTGCACGCCGCCGTTTTCATTGCGGACGATCCGTTGCCGGATGGTTCCGAAATTGGCGAAGTAACGCTTGCCCATGTAGTTGCCGATGATTACCGTAGTTCGGTGGTCGGTGCTCTCGTTGTTGAGCATACCGCGCGAACCGAGCCGCCAGTAGGCGAGCGTGAAGTTGAAGGCCGGCGTGATGTTCTGGGTGGAGAGCAATTTCAGGTTCGACTCCTCGCTCTTCTTGTTGGCGAAGGGCGTTCCCCAGTAGGCCAGCTCGGTGTAGGGCGTCTTGGTGTTGTATTGCGGAACGTTCTCGTCGGTGTACGAATCGCCGATATACGGCGTGAACATCGGCGCATCCGGCACTTCTTCCCGCTTGAAGTAGTTGAAGAACTGCGTGGCGGATCCCACCGGACCGAGGTACGAGGCCCCCACGTCCTTCTTGTACATCGGATACTCGGAGAAGTTGGTGTTGGCCGTGGTGTCGAGCCCGCCCAGTGTCGGTTCGTTAAACTTCTTCTCGGACGTCCAGACCAAAATCCTGCTGTAATACATGGAATCGGGGAACACCCAAGTCTCCATCACACGCGGTTTGGCTGCGTTGAGACTGTCACGTTCCTCCTTCCGGAGCTTGCGCACCAAGCGCTTGATGTCATGCGTATCCGGCAGGAACTGGGAGATCGAGTCGGCCCAGGCTACAGAGAGAGAATCAAGGCAGGGGAGTGTCGTGGTATCGATCTGTCCCCAGAAGATCTGGTCCAGCGAATCGTACAGATGCTGCCGGCGCAGAGAGTCCGCAAGAGCGGCTTGTGCCGCCGAGTCCAGCGGCTTCGCAACCTGCAGCGAATCGGCTGCTCTTACCATCATAGAGTCAGGAGCAACCAACAGCGAGTCCTTCGCCCGAATCAAGGTGTCCTGTGCCTGCGTCACGGTATCCTGTGCCCGCAGCATCGAATGTTGCAGCCGCACGAAATAGCGGCTTCGTTCCACGCCGGAACTTTGACCGGGCAGAAGAAGCAGCGCCAGCAGCGCGGCCGTACCAAGCACAAGAAACCGCAATCCTCGCATCACCCCGCGTTTATACAATCTTCACGCCAATGCGGGAAAGCTCGTTGAGCGTCCGCTCGTGCCCTTCCTTGTCGATGTAGGCCAGGCCCGATTCAAGCAGGAACACGTTGTGCCCGGCTTTGACCAGGTCGAAGCAGGTCTCCCGGATGCAGTATTCCGTAGCGATGCCGCTCACCAACACGTTCTTCGTCAGGAAGTTGTTGAGTTCGATGCCTTCGCCGTTGTGGCTCTCGAAGCCGGAGTACTGCTCCTTCTTCGGGTTGACGCCCTTGAAGAACATGTTCTCTTTCGACGGACGGTGCTCCGGCAGCGTCACGTCTTGATAGAAGGCCTCGTGGATCTCGCCGCCCCGGGTCTGCATCACGCAGTGCGGGGGCCAGGGGCCGCCCTGCTCCTGGAACGAGCAGTGGTTCACCGGATGATGGTCCAGCACGTAGAGTACCTGGTCGTTCGGGTAACGGTTGATCACCCGCACGCTTTCGGCGACGGCTTTCTCGGCATTGGCGCAGGCCATCGTGCCGTCGATGAAATCGTAGAGCATATCGACCACCACGTGGGTGTAGCGTTTCTGCACGCCCGTTTCCTCTTCCTGCATCTTGTTGATCTGGTGGATGAGCCGGTTGATCAGACGCATCTTCAAGTCGTACAGGTCATCGGAGATATCCACCTTGTAGTAGTGCGGGTTGATGATACGGATCTGCGTCTCGTTGAACGAGGCGAGGTTCGCTTTGTAGTAATCGCGTTTCTCAAAGATCGTACGCGTATCTTCGAAGATCTTGCCGTTGTCGTAGGCCAGTTCCTGCAGCGGCCGGAAAGTATAGGAGCCCGCCGGGAAGGTGGTGTATTTGGTCTCGTCGGCCTCGTCGCGGATGAAGAGTTCTTCGCCCGCCTCGATGATCTTGGCGAACGAGTCGCCGCGCAGGCAGGTAACGTCGGCCTTGAACTTGCCGTCCTGGATGATACGGTAGGTGATCTGGAACCCCGGGTTGATGAGTTTGGCCTTGTCCTCGGAGCGTTTGAGGATGGGCTCGTCGTCCACCTGCACGAGTTTGTACACGTTGCCGAAGCACGGATTGTGCTTGCTGGTGGCGATGGCGTCGCCCACGCCGTAGCTGTCGATGCGGGCGCCCTGCTTCTCGATATCGGAGATAATGTATTCGTCGAGCGAGTTGGTCGCGAAGATCTTACAGTTCTTCAGACCGGCTGCGTCGAGTGCCTCGCGACACTTGACCGAGAGATAGGCAAGGTCGCCGCTGTCGAGGCGGATGCCGTAGCCCTGCGGATAGCTGTCGTCGATGCCATTGGCCTTGAAGGCCTTGATGGCGTTCTTGACGCCGCACTTGAGGGTGTCGAAGGTGTCAATCAGCAGGATCAGGCCTTCGCCCATGTGCGTCTTGATATAGGTGTCAAACGCCTTGTATTCGCCGTCGATGGAGCAACCGAATGAAGTGGTGTAACTGTGGGCCATGGTGCCGCTGGCTTCAAAACCGAACTCGATGCCCGTCAGGATGTTGGAAGTGCTGGCGCAGCCGCCGATAAAGGCAGCCTTGGCACCGTATTCCGCTGCCCAGGGACCGTGCGCCCGGCGGGAACCGAACTCACTCACGGGATGCGAAGCAGCACGGGTCACGCGCGAGGCTTTGGTGGCAATGGCCATTTGGTGGTTCATGATGCAGAGCAGCGGCGTCTCAAGCACCTGCGCCTCGATGATCGGGCCGACAATCGTCAGGATGGGCTGCTTCGGGAAGGCAATCTCACCTTCTTTCATGGCATACACCTTTCCCGTAAACTTCATGTGGGCGAGATACTCGCGGAAAGGCCGATAAGCTTCGCCGGGCAGGAACTTCTCAAAGAAGGTGATGTCCTCGCTGCCCAGACCGGCAATCATCTGCAGCGCTTCGCGGATGCCGCTGACCACCGCCCAGTTGTTGTTGTCGGGCGCCTTGCGGAAAAAGAGGTTGAAGACGGCGATTTTGTCTTTCATTCCGTTGTCGAAGAAAGACTTGCCCATCGTGTACTGGTATTTGTCGGAACAATAAGAAATATTGAGCATGATTTATCCAAATAAGGTTTCGTTGTTGCGGGCCAGCGCGCGGACTTTGTCCATCTGGGCGGGCGTGAGTTGGATGCCGTTGAAATGGTTGATTTGGCGGCAGGCGTGGACATCGGTGCCCACAAAACTATACATGTCGTTGTCGAGCAGCCAGCGGAGAATCGCCGTCGATCCTTCGCCATAAGCGCCGGTGAGCGACATTACATTGAGTTGGAGTTTGCAGCCGGCGTCGAAGAATTCCTGCAGTTCCGCCACGCCTTTCTTCTTGTCCCAGGCTTTCTGGTAGAAGACGTAACGCTCGGGGTGGGCGAGCACGGGCAGCAACCCCGCCATCTGGAGATTGAAGATTTCGTCGCGAATCTCGCGGCTGCGCTCGTAGTACGACATCTCGATGAGGATGTGCCGTCCGTCGGGCCAGCAGAGCCTGTCATCGGAGGTGGCGAAGAACTCATCGACCATATATTCCGAGGCCAGATGAAACCGCATCTCCTTTCGCAGCTTTTCCGGCAGGGTGGGGATGAAAGCATCGAACCGGGCCTGCAGGTCAGCGGCCGTATTGGGGAACATCGACCGGGAGACATGAGGCGTGAAGATTACTTTCCGGACACCGCATTCATGAAGCCGTGTCAGGATCGCCGTCGATTCCTCGACGTTCTGCGAACCGTCGTCTACGCCGGGCAGGATATGCGAATGGACATCGGCGGTCAGGCCGATGTCCATAAACGAATAGGTTTCTGTCTTTTTTTTCTTGAAAAAGAGCATGTCTTACTTGGTTTCGGGCTCCATGTTTTCGGACTGGCCGACTTTCTTCTTGTCGCCATAACCGTAGCCGTAGCCATAACCGTACTTGTTCTTGCCGTAACCGTAGTGGCCGTAACCGTAGCCATAGTGATAGCCGTAAGAACGGGCCTTGATATCTACGCCGTTGAGCACGATATATACATTCTTGAGCTTCTTGTTGCGGGCCAGTTCGTCGAGGTCTTCCACGAAGCGGAGTTCGCAGACACCGGCGCGCAGCATGAAGATGTTGGCATCGACATAGCGGTTGAAAGTCGTGGCATCCGCCACCGGCAGGTACGGTGAGCTGTCGAAGAGGATGTAGTCGTAGTTCATCGACTTGAGCAGTTCCACGGTCTTCTCCATCTTGTCCGATTCGATGAGTTCCGACGGGTTCGGCGGAATGGCGCCAGCCGGCAGCACGTCGAGCGTAGGTACGCCGTTGCAGCCATGGACGATGGAAGGTTCCAAATCGTTAGTCTTTCCAACGAGATAGGGGACCAGTCCTTCGTCGTGATGCTGGTGGATACTAAAGATCTTGGCCAGCTGCGGCTTGCGGAGGTCGATACCGACGAGCAGTACCTTGAAGCCCGTATGGGCGATGGTCAGGGCAAGGTTCGACGAGATGTAGGACTTTCCTTCGCCCGGCACGCTCGAGGTGATCTGGAAGACCCGGTGGCCGAGGTAACGGACATTAGATCGGAGGATTCGGAGCGTTTCTTCGAAAGGATCGCGGCCGGTGACCTTCATCAGTTCACCCGGATGCTCGGAAATCGGAATCGAGGCCAGGACTGGGATATCGGTGCGGTTGGTGATATCGAGTTTGCCTTCCACCTTGCTCTTGAGGGACTGGCGTAGGAAGAAGAGGGCCGGAGGGAGGACAAAGCCCAGTAGGAATGCCAGCAAGTAAATCATCTTGCGGTTCGGTGCAGATGCGTAAGCGGTGTCCTTGGCCGAGTCGATGACTTTGCACTGGTCGGTGATGGCGTAGAGGGAGATCAGGGCCTCTTCTTTCTTCTGCTGGAGCAGGATGAAGAGCGGCTCCTTGATCTGCTGCTGGCGGTCGAAGCGCGACAGTTCCTGCTGCTGCGTAGGGATGGCGGAGAGCCGGCCTTTCGCCTGACGGAGCTTGGCGTTGACATTGTTGCGCTGCAGCTGATAGGATTTTTCAAGGTTGCGCACCGAAGTGACGATGTTGGCAAGCAGTTCCTGCAGCTGGTTGTCAGCCTGAATCACCAGCGGATTCGACTCACTGGAACTGGCCACCATGCGGTTGCGCTCCATCAGCAAGGTGTTGAACTGGTTGATGGTGCTGTTCAGGCCGCTGTCGGTGATGCCGATGTTGGCCGGAATGAGCATCAAGCCGGCATCCATCTGGTTCACATAATCCTTGATGATGCTGAGCAGTTCCAACTGCACTTCGATCGAGTTGAGTTGCTCTTCATACTTGGCATCGGACGAAAGTGTGAGTTGCGACTGGGAAGCCACATCCACCACGGTGTTGCTCCGGCGGTAGCTTTGGAACTGACTTTCGATGGTGCCCAGTTCGTCTTCGATCACGCCGAGACGTTCATTGAGGAAATCGATGGTGTTGTTGACGGCCTGGCTGCTGAACTGCCGGGCATCTTCGTTATAGTTGGAGATCAAGCTGCTCAGGATGTCTTCGGAGCGCTTGCGGACGAAATCTGTGTAAGCGAGGTTGATAATCTCTGAGCGGTCGGTCGCTTTGGTCTTGCCGGTCACGGTAAGGTTCTTGCGCAGGCTCTGGGCAGTCGCAAAAGAAGGACGCATTCGGATGATGTAAGTGTCACCCATCTCGAACTTGCTTTTGTGGGTTTTATCGATGGACATGTTGTGGCCGCTCAGCGCAAATTCTTCCCCGAAGGAAAAATCATTCTTCTCGAGGGGATACTTGTTGCCGTTGACCAGTACCTTGACAATCGTGAATGTCGCAGAATCTTTCGGGACGAAACGGACTTCGGCTGTCGGCGGCAGGGCAAAATTCTCCACCGAATCAACCGTCACTTCGAAGGGATTGTTGCCGTAGAAGACGACATTCTTGATGGGGCGCTTCTTCTCATAGGCGTAATTCAAGCCAAGTTCCTCTACCACGCGCTGCATCATACCGCGTGAGTTGATCACTTCGATTTCGTTGGTTACTGCGGAGTTCGATCCCCCCATGAGCATATCGGTAACGGCGAGCATGTCGGCGCCCCGGTTGTTCTTGGTCACAAGCAGGATCTTGGCATTGGCCGTGTACTGGGTCCGTGTGACCTTGTTGTAGCACCATGCCAGGAAGAGGAACGCGGCGACGGAAGCCAGAATGATCCAACGCATCCCCCAGACGACATTGAGAATCTTCTTCAGGTCGATGGCGGATTCATCTTCCCGGTTGATCCGGTTGGCATAGTTGTAATTGTTATTATTCTCAGCCATAGTTCAGGATTATTTCGGGGAGGCGACGCGGGTAATGAAGAAGGTGGCGACAGTCACCAGGGTGGTGAGGGAACTCAGGATAATCGACCAGAGGCTCGTGGCCGTGGTGCCCGAGGCAATGCGCTGGGCACTCTGCGGCACGTAGAGCACGTCGTTCTGGTGCATGTAGAAGAACTCGGAGTTCAAGATCGAACTTTCGCGCAGGTCGATCTTGTAGTGGGTCTGTTTGCCGTCGACGTCGCGGATGAGCAGGATGTCATGGCGGTCGGCCGTGATCAGCAGGTCACCGGCCATACCCAGCGCCTGCAGGATCGTGACGCGTTCGCTGGGCACCGTGTAAGTACCGGGGCTGCGGACCTCGCCCAGCACCGTGATGCGGTAGTTCAGGAAGGAAACCGAGACGACCGGCTCTTTCACCAGACCGCGCTCGATGAGCATGTTGGTGATGTGGTCCACCAGCTGGGTGCGCTGCATGCCTTCCACATGGATGCGGCCCAGACCCGGCATGTCGATGTCACCGTTGGAATCGACCAGGTAGGGGATGACCGACTGGACAGACGAATAACTGCCGGGTGTTGCATTAGTAAGCGTAAAGTTGTACGGCATGACCACGCTCTTGTCAGGACCGGAAATGATGATCTGAAGCTTGTCGTCCTTCATGATGACCGGCTCATATTCCGCTTCGATCTTGTGGGTCTGGAACTGGTCGATGTCCTGGAAATAATGGATGTCCTTGGCCGAGGTACATCCGGAAAGGGCACTGAGCATCGCACCCGCAAGGATGACCAGCCCAAGCGCCGTTTTCAAACAATTATTCATATGAATCGAATATTAAATATAATTCGTGTAACATACAAAGATAGAAATTATTCCGGAATAATACAATCCAACTGCGACAATTTCCCCACGTCATGCAGTTCCAGTCCGGGTTGCACGGCAGCCCGCACAGTGTGTGTGCGACAGACAGCCAGATAAAAGTCCACGATCGGGAACTTCTCGGGCCAGTCCTGCATCAGCGGGAGGATGGCCGGGTCGATGAGATGGATTCCGGAGAATGCCAGGCATTTGCACTGGTCGGGATCGATACCGGGCCACGGGCTGCGCACCTCGCCGGTGGCGCGATTGATCCAACCGACGAGCCGGTTGTCATCATCAAAAAGAAAGTAGCGCTGCGTCTCGCGCTCACTCACCAGAATCGTAGCCAGGTCGCCCGCATAATGCTGTGCCCAGAACCAGGTGGGGTCAAAATTCGAGAGAATATCGACGTTGTGGACCAGAAAGGGTTCGGAGCCAGCGAGGAGCGGGGCGGCGTGGCGGATGCCGCCGCCCGTCTCGCGCAACAGGTCGGTCTCGTCGGAGAAAGCCACCTGCACGCCCCAATTGTTGCGGGCCGCTACATATTCCCGAATCTGCTCGGCAAAATGATGGACATTGATCACCAGTTCATCGTAACCTGCGGCAATCAGTTTCGTGGCCACATGTTCCAATAAAGGTTTTCCGCCCACGGGCACGAGCGCCTTGGGCATCGTGTCGGTAATGGGGCGGAGCCGGGTGCCGAGCCCGGCGGCGAAGATGAGCGCCTTCATCCTGCTACAGTTCTTTTTCAATTTCCAGTTCACGGTGGGTAATCCGCACCTTGATGCTGAACTTGTGCGCCAGATGGTCGGCCAGGTGCTCGGCGCAATAGACGGAACGGTGCTGGCCGCCCGTGCAGCCGAAACTCACCATCAGATGCGTGAATTTGCGCTCGATGAATCGCTGCACATGCGCATCGACCAGTTCATAGGCGTGGTCGAGGAATTTGAGCACGCCACCGTCGTCTTCCATGAACTTGATCACTTCGGGATCCATGCCCGTGAAGTGCTTGTAATGCTCGTATTTCCCAGGGTTCTCGAGGCCGCGGCAGTCGAACACATAGCCGCCGCCGTTGCCGCTGGCATCGTTGGGGATGCCTTTCTTGTAGGCAAAACTGAAGATATCTACCTCGAGTCCACGCTCCTGATTCAAATCGGAGAACTGCTTCATCTTCGTCAGTTCGTCGAGCAGCTTCGTAAGGTACGGATACTCCGTGAACGGCTTCTTCAGCAGCCGTCGCAGATTCTCCATGGCGAATGGCACACTCTGGAGGAAGTGGGGCTTCTTTTCGAAGTATCCCCGGAAACCGTAGGCACCCAGCACCTGGAGTGTCCGGAAAAGGACGAAGTGGCGCAGGGCCTTCATGAATTCGTTCTTCGTAATGTCGGGCAGATAGGCCTTGAGTGCATCGAGATAGGCGTCGATGAGCTCCATCTTGAACGCCTCGGAATAAGCTGCTTTGGCTTGCCAGATAAAAGAGGCCACGTCGTAGTAGATCGGACCCTTGCGGCCGCCCTGGAAATCGATGAAATAGGGCTCCCCGTACTTAATCATTACGTTGCGGGCCTGGAAGTCTCGGTAGAGGAAGGTGTCCGACATGCTCTTCATTAGCACGTCCGACATGGTCTTGAAATCCTTGTCGAGTTCGATTTCGCTGAACTCCAAACCGGTGGCTTTGAGGAAGCAATACTTGAAGTAGTTCTGGTCGAACGAAATCATCCGTTCGTCGAACTCCGGCTGCGGAAAACAAACCGAGAAATCGAGCCCGTCAGCACCTTCAAATTGAATTTTAGGTAAGGCCCGGATCGCCTTTACAATCAAAGCTTTTTCGGCAGGGGAGTAGGCTCCTTTTTCGCGCCCTTCCGCCACAAGGCTGAAGAGTGTGTCGTTGCCCAGGTCTTCCTGCAGATAGCAGGTAAACGCATCGTCATGCGCCAGCACTTTCGGCACGTTAAGCCCCTTCTCCCGGAAGTGCGTCGCCATCTTCCAGAAAGCGATGTTTTCCGGCACAGAAGTTCCTCGTGCTCCGATCAAGGTGATATCGTCGCCCGTGATGCGGAAATACCGCCGGTTGCTTCCCGATGAAGGTAATTCCTCAAAACTCCGGACGCTTTGCCCGGTATATCTTTCAAATAGCAGTCTTACAGGATCCATATGCTTTGTCCGTCTTTGTTCGTCATGCCCGGCCTGACCGGGCATCTCACAAAGATAATCATTATTCCCCGCATTTCCAACCCACCGTCTGCACCAGCGTGATCTCCTGCGTCTCCGCCAACCCCAGCCGCTGAGCCAGCGCCTCCTTCGGCACCATCGCCCG
>JAEEOM010000081.1 GCA_016284265.1 Bacteroidales bacterium | reverse complement strand
GCGATGCAGATCATTGAACAGATGGCATCCCTTCTTCCGGAAGACGATCTGTTCAGGGTCTATCTGCCGGATGAAATCATCCAGCGAGCCGGACTGAATCCGGAGCTGGACTAGAACTGCAGGCTGACACCTACCGCAGCGCCTCCTGGCACGGCAGCTGGGAACAGAATGAGATCGTAGGCGCGCGCCTGACGGACGGCTTTGACGCGCGAAATGGTGAGGGTTGCCACCCCCGCCGCAGCCAATCCGCCAAAGACATAATACGGCACGTTCGACGAAGCGGAAAACAGGGTAGCCGGGCCAAGGTTCCGCTGCATGGCCGTTGCTGCCACACCGACAATTCCGACACCAGCCAGGGCGAATCCCAGGATATCAGCCGTCCGGAAAGCCGTGGCAGAAGTCATGTCGGCCTGCCGGCGCGACCCCGTGCCGAAACCCGGCCAGAGATTGTCACGCGCGGCTTCTCCGCGCACCAAGGTACTGTCAACAGGCGGCGTCGGGCAGAACGCACGCGACGGGGCTGGCATCTGGGCCCAGGTCGGGACAGCCAGCATCAAAAGCAGAAGAATCGTTGCAAATCGCATAACCCTGCAAATATACGAAATAAACATTATCTTTGCTGGAAATAAAAAGGCAATGAAAGGCATCGGAAACATCATCTGGCTGGTTTGCGGGGGACTGCTGGTCGCCCTGATCTACTATCTCGTAGGTCTGCTGATGTGCATCACCATCATCGGTATTCCCTTTGGGACACAGTTGTTCAAGTTGGGCACTTACTCGCTTTGGCCCTTCGGCCACGAAGTAGTGAACAAGCCCAACGAACCGGGCTGCCTTTCCGTGGTCATGAACCTGATCTGGGTCCTGCTCGGATGGTGGGAGATCGCCGTGATCCATTTTGTCTTCGGCTTGATCCTGTGCATCACCATTATCGGCATCCCCTTCGGCATGCAGCATTTCAAGATGGCCATTGCCTCCATCCTTCCTTTCGGAAAAGAAATCCGTTGACCTGACGATTTTATGGAAATGAATGAATTCACCTTGCAGCGAATCGTTGCGATGGAAGCTGCATTCGACCGGACGGCGGCGGCCGTCAAGAACCTGATGGAGGCCCTCGACGCGTACGAGACCGTCCGCGTGGATATCGACCGGCTCACGGATTACCTGGACAGCGGAGCCTGGCGGGAAGATTTTGAGGCCGACGAGGCAGGATTCGTGCCCGGCGACCTCAAACGTGGCGTCCTCTCGGAAGACGCCCTCTACAATCTGCTGGGCGACATCGTCTCGCTCCACGAGCAGATGCAGGAAATCTGCGGAGACTGACCCTTACTTCAGCGAAAACGTGTGCGTAGTGCCGTAGTCGTTCCAGTTACGGAGCGACAGCGTGAGGTTTTGCTGGTCGTAAACGTTGCTGTACTGCGTATCCTCCACCTGGCCGCTGGGCAGCGGGAGGTCAACCCAATGAACCTGGGAGAGGCACTCCTGCGCCTGTTCAAACGTCAGGATTCCCTTGTGTGCAGCCAGATAGGCACCCGCCGTTTCATAACGCCACCAACTGCGGCTGTTCGGGTTGCCGACGGACGGATCGGGTTCGGTGGTGAAGTGTTTGGGGTTGAGCAGGTGGTTGGTCACCAACATGTAGTCCTGACCAGCCGGCTTGCGTACCAGCACCGTTTTCCATTCGTCGTCTTTATCGAACTCCACCACGACACAGTGGCCTGTCGCATCAGCGATCATGTAGTGATAACCCGTACCCACGATGACGTCGTGCCGGACGTCCACCGTTTCAAGCAGCGCCAGCGCCTCTTCCACCGTCGCGCAACGGTCGAGCCACAGGCGCATGATCATCGAAGTGCCTACGTCGTGTCTCGGCGTGTCCTGCCGCGAGGCCTGATGCGGCAGCGCCATGATCGAAGTGCAGAGGCCCTTCTCATTGATGCCGTCCACGGGAGCGTAGATGGCGGCCATGCAGTTGATCCGCTTGAGGAAAGAGGTCGGCAGTTTTTCGAGTCCGTAGCCGATGTGCGACATGTCGCTCACGCCGATGGAGGCATAGCCGTTTTTCGGGTGGGAGATCGTCACGAGCGTCGGGTTCTTGAAATAATCGTAATTGCGACCGTACCAGTACCCTTCCCCCTCCGCTTTCCGGGCTTGGAAACTGGTGCAGCTGAATGTTTTGAGTTCTCCTTTCTCATCGGCCACCTGGGAACTCTCGATCTTGATCGGCAAGCCTTTTCCCACGCGGGAAATCACGTAGTTCAAGAGCTCGGCATTCGTATCCACGTCTTTCTCGATCACGTCGTCCAGATCATAGGAAGCACAGTATACCATGGTGTAGAGGTACGGATTGTCTCCGACCTGCTTCAGCGTGGACAAAGTGCGGACCTCACCCTGCCAGAGCAGCGTGACTGCCAGCAGCAGCACCAGGACCAGGAGCAATAAGATTTTCAGGAATTTCTTCATCGTTCGTAATATTTGACATCTTCAAAATTACGTTTTTTTTGCTAACTTTGAAAATTATGGTACAACGATTCTCCTTCCTGATCCCCCTGGCCGCGCTCGTGCTGCTGGCCGGGCTGGCCATCGCCTGCCAGGCAAAGCGGCCACACGACAATCTCGCACTGCGCCATCCGGCCTACCACTCCAGTGCGATCGACTACAACGCCACGGCACAACTGGCCGTGGACGGCATTCTTGAGACCGAACCGGGCTGCTGGGTGGAAGTCTGTGGAAAAGACGGCGTGCCGCTCTCCAAACGGGAGCACGACCTCGTCCTGGAACCGCGGCAATGGACCACCGTGACGATGGAAGGACCTTCCGCCGAGTTGTCGCTGCGGACGCATGGTTTCACGGAGCCCGTGGACCGGGTGTCGATGAGCCTGGCTGCCCATCTTCCTGACGGGATGCGCGAAACGGCCTATACGGCCGAACTGGCACAGCTGGACAAGGACGGCACCTGGGTTCCTGTCCAGCGCTTTGAGGGACGCTATCCAGGACGTCGGCTCACGTTGACTTGGGATGCGCCTGTGCGGGTTGCTCCGGAGGGCTGGCGCTTTGTCGTCGAGATGCCCGGCGCCAAGGCCATCGAATGGCAGGAATGGGGATTTTTCCGCGACGGCCAGTTGCTGCCGATGCTCACGTCGGAGCATTTCAGCAGCGCCTGGGTTTCCGCGACCGGCGGCCGGGAATGGATCGCGGTGGACCTGGGTGCGGAGAAGCGCTTCAACCAAGTGCAGCTGCACTGGTTGAATGCACCGGCACAAGGTGTGATTCAGGTAAGTTCCGATTCGACTACCTGGCGTGATATCGCGTCGCTGAAGGGTACGGAGCCGGTACGCTGCGACAAACTGCGTGTCCGCGGCCGCGGGCGTTGGGTACGTTTAATGCTCGACGGATCTGTTGATAACAAGCCTTACGTTTTAAGCGAGTTGCAAGTATTCGGCTCAAGTTCTGCTGAAGATAAAACCCGGCTGGCTTCTGCCCGGCCGACAGTACGGGATTGCCGGATTGATCTGGATTGCGGATGGCAACTTGCCCGGCTGCCACAGGCCGAGGATCCTGCGGCCTGGATTCCCGCGACCGTGCCCGGAACCGTACTCATCAGTTATCTGGAAAACGGCATGCTCCCCGACCCCAATTTCGGAGAGAATTTCCAATATATCAGCGATTCTTATTTCCTCTCACCGTTTGTGTACCGCACACAGTTCAGGGTGCCGGAAGGATGGCGGAGCGGTGAAGCTGATGAGCGCATCCGGCTGCATTTCGACGGCATCAACTGGAAAGCAGACGTGGTATTCAACGGCCAGGCTGTCGGGCGGATCGAAGGGGCTTTCACCGACGCATCGTTTGATATCACCCCGTTGCTGGAGGCCGATAATCTGCTGGAAGTGACCGTTTATCCCCCGGATCACCCGGGTATGACCAAAGAAAACACCCAGACGCATTGCGCCACGAACGGCGGCATCCTGGGAGCCGACAATCCCACCTTCCACGCCTCTATCGGATGGGACTGGATCCAGACCATCCGCGGCCGGGAAACGGGCATCTGGAATGACGTTTGGCTGGACCGTACCGGTGGCATCCGCATTGAAGATCCTACGGTCCGCTTCGGTTTCAACATGCTGGAGAAGATGCCACCCAAGATCGATACCACCCGGGTGCGCATCACACTTGGGGCCACGCTGGTCAATGACACCGACCATCCGGTCGAGACCGTCTGGGAGGGCTCGTACGGTGACGTTCGTTTCCATCAAGCGGTCACTGTACCGGCCAGTTCGTCCCTCCCTGTTTCGACGAAGGTGGAACTCATGCATCCGAAACTCTGGTGGCCGAACGGGTATGGCGAACCCCATCTGTATCCTGTTTCGATGCGGGTTGGCGAGAGCGATACGCATACGTTCTTCTCCGGTGTCCGGCAGTTGACTTACAGCACGGCCGGGGGCAATCTCCGCATCTGGATCAACGGCCGCCGGCTGGTCGGCCGCGGCGGAAACTGGGGATTCAGCGAGAGTAATTTAAAATTCAAAGCCGCTGACTATGAGCGAACCATGTGGCTTCACCAAAAGGAGAACTTCAACTTGATTCGGAACTGGGTCGGTCAGGTCGGCGACGAAGAACTCTATGAGATGGCCGACCGTTACGGCATCCTCATCTGGCAGGATTTCTGGCTGGCCAATCCCGCCGACGGGCCGGATCCCGACAATGAAGCCCTGTTCATGGACAATGCCGAAAACATGATGCGACGGATCCGCAATCACCCGAGCCTGCTGCTCTGGTGCGGACGGAACGAGGGTTATCCCCCGGCCTCGCTCGACAAGGCACTGCATGATCTGGTCAACCGCGAAGATCCGGGAAGTTTCTATCTCTCCTCCTCTGCCGATGACATCGTCTCCGGCCGTGGCACCTACTACCGGTTGCCATCCCGGGCCTACTGGCAGCTCGACCAGATTCCGTGGTTCCGCAACGAGTCCGTGATGTTCCACAGTGAACGCGGCATGCCCAATTTCCCCAACTGGGAAAGCCTGATCCGGATGATGCCGGCTGCAGACGCCTGGCCGCCGTCCCGCCTGTGGGGCGTTCATGACTTTGCTCTGGAGAGTGCTCAGCGTGGCCAGACCTTCATCGATGCCGTCAATTCATTCTTCGGCCCGTCGTCCGACGGCGAGACCTTTGCCGCCCGCGCCCAGTGGGTCAACTATGAGGGATACCGCTCAATCTTCGAAAGCCGGAGCCGCAACCGCCGGGGCTTACTGCTGTGGATGAGCCATCCCGCCTGGCCGTCCATGGCTTTCTGCACCTACGACTGGTTCGGCGATGCCACCGCATCGTACTATGCCTGCCGCAAGGCGTGCGAGCCGCTGCATATCCAGTGGAACCCGGTCGGTGAACGTGTGGAAGTGGTCAACTACTCCGCAGGAGACCGCACGGGCCTCCGCGCCGTCGCAACGCTTTACGACCTCTCCGGGACCGTCGTCTCGACGCAGGTCCGTACGCTCGACGCTCGCGAAGACAGCACGACGCCGCTGTTTGGCATCGACTTCTCGGAAGCGGGATTCTCGGGTGACAAGACGGGGAGCAGCGAGGCTGGTGGCGACAGGACTGGTGGCGACACGGCTGGTGGCGACGGTGGCGACAGGATTTGCTTCCTCCGGCTGGAACTCTTCGACGGCGAGCAGTTAATCTCCCACAACGACTACGTGATCCCGCAACAGGAGGACAACCTGCAGGTGCTGAACGGATTACCGCAGGTCAAAATCGAGACGTCCTTCTCATGGGATCCCGATCGCAACCAGTTCGTGGCCAAGCTCTCCAATCCTTCGGATAAACCGGCCCTGATGCTTCATCTTTCCGCCCGCGATGCCGATGGCAACCGCATCCTCCCTGCCATATGGTCGGACAACTACATCCACCTGATGCCCGGCGAAGAACGGACCCTGACGCTGTCGATGCCCGGCAAAGAGACCTACCCCTACTCTCTCCGCCTCACCGGCTTCAACACCGCCCCGCTCACCATCGAGGAAGCCATGCACCGGCAGGTGGTGGAATAAATGTGCTATCTTTGCCCGAAATATACGAGCTATGAAAAAGATAGGGAAAATCCTCGTCGGTTTTTTGGCGGTCATCGGATTGATTAGCCTGGTGATTTTGATCCTGGCAAATATCCTGGCGGATCGTGATGGTGAAGCCAAACATATTATTATTCCACCGTCGGATAAGGCCTTGTTCAAGATTCAAGTCGCGAAATTACAGGCAGCTGGTGGATATGCGCCGGATACGGCTGTCATTCGGATGACATCGGTCCGGAATGAGACCCGGGCCCGGGAAAACCGGGACTATTTCCAACTGGATACGCTTTATGACACTGAGGCTTCGACCTGGGAAAAGACATTGGCCGTAGCACGTTTCGTAGCCACCAACATTCCGCATAACAACCAGAAAGTGCAGCCGGAGAAACGAAACGCCATCTACCTCTGGGAATATACCAAAACAGTGGAACCGGCTTTCAACTGCCGCTTGCACAGCATCTTGCTGTATGAACTGCTGCAATCCATCAACATTGAAGCAAAGTACATCACTTGCATGCCGATGGACCCGAACGATACAGACTGTCACGTGGTCAACCACGTGTGGCTGCCGGAGTTGGGGAAATGGGCGATGATCGATTCTGATATGGGCGGCAATTATGCTACGGATGCGACAGGCACACCGCTGTCTCTGGCCGAGATACGGGAGTCCTATATCTTGGGAAATCCGGTATTTTACCATCCTGCATTTGTTGCCGAAGGAAACAAAAAAATCAGTCACCATCACGGGTACA
Source organism: Bacteroidales bacterium (assembly GCA_016284265.1). GTDB lineage: Bacteria > Bacteroidota > Bacteroidia > Bacteroidales > UBA932 > Cacconaster. The sequence goes on along the minus strand of JAEEOM010000081.1, from coordinate 3,056 downwards.
TGGCCAAAAACACCTACTGGTTCAGCTGCTGGGAGACGTTGCACTACGACCAGGAGCCGGAAGGTGATTGGAATCGTGGGCTGTACATTCATCTGGTTCCGTGCGGGTTTGAACCTTTCCGCAATAACCCGGACGACTGCGTGACCACTGATGATGCACTATTCTGGGCAACGCCCACGCAATTCCGGGCAACGCCTGCGAACAGTCAGTAAGGAGCAGAACGATGCAAAAAGTACGGATCACCGCCATCCGGCAAACCGTCTATGACGACCTGATGGCACAATACGAGAATCCGATCGAGCACACCTGCGACGTGCGGGTTGGCCAGCAGTGGATTTCCATCGATGGCAAGCGGCCGGAAGGCCTCTGCGAATCGGCGTGGGAATCGATGCGGCCGTTCGTTGAATCGCTCGCCCGCGGCGAAGGAAACTTCTACGACGGCTGGATGAAGAATCCGATGAGCGCCATGATCAGTTGCAACGACGGATTCCGTCCGTTCAGTTTCTACCTGGAAGTCGTGTAGGCTTGCTTAGACGTGGCGGCGTGAGAAGGCGCGTGTAATCGTCTGCCGCGATCGACCTCCCCAAAACGGCTTGAAACAGCGATGACCGCGCTCAGTCTGCTCCGCCAGAGCAGACCTTCCGTGGCAAAGGGCCTCAGGGACCACTCTGTAACCTACACCTACGGCAGATGATTTTAAACCCCGTATGACAAGCCAGACGGGTCCAGGGAATAGGGCAAAAAAACGGGGGTTCGCATGTTTTTCTGGAGAAGAATTGTTATATTCGCATATGTCTACAATGTAGTGTCTTATGGAAGCAATCGGTAAAACGTATGAAGCCCCGACATCCACGGTCGTGGAGTTGAAGTTTCAGGGCATAATCTGTCAGAGCGAAGGCATGGGTAACCGCGATCCGTATACCCCTACCGACGAGAATCCGTTCGGGTATGATGTCTAATCCTGTTTGAATCCAAGACCATGAAAAGACTTCTATTTCAATCCATATTCGTCCTCTGCCTGATTGCCGCTTTCTCCCTGGCATCTTGCATCAGAATGGAAGACAATCCTGATAATGCTCAAGAAATACAGCAGCCTGCAGAGATTGCCTTTACGGCAACGCTGGCCCCAAAGGGCGAGAACCCTCAGACGAAGGCTATCTCCTCGGGCATCGATGATAATGGCAAGGAGATACTGAATGTATCATGGGCGGTTGACGAGAAGATAGCCCTTTACTACCAAATCTCCGGAGGCTACGCAAAGGCGACGGCCAAGGTCACCAAGGTGAACGACGGCGTAGCCACCATCAGTGCCTCACTCGATGCTACTACCATCGACGGCGGCACGGTGAAGTTCGTCTATCCCGCGTCGCTCGCCAACGACAAAGGCGACGACATCGACGAGTCGAAACTGCTCAGCCAGAATGGGAACCTGACGGGCGAAAACGGCATCAGCACGAAGTTCGACGCAGCCACGGGCGACGGTATAATCACGCTCAGCGGCGGCACCTCCCTGCCCACCACCGCCACCGTCACCAACAAGGCGGGCACAGGCAGCGTGTCGCTTCAGAACCGCGCCTGCATCTGCAAGTTCCGCTTCGACCTTGACGACGGTACGAGCGGCAGCATGCCGGGCATCAACGAGCGCACGTTCAGCCCAATCATCATCCGCGACGGCAACGGCCACAGCTACACCATCACTTCGGACAGGACCGATGAAATGTTTGGCGCACCGCGTGGCTTCAACAGCAATGATGACATCTACATCGCCATGCTACCCGTCAGCGGCAAGACCGTCTCGTTCTACACGAAAGAATCGAACCACTACCTGTTCACCGCGTCGAACACGACACTCACGGCGGGCAAGTTCTACCGCAACCTTTCCATCGACATGGTGAAGGACGAATCCGGCCAGTGTAATAAGTACAGAGACCTGCGCGACGGCAGCATCACCGCCAACGACGGCGACATCATCTACCAGCGAGCCAACACGTCGGCCATCGACAAGACTATCACCATCCCAGACGGCTACACCGTGACACTTGCTGGCGTGAACATCAGCGCGACAGGCTCGGCGGGCATCATCTGCTCGGGCGACGCCACCATCAACCTTGAAGGTGCGAACAGCGTCACGACCTCAGCAAATGAGTATCCCGCCATACAAGTTGGCCCAACCGGCAAGACGCTCACCATACAGGGCACAGGCAGCATTAACGCCCAGGGAGGAATGGAAGGCGCTGGCATAGGAAGTGGTTATAGGGAAGGTTGTGGTAACATTATTATCAATAGCGGCTCGGTAACTGCCACTGGCGGCATAAGAGCTGCGGGCATCGGCTGTGGATATCGTTTATCAACTAATACTTCTTGTGGCAATATCACAATCTGCGGCGGCAGTATAATGGCTACGGGAGGCCAAAATGCAGCGGCTATAGGCTCCGGACAGTGGGGGATTTGCGGCAACATCACTATTACTGACGGTGTCAATTGCGTTACCGCCAACAAGTCGGCTGGGACACCTGGTCCGTACAGCATTGGCAAGGGATATGAAAATGAGTATAGAAACAGCACCTGCGGCACCATCACCATCGGCGGCACGGTGTACTACGACGGCTCGGCCTTCCGGAACGGCGGCGACGCGTATCTCGCCAACAGCCCACTGACCTATCAGCCGTAGCAAGTAAGACAGAGAGCTATCGACAATGGCATTCAACCGCCTCCCGCTATCTGCGAGGGGCGGTTGCTTGTTGCTTGATTTCTCGTTATGTCACGAGGGATACCCGCTCTTTTTATATGTCATCGATAAGCCCGCCGGAGGGAAGAAACAATTCCGGAGCGAATTGGCGAAAAAGGGACGTGTGTGGGCCTGTGCAGGGAGCGGTGGCCGTAGGGGAGGGCCGCAGGGAATCCTGCGGCCACTCCGAGGCCATGACGGCGTTATGTTTGACGACCGTTAGACTCGCCTTGGCGAGGCTAAAAGGGAGGAGTTCGCCGTCAAGCGACCGATGCCGCTCCCTTTTTCGCCATCTGAGCGGAGGAATGTTTCTTCCCGACAAGGGCTT
>JAEEOM010000005.1 GCA_016284265.1 Bacteroidales bacterium | reverse complement strand
CCCAGTATGATGACATCGAAATCTTTTGTAGTCATATTCGTATGTATGGACTACAAATTTACAAAATTCATTATCTTTGTAGAGATAAAACCTTCAATTCTTAGCATTTTATCGATTCTCCATGGACGAGGTCAAAATCATCGAGATCAAGAAGAGTATTTTCGCCGACAACCAGCAGGACGCCGATGCACTGCGGAAAGAACTGAAAGCCAAAGGAGTCTACCTGCTCAACCTGATGTCCGCGCCGGGCAGCGGCAAGACGACGACCCTGATCAGGACCCTGAACCTGCTGAAAGACAAACTGCACATCGCCGTGATGGAAGCCGATATCGACAGCGATGTCGATGCCGTCAAGATCCAGGAAGCCACCGGCATCCCTTCCATCCAGCTGCACACGGGCGGCATGTGCCATCTCGATGCGGAGATGACCCGCCAGGGACTGGACAATGTCGATCTGGAAGGGATCGACCTGGTCATCCTGGAAAATGTCGGCAACCTGGTCTGCCCCGCAGAGTTCGACACGGGCAGCTGCCGCAACGCGATGATCCTCTCCGTTCCCGAAGGAGACGACAAGCCGCTGAAGTATCCTTTGATGTTCTCGGTCTGCGACCTGGTGGTGATCAACAAGACGGATGTCATGCCGTACTTCGATTTCGATCTGGAGAAATGCAGGGAATATATCCGTATGCGCAACCCCATGGCGAAGGTCATCCCGATCAGCGCAAAGACGGGCGAAGGCGTGGAAGCCTTTGCCGAATGGCTGCTCGCCGAAGTCAAAAACTGGAAAAACCAATAAGACACGATAACTATGCCTGAGATGTCCACTAAATTTGTCCCCAAGCACAAGGGTGACAAGAATCCGAATCCCAAGCTGATCAAATTCGTCCGGCACGTCACAGACCGCGTGCCCGGCAAGATCAAGATGACCACCGACGCCCCGGAGTACTGGGGTCTTGCCTGTATCTTCGAGGATGAAATGGATGCGGCCACCCGCGAGGCGTCCCTCGACCTGCTGCTGGACATGCTCCCGAAAAACTTCCTCAAGGTCCGTGAGCACCGCGACTATCATCTGCTGCACCACTGGAACAAGGAGAAGCACTACACGCCCGACGACAAATCGTTTGACGAGCTGCTCGACAAGTTGTCGTATTTCGGCATGCTGGAGTACGACTACGGCGACAAATACACCAAGGACGGCCCCGTCCCCGGTACGACCTACAATCGGGAAGACCGCATCTATTGGGTCCCGATGTTCGTCCCGGGTTCCGCCGAGTACACCAACATGAACGTCGACCTGATGGACAAGCATCCCGAACTGGCCATGTTCTTCGAGCGGATGACTTTCCTGCCGCTGGAAAAGATCACGCCTATGGTTCCCATGGGCGGCTCCGGCATCGGCATGCACGTCATTCCCGTGGAGAAGGCCATCTCGATGGAGAACCAGTCCATCGACATCGAGCACATCTCGTACTGGCTGAAGAAATACGAGGGCCACATCGGCGTGGGCATCTGCTCTTGCCGCTACGGCCGAAAGAAACTGGATGAAGGATGTGCTGATGATTATCGCGACTGGTGCATCGGTGTCGGCGACATGGCCGACTACCTGCGGGAGACCGGCCGTGGTCACGACATCACCTATGACGAGGCTATGGCCATCCTGAAGAAGGCCGAGGACCACGGTTTCGTGCATCAGGTCACCAACATCGACGGGGAGGGGAAAATCTTCGCCATCTGCAACTGCAACGTAAAGATCTGCAACGCCCTCCGCACCTCCCAGCTCTTCAACACACCCAATATGTCACGGAGTGCCTACGTGGCGAAAGTCGATCCGGCCGCCTGTGTGGCCTGCGGCCGCTGCGTGGAATACTGTCCCGCCGGAGCCGTGAAACTCGGACAGAAACTCTGTACGAAGCACGGCGAGCAGACCTATCCCAAGCAGGAACTGCCCGACGCCGCCAAGTGGGGCCCGCACAAATGGACGGAAGACTATCGCGACAAGAACCGCATCAATTGCTATCCTACCGGAACCTCACCGTGCAAGACTGCCTGCCCGGCCCATATCGCCGTCCAGGGCTATCTGAAGAAGGCGGCCGAAGGAAAATACCGGGAAGCCCTGGAACTGATCAAGCGCGAGAACCCCTTCCCGGCCGTCTGCGGACGTATCTGCAACCGCCGCTGCGAAGACGCATGTACCCGTGGTACCATCGACCAGCCGGTGGCGATCGACGCCGTCAAGAAGTTCATCGCCGAACAGGATCTCAAGGCAGAGACCCGTTTTGTCCCGGAAGTCAATATCTGCTCCAACGTACAGGATCGCTGGGAAGAGAAAATCGCCATCATCGGCGGCGGCCCTGCCGGTCTGAGTTGTGCCTACTATCTCGCCACGATGGGCTACAAACCCACCGTGTTCGAGAAGAACGCCGAGCCGGGCGGCATGCTCCGCTATGGTATCCCTTCCTATAAGCTGGAAAAGGACGTGATTGCCGCCGAAATCGACATCATGAAAGAGATTGGTGTGGACATCCGCACGGGTGTCGAGGTAGGGAAGGACGTGACGATTGCCTCGCTGCGCGAACAGGGCTACAAGGGCTTCTACGTGGCTATCGGTTGCCAGGGCGGCCGTCTGCCGGGCATTTCCGGCGAAACGCTCCCGGGAACCACGACGGCCATCGACTTCCTGCGTGAAGCCAATACCGGCAAAGTGAAGGTTTCCGGCAAGGTGGTGGTGGTCGGTGGCGGTAATGTGGCCATCGACGCCGCCCGTGTAGCGAAACGCAGTG
>JAEEOM010000080.1 GCA_016284265.1 Bacteroidales bacterium | reverse complement strand
CGCCGCCAGCAAAGCAGCCGCTATGAACCGGACGTATCTCATCCTTGCAAAGATACGCAAATTATCCCGCTATTCTCAGTCGGACACGGGACGGATGGCCATCCCATATTCCCTGCTGGTTCCGAACCAACTGCCTGGCTTGCCTTTCTTGAAATAACAGGTAACCGTATATGTATTGTCCATGTCGGACACCCAAAGGTTACCCTGGTCTTTGTGATGAAGGGTGCTGCCGTCGTAGCCATCCGTCTGGGAGTAAAAACCCGTGAGAGGGAGGAAGATGCTGTTGTCGTTCACCTTGCTTTTGACTTCAAAGCCATCCACGCCGGACTGCGAAGTGAGAGTCCAGGTGCATTTGTCAATCAGTTCCTGGAATTCCGCGCGGGTGGGCATTCTCCATTTCCCGCCCAATTTGGCGCGGGCGGCGTCATCCTCCGGGTCCAGTTTTGTCTTGTTGTCCACCGTTCCCTGGTTGCTGCTCGAATTGTATTTCGAACGGAGCAGGATGACATCACCGTAACTGCTTTTTTCTTCTTTCGTCCATTTGTAATTTTCCCAGGTAAACTTGGTCTTGGGCGTTGTCTCGCCCCAAGCGTAGAAGTTGCCGGACTGCTCGGGGGAAGAAGCACCCAGATTGCAGGTCGCCCACTTGACGCTCAGGCCAAGGTCAACAGCACCTTTGGTGTCTCCGGATTCGCCGCCGGAGAGGATTTCACACGAATTGACAGCAAGCAGCACACAGGCGGCAAGCAGGAAGGAAACAATTTTTTTCATGACAGGCAATGTGTTTGTTACCTGCAAATATAGTCAGCATTCATGCCGCCCCTCTCCTCAAATCGGGAAAACGACACTTTCAAAACGCGCAGCCGACTGTCAAAACGGGAATACCTGCTACGCGGCGGCGGCACGGGAGCGGATGACCAGGAAGACGCCGGCGAAGACCAGAAGCGTGGCCACGAGTTTCTGCCAGGTGAGGATGTCAAGGCCGGTGATAATGCTGATGATCGTGGCAATGATCGGCTGCAGATAACTGTACATGCTTACCAGTGTCGGACGGATGCGCTTCTGACCGTAAGGGATGAGGAAATACGCTACGAAGGTGGCGAAAAAGATTAGGAAGGCAATCTCCCAGATGACAATGTGCGGAATGGCAGCATAGTCGGCCGAAACCATTTCGCGGGCGGAGAACGGCAGCGACAGGATCAGCGAGAAGAGAAAGGTCCACTTCATGAAGGTAACCACACTGTAACGCGAAATGAGCTTGCGGAATGCGCCCAGATACAGGGCAAAACTCAGACTGTTGAGCACCAGCAGGACGAAACCCCAGGGCTCGGTCTTTGAGACGGCACCCTCCGTGTGGACCGAATTGAAAATCAGCAGCAGCACGCCCCCGAAACTCACCGCTACACCCAGCGCCTTCTTCCAGGTGATGGGTTCCTTCAGGAAAAGAAAGGCGAAGAACATCGTGAAAATCGGCGAAAGCGTATGCATCACCGACGCATCGATCGTCGCCGAAATCGTGATAGCCTTCAGGAATGTCAGCTGAGGGACAAAGAGCCCGACAAACGAAGCCAGGACAATCAGGCCGAAATCTTTCCGGGCAACAGGCTCCTTCGGCTGAAACAGCGACAACAACCAGAACAGCCCCGCCGCCCCGATGGCGCGGAGCGTAAACAGCAGCATCGGCGACAACACGTCGGAATTCGCAATATCCTTGCAGAACACCAGATTCAACCCGAAAATCGTGTATGCCCCGGCTACCGCGAGATGCCCTAATAACTGATCGTGCTTCATTGTCTATCCGTGCGCAGGCCTGGTGGAGCGGAAGGTTCTTTCAATTCGGGGCTCGCCCCCGAATTGAAAAGGTTCTTCCGCGCGCAGGGTTATATACTTACATACGCTCAGGCAGATCGATGCCGAGGATCTTCATGGCGTGGCGGAGAGTGCGGGCGATGACGCTGATCAGGCAGAGACGCTGGTCGCGGGTAGCCGCATCTTCTTCACGCAAAATCTGCGTGTCGTGATAATACTGATTGAACTCCTTGGCCAGGTCGTAGGCGAAGTTGGCCACCAGCGCCGGCGAATGCGCGGCGCCCGCCTCGCGGATCTTGTCGGGATAGCCGCTGAGAATCTGCACGATCGCTTCCTCCTTCGGCAGCAGCACGGCGCCTGTGACGGCAGGCGTATACCCCGCCTCGGCCGCCTTCCGCAGGATCGAGCAGATGCGCGCATGCGTGTACTGGATGAACGGCCCCGTATTACCGTTGAAATCGATCGACTCCTTCGGATCGAAGAGCATGGTCTTACGCGGATCGACCTTCAGGATGAAATACTTCAAAGCGCCCAGCGACAGCATCTGGAAGAGCCCGTCCTGCTCTTTCTCGGACATGCCATCCAGCTTGCCCAGTTCCAGCGAAGTATCCTTCGCGGTGGCGTACATCCGATCGAGCAGGTCGTCGGCGTCGACCACCGTGCCTTCGCGTGACTTCATCTTGCCCTCGGGCAGTTCCACCATGCCGTAGGACATGTGGTAAATGGCATTTGACCAGGCGAAGCCCAACTTGCCGAGAATGAGCTTCAGCACCTGGAAATGGTAATTCTGCTCGTTGCCGACCACATAGATGATCTCGTCGAAATGATACTCGTCGTAGCGCTGCTTCGCAGTGCCCAGGTCCTGCGTCATGTAGACCGACGTGCCGTCGCGCCGCAGGAGCAACTTCTCGTCGAGTCCGTCGGCCGTCAGGTCGCACCACACGGAACCGTCGTCCCGGCGATAGAGCACGCCCTTGGCCAAGCCCTCTTCTACAAGCGCCTTGCCGTCCTTGTAGGTCTGGGATTCATAATAGATGCGGTCGAACGAGATGCCGAGCCGGCGATAGGTCTCGTCGAAGCCGGCATAGACCCAGTTGTTCATCTTCTCCCAGAGTGCCCGAACTTCGGGGTCGCCCTGCTCCCATTTGACCAGCATCGCCTGCGCCTCCTGCAGGATCGGCGCATTCTTCTCGGCTTCTTCCTGCGGCATGCCGCCGGCAACCAATTCCGCCACCTCGGCCTTCAACAGGTCGTTGAACTTCACGTAGTAATCGCCCACCAGATGGTCGCCCTTCTTGCCCGAGGTTTCCGGCGTTTCGCCGTTTCCACAGCGAAGCCACGCCAGCATCGACTTGCAGATGTGGATACCGCGGTCGTTGACCAGGTTGACTTTCAGCACACGGTGTCCGCAGGCGGCCAGCAATTGGCTCACCGACCAGCCTAGCAAGTTGTTGCGGATGTGGCCCAGGTGAAGCGGCTTGTTGGTATTGGGGCTGGAGAACTCGACCATCACGGTCTTGCCGGAAACGGGCAGCTGTCCGAAATCGGGCTGCGCCGCAATCTCCGCCAGGTTGGAAGTCCAGTAAGCGCCGGAAAGCTTCAGATTCAAGAATCCCTTGACCACATTGAAGCGGGCGACCTGCGGATCGTTGGCCTGCAGCCACGCGCCGATCTCATTGGCCGTAGCCTCGGGGGCCTTGCGGCTGGTCCGCAGCAGCGGGAAGACGACGAGTGTCACGTCGCCCTCAAACTCCTTGCGGGTCGGCTGCACCTGAATCAGCCCCGCGGCAGGTTCAACTTGATAAAGCGCCGCAACGCAACGCCGCGCGGCATCGGCAATATAATCTAAGGGATTCATCATAATCAGTCTTTCTTTTTAGTCTTGGCGAAATAGCGGTCCATTTCCTTGCGGGCCCTGGGGGCCAGCATGAAGAGGGTGAACATGGTCGGGAAGGCCATCAGGGCGTAGGCCGCGTCAATCAGGCTCACGGCCACGCGGAGCGGAATGATGGCGGCCACCACCAGCATCGCCAGGAAGAAATAGTTGTAATATTTGGAATACCGGGCGCCGAACAGGAATCCGGTACATTTCTGTCCATAGTAGGAGTAAGAAAACATCGTGCTGAAGGCAAACAGGATCACGATTGCAAAGAGCAGGTAGTTCCCCACCCCCGGAATCGCCGCCTGAAACGCATTCAGCGCATAACGCAACCCTTCCATCGACCCCATACCGGAACCGGCGGGGACAATGGCCGGATTGAGCGCCGAACCGATCAGGATGGCCAGCGCAGTCAGCGTACAGACCAGGCCCGAGTCGATCGATGGACCGATCATCGCCACCAGGCCCTCCCGGACCGGTTCGTTGTTCTTCGAGGCACCGTGCATCATCGAAGCCGTACCCACACCGGCTTCATTGACCAGTGCGGCGCGACGCACACCCGTCAGGGCGATCATCACGATGGAACCGATGCCGCCGCCCAACGCACCGCGCGGAGTGAAAGCCCCCACGAAAATGTCGCGGAAAACACCGGGCACCAGACCGATGTGACGGATCAGGATGTAGAAGACCAGCAGGAAATAGAGCGCCACCATCGTCGGTACCAGCCGCGTCGCGATCTTGGAGATGCGCTTGATGCCGCCGATGACCACGAACGAGACGATGGCCGTGATGATCAGGCCGATGACAAGCCGGAGCGTGACCGTATTCTGCTCAGCCGTAAAGAAGAGCGTGGTGACACTTTCGGTAAGCTGGTTCGACTGCATCACGCAGAGCGTGCCGATCAGTCCGAAGATGGAAAAGAAGACCGCAAGCGGCTTCCATTTCTTACCGAGACCTTCCACAATCATGTACATCGGACCGCCCTGCGTCTCGCCGGCATCGTCCTTGCCCTTGTACATGACCGCGACCGTGCCTTCAAAAAACTTGGTCGCCATGCCTACGATCGCACTGACCCACATCCAGAAAATCGCACCCGGGCCACCGATCGACAAAGCAACCGCCACGCCGGCGATGTTGCCCATGCCGACTGTCGCAGCGATGGCGCTGGTCAGCGCTTCGAACGAAGAGATCTGTCCTGCAGCCGAATCGTCTTTCATGCGCAGGGCTCCGATGGCCCGGCCATAATAACGCAGCGGGGCCGCCTTCGAGTAGAACAGGAAGAACAGCCCGCCGCCGACCAGCAGGAAAAAGAGCGGATAGCCGCAAATGAAATCACTGAAAGATGCGATGCCGTTCCCGACGGCCGACCAAAAGCCTCCCATACGACGGCCCGATTAGCCCAGGTAGCCCTTGAGCAGTTTGCTGCGGGCACTGTGGCGCAGACGGCGGATGGCTTTCTCCTTGATCTGGCGGACCCGTTCCCGGGTCAGGCCGAATTTTTCGCCGATCTCCTCGAGGGTCATTTCCTGGCAGCCGATGCCGAAAAAGTACTTCACGATATCGCGCTCACGCTCAGTCAGCGTGGAAAGGGCGCGCTCGATCTCTGTGTTGAGCGATTCGTTGACCAGACCCTTGTCGGCGTTGGGCGAGTCGTTGTTGACCAGCACGTCGAGCAGGCTGTTGTCTTCACCGTCCACGAACGGGGCGTCCACGGAGACGTGACGACCGGAAACACGGAGCGTATCGGCGATCTTCTCGCGCGGGATCTCGAGCATGTCGGCCAGTTCATCGGGCGACGGCTGGCGCTCATACTGCTGCTCGAACTGCGAGAGGGCCTTGTTGATCTTGTTGAGCGAACCCACCTGGTTGAGGGGCAGGCGCACGATACGGCTCTGCTCGGCCAGGGCCTGGAGGATCGACTGGCGGATCCACCACACCGCATAGGAGATGAACTTGAAACCACGGGTCTCATCAAACTTTTCAGCGGCCTTGATCAGGCCGAGGTTGCCCTCGTTGATGAGGTCCGGCAGGCTGATGCCCTGGTTCTGGTACTGTTTGGCGACGGATACGACGAACCGGAGGTTCGCGCGGGTGAGTTTGTCGAGTGCAGCCTGGTCGCCCTTCTTGATCCGCTGGGCGAGTTCCACTTCTTCTTCGACGGTAATCAATTCTTCACGGCCGATCTCCTGGAGGTATTTGTCGAGCGAGGCGCTCTCCCGGTTGGTGATCGACTTGGTAATCTTTAACTGACGCATAGAATAAAAACAAGTGCCGCTGGATGAACGCGGCACTTATTTATACGGAAACTTCCTGAAAATGTTTCAGGAAATTGAAGTTTCCCGGTCAAGCCGGAAACAAGCTGCTACAGAGTCACGATCAATTCGTGCTGATGACCGTCCCGGAGGACGGTGACGACAGCCTTCTCACCGGGGCGGAGGCGGCTCAGCTGCTCTTGCAGGCCGGCGCTGTTGTGGACGGGATTGAGATTGATTTCCCGGATCACGTCGCCCTGGACAATCCCTCCTTTTTCAGCCGGACCGTCTTTCTGGACGTTCGCCACATAGACCCCGTCAATCTCCGCCAGATTGGCCTGGGCAGCCACTTCGGCGTTGACGTCTATAATGCTGATACCCAGCATAGCCCGCTGCACCTCACCGAATTCGATAAAATCGTCCACCACCTTGCTCACGATGTTGACCGGCACGGCGAAGGAATAACCCGTATAGGAACCGGTCCGGGAGATGATGGAGGTGTTGATGCCCACCAGTTCACCGGCCGCATTGACCAGCGCGCCACCACTGTTGCCGGGGTTGACGGCTGCGTCGGTCTGGATGAACGATTCTACACGGTACTGACCGTCATAGTTCGGCATCGAACGGCCTTTGGCGCTGACAATACCGGCTGTAATGGTAGAGCGAAGGTCGTAAGGACTGCCGATGGCCAGCACCCACTCGCCAAGCCGCAGGTCATCGGAATCGCCCAGCGGCACGACCGGCAAATCCTCCGCGTTGATCTTGATCAGTGCGATATCCGTGGCGGGGTCGGTACCCACCAGTTTGGCGGGATATACCTTGTTGTTCTCGAGCGTCACCTCGATCTCGTCAGCACCGGCCACCACATGGTTGTTGGTCACGATGTAGCCGTCGGGGCGGATGATTACGCCGGAACCCAGGCCGACCTGGTCGCGGGGCGTCTGTGCAAAGCCGAAAATCAGGTCGAGCAGCGAACCGGACTGCTGATAGTTTGCACGCTGCGTCACTTTCACATAGACGACGGCCTGGACGGCTGACTCCGCTGCATCTGAAAAGTTGGGAACGTCCGTCACTTCGATGCGACGCTGGGGAACTGACTTTTTGGCAGAGGCCTTGCTGTCGATGACAGCAGCCGCCGCATCCTCTTCCCCGATACGCCGGTCCAAGGTCTTCTTCGCGGCAAAAAAGCCCGTAAGTCCTGATACAGCGACGATTAAAAGCAAATAGAGAAGTTTTTTACCCATCTTGTCCTATTTTTATTATATTTGTATTTCGAACTAACGAGAATAAGAAATAATAAAAATTATACCACAAATGAAATTTTCCGTATCCAGTTCCGAACTCTTGGGCGGCCTGATGTCCGTCTCCAAGGTCATCGTTCCCAAGCCCACCAACTCCATCCTGGAGAACTTCCTTTTCCAGCTCAAGGGCAACACCCTGACCGTCACCGCCTCGGACGGAGAGACCACCCTGCGCGCCGACATCCCGATTGCCCAGGTTACCGAGGAAGGCTCTACGGCCGTGCCGGCCAAGCTTCTGACCGACTCCCTCAAGGAGTTCCCCGACCAGCCGCTTTCCTTCAGCGTGGATGCGGGCAGTTCCGTCATGGATATCGTATGGGCCAGCGGCGCCTCCAAGATTCCCTGCTTCGATGCGGCCGACTTCCCCGAACTGCCGGTGATCGGTGAAATTTCCGAGAGTGTCATCATCCCGTCGGCCATCCTGCTCGACGGTATCAACAATACTATCTACGCCACCGCCGAAGAGGAACTCCGTCCCGTCATGAACGGTATTTTCTTCGACATCGATCCGGAGGTCACCACGCTCGTCGCCTCCGATGCCCACAAACTCATCTGCTACAGTTTCCTGGGCGCCAAACTCTCGCAGAAGTCCAATTTTATCCTGCATAAGAAACCCGCCTCGATCCTCAAGAGCATCCTGGCCAAGCACGACGAGGATATCACCATCCGCTACGACAACAAGAACGCCTACTTCAGCTTCGGCACCAACATCCTGGTGTGCCGCCTCATCGAAGGCAACTACCCGGCCTATCGGAGCGTGATTCCCAAGAACAACAACAACAAACTCGTGATCGGCCGCACCGACCTGCTGGGCGTGGTCAAGCGTATCGCCGTGTGCTCGAACCAGATTTCCAACCAGATCCGCCTCAAGCTGTCCCTCGGCGAGGTGCTCATTTCCGCCCAGGACCTCGGCTTCTCGATGTCCGCCCACGAAACCCTGCCCTGCCAGTACGACGGACAGGAGATGGAAATCGGTTTCAAGGCGCCGTTCCTCCTCGAGATCCTCAGCAATCTCCCCTACCAGAACATCTGCATGGAACTGGCCGACCCGGCCCGCGCCGCGCTGATCGTCTCGGCCGACGAAGCCCGTCCCGGCCAGGAGATCCGCGCCCTGCTGATGCCTGTGATGATCAACGCCTAACCGGGTTCCCATGCAGCTTGCGCTCAAGAACCCGCTCCTGTTTTTCGATATCGAGAGTACAGGACTGAACGTTGCGTCCGACCGCATCGTGGAGATTTCGCTCGTCAAAGTCTCTCCCGGCGCGCCCGGGGAGCCCAACAAAGTAGAGGTCAAGACCCGCCGCATCAATCCCACCATTCCCATCCCGCCCGAAGCGCAGGCGATCCACGGCATCAGCGACGAGGACGTGAAAGATTGCCCGACCTTCCGGCAGATTGCCAAATCGCTGGCCAGGCTCATGGAAGGATGCGACATCGCCGGCTATAACTCCTTGAAGTTCGACATTCCCCTGCTTGCCGAGGAATTCGCACGGGCGAAGAATGAAGGCGTCAACGTCGAATTCGACTTCCGGAAGCGCAAGCTGATCGACGTGCAGAACATTTTCCACAAAAAGGAGCAGCGAACCCTCAAGGCAGCCTACAAGTTCTACTGCGGCCTGAACCTCGACAACGCCCACTCCGCCGAGGCCGATACCATGGCAACCTACGAAGTGCTCGAAGCCCAGCTCGACCGCTATGGAGCCGATGAAGAAGAGCCGCTTAAAAATGACGTGGACTACCTGGCCAAGTACTCCTGCCAGAGCCGGTTTGTCGATTTTGCGGGACGTATCGTCCTCAACGACAAAGACGAACCCGTGTTCAATTTCGGCAAGCACAAAGGCAAGCCTGTGGTGGAGGTCCTCAAGAAAGAACCCTCCTACTATAGCTGGATGATGGACGGCGACTTCACGCTCGACACCAAGCAGCAGCTCACCAAAATCAAGCTGTCGATGTCATGAAACTCTTTCTGCAGCGATACGGTGCCGCCCTGGCCGCCCTCCTGGTTTTTTTCATCCTGGCCTTTGTCTATTGCAAACCCGTCCTGAACGGAAAAGAGTTGCTTTCGGGCGATGATGTCAATGCCCGCTCTGCCGTGCAGGAAAGTGTCCGTTATCATCAGGAAACCGGTGACCATACCTGGTGGAACAGTGCCATGTTCAGCGGTATGCCCAACTACCAGATCGGCGGCGGAGAATACCGGTCCGACCGGTGGCTGGCCCCCGTCAAGGGCTTCCTGCATCGGGGCCCGGCCCATCCCGCCTGGATCCTGATCTTCTACTTCATCTGTTTCTATGTCCTGATGCGGAGTTTCCGGGTGGACAAATGGCTTTCCATCGCGGGAGCCATCGCCATCGCTTTATCCTCGTATTTCCTCGTGATCATCGCGGCGGGACACGGAGGCAAGACAATCGCCATCTCCTACATCACACTGGTAGCGGCCGGCTTCTACCTGATATTCCGCAAGCAATACGGGCTCGGCGCCATTTTCGTGATGCTGTTCACCGCCGTGGGGTTCAGCATCCACCCGCAGATGGCCTACTATCTTTTCCTGATGATCGGCCTCTTCTTCCTGGCGGAACTCTGGATCCACATCCGCGAAAAGCGGTGGAAGGATCTGGGCCTGGGCATCGTGATCTTCGCCGCATCGCTGGCCATCGGCTTGGGAACCGGGGCCGGCAATGTCTTTGCCAACCGGGAATACGCCCGCGAAACCATGCGCGGCGGACATTCCGACCTGGTACAGGAAGAAGCGGGCGAACAGCCTTCCAAAGGCCTTGACCTGGAATACGCCACCCAATGGAGCTACGGTATCGACGAAACCTTGTCCCTGATGATTCCCGGCATCAAAGGCGGTGCATCCGGCTACCCGCTCGACAAGAATTCCCATACCTGGAAAGCGATTGTCAAACTGGGTATGCCCGCTTCTACCGCCCGCGGATTCTGTGCCAGCGTGCCGCTCTACTGGGGAGAACAGCCATTCACGGCAGGCAATGTCTATGTCGGTGCCATTGTTTGCTTCCTCTTCCTGCTGGGCTGCCTGCTGGTCCCCGGCCCGTACAAATGGGCGCTGCTGGCTTCCACGATCTTCTCCATTTTTCTCGCCTGGGGGCACAATTTCATGGGACTCACGGAATTCTTCTTCCGCTATTTCCCGCTTTACAATAAGTTCCGGGCCGTCTCTTCGATCCTGATCGTGGCCGAAATCGCCATGCCGTTGCTGGGCTTCCTCGCGGTCAAGGCGCTGATGGACGGCACCATTCCGAAAGAGAAGGCCCGCAAGAATCTCCTCATTGCCGGCGGCATCACGGCCGGTCTCTGCCTGCTCATCGCCCTGCTGGGCCGGACGATCTTCTCTTTTGTCGGGCCGAACGATGCATATTACAGTTCCCAGTTGCCCGAGCCAATCTATCAAGCCATCCTGGAAGACCGCGCTGCTCTCCTGATCGGCGACGCCTGGCGTAGTTTCGCCTTCATTGCCGCCGCTTTTGCCGTGCTGTTCCTGTTCAACGAGAAGAAGCTCAAGAGGCCTTGGATGATCGCAGCGCTCGGCGTCCTGGTGCTGGTCGATCTCTGGCCGGTGGACCGCCGCTATTTCAATGACGACAACTTCCAGACGCCCAAAAACACCCAGTCAGCCTTCACCATCCAGCCTTACGAACAAACCCTGCTCCAGGACCCCGACCCGGACTTCCGGGTCATGAACCTGACGACCAATACTTTCAACGAAGCACGGACCTCCTACTACCTGAAGTCGATCGGCGGTTACCATGCCGCCAAACTCCGTCGATACCAGGATCTGATCGACGAGCATCTCTCCAAGGGTCATATGCCCGTAATCGGGATGCTCAATGCAAAATACATCATTGTCGAGGAAGAGGGTCAGCCTGTCATCCAGCAAAACCCGTATGCCCTGGGCCACGCCTGGTTCGTGGAAAAGCTGGAAGTCGCAGACGATGCGCGCGCTGAAATCGACGCACTGAACCGGATCGACCTGACAAAGACGGCTGTCCTGGACCGCAGTTTCGCCGGATCGGTCGCCTCGCTGGAACCGGGCATCGCACCCGATGCATCCGTTACCCTTACAGCCTGGACACCCAAGCAACTGGACTATGAGACCACCAGCGCGACGCCGGGCACTGTCGTCTTCTCAGAGATTTACTATCCCTATGGTTGGAAAGCCTCGATCGACGGCACACCGGCTGACCACTATCGGGTCAACTACCTGCTCCGCGCCCTCGACGTGCCGGCAGGCAGCCATCATATCACCTTCCTCTTCGACCCTGACAGCGTCCGCAAGGGCGACGCCATCGCGACGGTCTGCACGATCCTGATGTACCTGCTGATTGTGGCAATCGCCGGATGGGGTATCTACCGTTGTTCCAAGACCCGCAAGGATGCCGCAGCCCCGCATTAAGATATTCACCCGTTCCTTCGACCTGCGGCTGTACCGTCTCGCGAAAGGTCTTTTCTGCGACTGGAAAGATGCGGAAGGAAACCCCATCCCCTGCGTACGGCTGACCGATCAGACAGCGGACGGCTATTTCTTAACCATGCTGCGCGACTGCGATTGCGACGTGGCCATCAATATCGATGAAGACGCGTTCATCGTCAATCCCGGGGCCGTACTTACCCTGGTGGACACCCTGCTTGTGGGAGGCTATGCCAACATCGGCTGTTCCGACGGGGATGAAGCGACCACCGGACGCGATCCGATTGTGACCAATCCTTTTTTCAACGTCTTCAATCTGGCGCTGATCCGCACCCGTTTCAACCGGAACGACCTAAAGAAAAGGCTCGACGACGCAGAACCCTACTACCCTTTCTTCCACTGGCTGGCCGCCACGTTCCCGACCTTGTACCTGCCGGCCCGCCGCCACCCCGACGGCATTACTACCGTTGCCCTCGACCCGCAGCAACGGCCCCTCTGCCTCCACACCTGGTTCTCGCGCTTCTACTCCATGCCTGCCTGGATCGTCCGCCGGATCGAACCCTCCCAGGGCACGCAGAAACAGCGCATCGACGCCGTCATCCAGGAAGCCTATGCCCTGCGCGGCAAACCACTCCCCGTATTCGGCCCGGCCGACCGCCTTGCTTTCGCCGGTAACAAAGTCCTGCGCTGGCTTATCAAAGTTCCGCAACGCATCAGCCGCTGGCCCTATAAATTGAAACGCCGGCTCGCCCGCAGAAAAATCCGTTGACCATGCCGAACGTGTCCCTGATCATCCCCGTTTACAACGCCGGCGCACACATCGAAGCCTGTCTGGACTCGGTACTTGCCCAGACGCTCGATGACCTTGAAATCATTCTGGTCGATGACCACGGGACGGACGACAGCATGGACAGAGCCCGGCGGAAAGTGGCGGAATATGCCGGGCCCAAACAATTCCGCTTCACAGCCACCGAGGCCAATACCGGCCCGGGAGCCGCCCGAAACTGTGGCATCGAAGCGGCCGCGGGCAAATACCTGGCTTTCCTCGACAGCGATGACACCCTCGAACCGGGTTTCTGCCAGCGCCTCTGGGAAGCCGCCCGCAGCGCGAACGCCGACCTGGCCGTCGGCAGCATCGTTTTCGACGAGCCCGACGGTACCGTCACCGTCCGCCATAATCCCCCCGTGGAAGCCGGTCCCTTTGAAGGTGCCGCCAAAAAGCGTTACCTACGCCGCTTCAAAGCCTACTTCACGACCTATCTGTACCAGAGAAGCCTGCTCCTTGAAGGAGGCGTCCGTTTCCCCGGTACCCGTAGCGCCGAAGACAGTTGCTTCCTCATCTGCGCCCTCCTCGCCGCCCGGCGTATTGCCCCGGCCCATGAGGCCCGCTACCACTACCGCATCGACCCCGCTTCCATCAGCCGCAAGCCCGATCCCGGGCGCTGGCAGCAGCGGCTCGCCAGCCTCCGCGCCATGGAGGCCTTCGCCCGCGACAAAGGGCTGTACCCGCGCTACCGCGGCACCGTCCGGCTGCTGGTCTTGAAAAAAGGCTGGATGATGGCTGCCAAAGACTATCTGACCAACAATCTGTTCAAACACTGATATGGGAAAACCGATCAAAGTCGCCTTCGTGGATTTCGAGCCGGACTTCGTCCCCGAAAAGAGCCTGCTCTACCGCATCCTGCTGCAAAACTACCAGGTCGAGCTCAGCAAGGAGCCCGAATACCTGTTCTATTCCAACTACGGGGAACGCCATACCCGCTACGACTGCATCCGGATTTTCTACACCCGGCAAAACGTCTCGCCCGACTTCAATTTCTGCGACTATGCCATCGGCAGCGACTACCTGATCCTGGGCGACCGCTACTTCCGCTTCCCCGCCTACTATCTCGACCGGGAAACGTTTGCGCAGATGAACGACAAGACCTATTTTACCTCCGACAACATCCGGAGCAAGGAGAGTTTCTGCGGCTTCCACTACGATTTGGTTGACGAGACGCCAGAACGGAACCTCTTTTTTGAACGGCTTTCGCAGTATCGCCCCGTCGACGCGGGCGGCGCGCTCCACAATAATTTCGAAGGGGTGGTCAGCGAACGGATCCCCTTCCTGTCCACCCGTAAGTTCGCCATCGCATTCGAGGAATGCAGCTATCCCGGTTACACCTCCGACGTGCTGATGCAGGCCTTCGCCGCCCAGACTATCCCTATCTACTGGGGCAATCCGTTCATCGGGCGTGAGTTCAACACCCAGTCGTTCGTCAACTGCCACGACTTCCGCTCCTGGAGCGAAGTCATCGACGCCGTCCGGCGCATCGACACCAACGACGAACTCTATCTGAAGATGATGCGCACCCCAGCCCTGACCGGCCCCGAACGCGACATCGACCGGATGGAAGAGAATCTGGCTGCCTTCCTGTGCAGCATCATCGACCGGCCGCTCGAACGCGCCCGCCGCACAGGCCGTTCTATGGCCCGCACCACATTTGAAGATCGCGCACGCGTAAAGGAAATCCTTTGGCGCATCAGTCCGATGGGATTATGGGAGGCGATCCAACGTCTTATTCGGAAGCTTCGTCGATAGCGCGACGCAACGCTTCAATGTAGCCCCGGCCATATTGCCGGTCGGGCTCCATATAATTGCCTTCACCCCACTCGTTCCAGGACTTGAGAAAGATGATCCGGCGCTCCTCGGGTTTGTCTTTTACCAGGTCGAGCGCCCGGGCGGCCAACTTTCCAAACACTTCCGGCGTACTGTCGACATAAATG
Organism: Bacteroidales bacterium; assembly: GCA_016284265.1. GTDB lineage: Bacteria > Bacteroidota > Bacteroidia > Bacteroidales > UBA932 > Cacconaster. The sequence continues at coordinate 12,517 of JAEEOM010000080.1, read as the reverse complement.
GAGTCTTCCCGTGTCCGGGGAGTCCGGTCCCAATTCGGGATCAAGGTAGGATAGACATTGACACGACGCTCCAGGTCAAGCAGCAGATGCTCGTTGATTTCCGCCTGCCTGAAACGGAACGGCCGGCGGATACCCAAGTACTGGGCGAACAGGTCGTGGAAAGCATTCTGCCACAATCCGCGAGAACGGATCTGCGCATATTGGTGATTGTCGGTAGCGACCGCATCGTACCCTTGCGCAAGGATATCCTTGACCCGTTTCTCAGCCACAGCCTCAGGATCTACATTCCCTTCCATCCGGGTCTTGGCATAGGAGGTCGGATTGGCCGTACGCACTACTGCTACGAAATGGAAGCCTGGCAGTCCGTATTCGCTGGCCAATTCCCGCCATTGCGCCATGAAAGCGGGCGCATTCACGAACTTGAAGGGATCGAAAACGGCGAAAAGGAGTTTTCCGTCCACCCGGATATAGCGGGAATCACGGAAAGCAGGCAACAACGTACGGAAATGCATCGCATTGTCTTCCCGTCCCAGATAGCGCTGCTCCATCAGGATCTGTGAACCTGCCTTACGGGACTTGGTATTGGTCCAGGTTGACGAGGCCCATGTATGGTTGGCCCAGCAAAGGCAGAACGGAAAATCGGGTTTCCCGGTCGCCACCACTTCATTGAAGGGGCGTTCCAGCAGCTGCCGGCCTCCGCCGAACCAGTAATGGTAATAACAGAACCCTTCAATCCCGGCATCCCGCGCCAGCGCGGCCTGCGCCTCGCGCGTTTCAGGCAGCCGCAGGTCATAGAAGCCCAGGTCAGCCGGAATGCGCGGCTGGACGTGACCATGGAACAGCGGCTTGGCCGCAGCGACATTCGTCCACTCCGTAAATCCGGGTCCCCACCACGCATCATTTTCCGGAATCGGATGGAACTGCGGAAGATAAAAGGCTATGATTCTATTCTTTTTCATCGTGCTTCACCATACTTAGGATTCGTGCAGGAACACCCAGGGCCATGTGGCCGGCCGGAACATCTTTCGTCACGACGGCACCGGCACCGATAATGGCCCCCTTGCCGATATGTACACCCGAAAGGATGGATGCCTTCTCGCCAATCCATACATTGTCTTCGATGACAACAGGCCCCTTTGAGGTCAAGCGGCGCTGGTTCGGCGCCATTTCCAGTTCGGCCGAATCCGTCGCGCCGTGGGAATTGTCGCTGATCAGGACATATTTTCCCGTCAGCACATTCTTCCCCAACTCGATACGGTTTACTGCCGTGATATGCGCACCGTCACCGATGGCGCATCCGTCGCCGATGACAATCTCCGGCGTGAAATGCTGGCCCAGAAAATGATCCCAGGCTGTGAGCTGGACATGTTTCCCGATCGTCACGTCTTTTCCCAGCGAGACATATTCTTCCCCGACCAGCAGATCCGGGGACGGATAAATACGCGTTCCCCGGCCAAAGGCCGCGAAACGCCGTCGAATCCATGCATTGTAGAGCCGCCAACGGACAGTAAAAAACAGCTTGTCTACTCTTTTCATAGCTCGGATTATTCTATTTCATTCACCAAATCCATGGCCGATCCAATCGCAATGTCCATATTGCAATACTCCCACTCCGCAAACCGGCCGACCAGATAAATCCCTCCTTCCGCCAGTCTCGATTTCAGCGCAGCGATCAGACTCCGGGTATCTTTGTCCTGGATCGGATATGTATACTCTTCATAATGGTGGGCCAGGTATTCGGGATGGAAAGCGATCCTCCCCAGTTGCGCCCCGATATCCTCCCGGGAAATATAGTCTGTGAACTCCACGGTCGCCGTCATTTTACCCGGCACATTATTGCTTTCCGCAAAATTGCCGGTACATATGATGCGATGGGCATCATGCACACGTTCTGGCAGATAGACCCAGCTGAAGGGATTCTTTCCAATCTCACAAAAGACGGAAGTGGTGCCATGGGCTTCCAATGCTTCGATATCCTTGACAAAAGAATCCATCCGGAGCAGCCCGGGAAGCATCTTGACATTCCCGCAAAAAACGACCCGGTCACATGCTTCGCCATTGACGGACAACCTGTCACCGGATCTTTCGATCCTGTGCACAGCAGTATCGTATTTCACGGTAAGATGTTTCGCCAGCCTGTCCGCCAGGAATTGGGAGCCGCCTTTCTTGGGATAATAAAAGGAAGCGTGAACGAACTGCCGTTCTTCAACACGATTCATGTTATTATAAATCATCTCCTCGACGGTCGGCATAGGCAATTTCCCTTCCAGCCAGGACAAGGGTATTTTTGTCAGGTCCCTTCTCCAGACCTTATAATTATAAGGTTGGAAATACAGCCGGTACAATGTCTCGCCAAAACGACTCTTCAGGAATTCTTCAAAATTGCGGGGTTCCTTCTTTTCAGCCACGATCTGAAGCAAATCCCGCACAAAAGACCGTTGTGTTTCATCGTCAAAACAATAGACATGGTTCTCTACCGGATAAGGGACCGTCAGATTCTCACCGAAGAAGACGGCGGAATTGCGCAGGGCCTTGGTAAACTCTTTCTCCCGGTCAAAATGCTTCCAGAACCAATCCATCACGTCTTGCCGTTTCGTATTGAAAATATGCCCTCCAGTACGATGGAAAAGGCTTCCTTCTACGATATCGCACTTGATCATGCCGCCCGGACGGTCTTCACGTTCATAAACCACAACCTCATTTCCCCTTTCTTGCAGGAGATTGGCCGTGGCCAAACCCGACATGCCGGCGCCGATTACAATATATTTTTTCATAATGCCCAGACTTACAAAGTGTCAAGCAACCGCTGCAGTTCCCTGACGCGGAATGACGTATAGTGTGATTTCAAATAAGAAGCATACCCGTCCAGATCGACTTCGGTGTTCAATGCATGATCGATTGCCGCTTCAAACGCTTCATACGTCTCCACAGACGGGGAAAAACGGTCAAACTCATAAAACCGGGCGTCAACTCCGTCTTTTCCTGACGGATAACGAGCAACGACATGGCAGCCACAGGCTATGATTTCCAGAAAATGAGGCGTCATATGATAGAATCCTTTTGCAGCACCTTCCTCATACCCCTGAACCCCGTATAATGTGACTCTTCCCTGAGCCTGCAGCGCCATGAACGCCTCCCTCGTCTCGATCGTTCCGATACAGTCTTTTCCGTTTATATAGTACGCTTTCGTTTTCGTTGCGTCGTTATCCAAATCCCTCCCCCGTTTCACATAACTGACTTCCGGGTGTGTCCTCACATACTCCTTGAAGAAAGAATACAGCAGGGGATCCTGTCTTCCGGTAAGCACGATATCGTATTTTTTCTCTTTTTTCTCTGTAATGGCATATCGGTCAGAAAGAGAATATGGGAACAGGCCTAGCTTTAACGGACACTCCTTAGCTTTCAGGTATTGATAATCAAACGGACTGGAAACCAAGACGATTTGATTCCTTGCGTGCTTTTGATAGAACGAAGGGAGTTGATCGTCCCGTTCGAAAAAATCAATGATGCAGGGAATAATATGCTTGTTGTTCATCGGTTCGTCATAATCCTTCCCATTGGTAACAAACCGAAAGGTTTCCTGAAAAGGCCCCGTAATCGGTGTATGGATGTTGAGATGATTGAAGAAGCGATGAAAAGAAGGATATCGGACGACAGGAATGCCCATCACCCGGGACAGTTCATCCTCCCATTCATAGATGATAGGCTGGGCATAGTTTTGCCCAGCACTGTTCCTACGAGAATAAATCTGTTTAATTTCCATCCTCAGTCTCCTCCCTTCAAAATATTGTCCAGCGAACGCATGCATGCGCCAAAAGAGGTGGTTTCAAGCGCCATGGCCCGGCATCGTTCTGAAACAGTTTCTTGTTGGGCCGGCGTCATCAAAAAGTGCTGACGGATACCTGCCGCAAAATCTCCGGAATCCCGTAACATGGCGCAATAGCCCGTCCCTTTCCCATCCACGACATCCAATGCCGTTCCGATTTTGAAACTTACTACGGGGGTACCACAGGAAAGCGCCTGATTGACCATCAAAGGTCCACCGTCTTCCACTGAGGGACTCAGAAAGACGTTGGACAGCGCGTATAGATCTGCCAAGACATCCAGTGCGACATATCCCATACTTCGGCAGTCAACCCGAAGAGCCTGCTCCATCTCGCGTTCCATATTGCCCACGCACAAAAGCAAGACTCGTTTTCTTTCTTCCTCGCACAAACTCCCATAGAAATCATTGAGGGCGGCAACCAGGTAACGTCCCCCTTTGCGGTCATCCCGGAAGTTCTGCGCGCCTGCCAACATGATGAAATCCTTTTCCACAGGAATACGGAACCTCGCTCTGAGCGATATCCTATCCTTGGGACAAAAGAAGTGTTCGTCAATGACCGGAAATACCTTGACAATCCTCCTGTCCCGTAGCAATCTGCTTTCCATGAAAATACGGGCCACGAACGAATTGGTCAGGACAATGGGGTTGACATGGGCATAAAAGCGCTCCCGGTAATGAATATTATGCCGGGTAAACGTATCGAGAACAGGGTGCTTAAGTCCCGGGCAACGCCCGCATTCCTGTTGGTAACGGGTACATGAATGAGGATAATGGCATCCTCCGGTCATTACCGACATATCGACCGTAGCCAAAACAACAGGCACTTGATATTTGTCATAAAGCCGGGCGACTGTCTCAAAACTGAGTAAGCCCTGCCAGAAACCGATATAAATCAAGTCGTAGGGACCCTTCAACTGCTTGAGGATATGACCCGTCGGGATAGGCGGCCGCTCTTCCCTTCCATAAAAGAAATAATAAGCCGGCTTCTGTATCCGCGTGAACAGATAATTCCGAATCCGTGTAGTCAAGCCCGGTCTATCGCCGCAAAAGGCATGAATATCCGGACGCCCCTGCACCGTATATAGCGTATAGAAATCGACTTCGTACCCACCCCGTTTCATCGCTTCATACGTATCCAGCATGAGCCTTCCCGGCCCATGAATCGGGTCTGCTGATGAAATGAAGAGGATACGCCGGCTCATTTTATTGATAGAACTCCGTGATGATGGAACAGATCTGCCCTACCTCAGATTCCTGCAGTTCGTAGTACATCGGCAGACGGACCAAACGGTCAGCGAAACAGTCGCAGTTCGGCAATGCGCGTCCATCATGGCGCTGCGCGTAATAGGGGCTGGCATGCAGACTCAGGTAATGGAATACTGCAAGGATGTCTGCTTCCCGCAGTCGGTTTATCAGCGCAGTCCTTTCCTCCAGGCTGCGGCACGTCAAATAAAACATATGCGCATTGTTCGTCGCATAGTCCGGAATGACAGGAAGAGTGAAACATCCCTTGTCAGCAAGGGGTTTAAGCGCTTTATAATAGGTCTGCCACAGTGATTTACGCTTGTGCTGAATCTGCTCCAGGCACTCCAGCTGCGCCCATAGAAAAGCGGCGTTGATCTCAGAAGGCAAGAAGGAGGAACCCGTGTCCACCCAACCATACTTGTTGACTTCCCCACGGAAGAACTCCGCCCGGTTGGTCCCCTTCTCCCAGATGATTTCGGCACGGCGGACAAAACGATCGTCATTAACTACCAGCAGACCGCCTTCTCCGGAAATCACGTTTTTAGTCTCATGGAACGAGAAAGCTGCCAGATGGCCGATGCCTCCGAGCGGCCTACCTTTATAATACGAATCGACTGCCTGCGCGGCATCTTCCACGACAAGCAGGCCATGACGCCGGGCGATATCCATAATCCGGTCCATGTCGCACGCAACGCCGGCGTAGTGAACCGGCACGATCACCCGCGTATAGGGTGTGATCAGGGCTTCCACCTGGTCGGGATCCAGATTCGGATTGTCTGCGAAACTGTCGGCAAACACGATCTTCGCGCCCTGCCTTACAAAAGCAAGCGCCGACGACACAAACGTGTAACTTGGAACGATTACCTCATCACCCGGGCCGACTCCACTCAGGATTGCGCACATCTCCAGGGCGTCCGTACAACTGGTCGTAAGCAGGCACTTCAGGAAGCCATATTTCTCTTCGAAGAATCGCTGACACCGCCGGGAAAACTCCCCGTTCCCGGAAATCTTCCCGGAAGCCACCGCTGCACCGATATACGCAAGTTCTTTGCCGGTCAAAAAAGGTTTATTGAAAGGTATCTTCATCTTGATCACTATTACTGTTACGAAGTTACAACACCTGCACGATGCGGGAGAGTGTTGAAATCAGGTCATAACCATCCCAAACCAGGCTGAAGTCCATCGATTTCCCCAGCGGGACGAAACGGTCGACGCCTTGCGGGTGGTCTTCGTTCACAAACTTCAGGATCTCTTCTCGATTCAGCCCGTAATAAGTAACCGTCTGGCACTTGACGGTGGCAACAGGCAGCAGGTCGGTAAGGGACTTGGCATCATACTCAAAGAAGAAACCGCTGTTGAAACGATAGTCCATCATGGCCGGGTCCAGAGAATCCATCTGGATTCGGGTCAGGAAAGGTTGTTCCACGGTCACATGGCCCAACTTCAGATTCGCAGCCGCCTTGTAAAGTGCATGAATCTTACCGATGGTCTGCACCGGGGCGATGCTGTAATGCTCCCTGACATAGGCCAGCACCTTCTTCCAGAAAAGTTCCTTGCCTTCTGCTTTCTGCTTGCCTACCCACACGATGATGCGCGGAGCAGTACAGGCATTCTGGTCGGAGAAATAGGTATCGTTATAGAAGTTCTGGACAATCCTGTCCTGATCATCTGCGGCCAGGAATGCATCCGCATTCAGCACCGAAATGGAATAGCGGTCAGCGAAATTCACCTCGTTGGACCGGGATTGCAGGGGAGACTGGCGAATTTCCGCAATGGTTGCATCACCGCCCCAGACCACACGACTCTGACATATACTTGAGAACAAGTCCGTAATCTCCTGGATTGGAGGATACTTCACAAAACAGATATACGGAGCCATCTCCTTATGGGATGTTTCCAGCAACTCGCTGATGCAATCACTGATAATCTGCACCTGTGGAAAGTCCTTGGCCGGCAGACGGACGATGTTGGCATTACCGGCCAGCAAGCCAGCGGCAAAACTGAAGGCACAATTCACGGGAACATTGCTCGGTGTGCTGTGGAACACAATACCCCGGCCCAGACGGTGTTCCAAATCAGGGTACTTTTCTTTCTCTTTCAGCAAAGCGGCTTTCCGGCACCAGAAACCAAAGGTCATCACATCGCTATAGGCCCTGCCCTGCCTCATCACCAACTTGGACAAGTCGTTGAAGAAACTGATAACGGGTTCTGAAAACGGAGGCAACGCAGGAACCGAAGGCATACGCTCGACAGTTTTGTCATCTCCGATTACATATTCCAGTCCGCTCAGTTTACCGAACTTGGAAGCGTAAGTGTCCGAACATCCACGGATCTCAGCGTTCTTGATACGTCCATGAATCTGGAAATACTTGCCCTTTCGCCCGCACGGGCAATCATCTTCACCGAGCACCACGCCTTCATCTTCCGTCAAGAGAACATGACCGGGATAACTTTTGGGCAGCACCGAAACCACCTCAATGATGCCTGGTTCTCCTTTCCCGGCAACACTGAAATCCTTTGGATTGCGGACGATGATATCAGAGAAGTTGGACGCGTGCAGATGACCGCATTCGCACTCGATATAAATTGTACCAGTCTGCTCCACCATGCCATAGTAGTCGTGAACGTTCTCCGCCTTGATTCCGCAGACATCGTTCAAGCACTGTTTGAACTGAACCGTAGAGACAGATTCTGCGACAAGTTTCTTCCAGCCACCGCCATGAATGAGAATGCCCCTTGACAGGTCGGGCCTATAGCCGCATTCCCGCAGTTTTTTGTAGAAATGCTGCCAGATCATGAAGGTGAAGCCAAAGAGGAAAATCGTTTCATCCCTATGCTCATCCAGAAAAGCCTTCAGGCCCTCAACGTCCAGTTCCATATTCTCGTCCAACGCATACATACGTTTGCTGCCGAACATGGAGAAGCCCAGGATACCCGCCCCGCGGGCAGAGAACATATTTCTGTCTTTCAACACATTACCGGAATCCAGGATAATCATCGGGACGCGTTTGTTCCCCAAAAGCGAGGCCACGGTCCTGGTCAGTGTCCGAGTCTGGCCGGCAGAGGTCTCACGGTCCAGATAAATCTTGGAAACCTTCTGCCCAGTAGTTCCTGAAGAGGTCAGGGTCTTGATTACTTCCTCTTCCGCCACACTGCGCAAGGTCAGGTCCTTGAACAAACTCACCGGCAAATAAGGCAAGTCCTCATAATGCCGCACCTGCCCGATATCAAAACCGGTCCCATCCAACATCCTGCGGTACGTTGCACAATGCTCGTAATGGTACCGGGTCAGATTCACCAGATACTCATCCAATACCTTGTGCTTTTCTTCCTTGCCCAAGGAATAGGGATCTAATTTCAACAACGCTTCCAGTGTCATGGCTACGATTTCGTTATTAATTCCTGCAAAGCCGGATAATCGGTCTTCCCCGTGTCCTTCTTGGGAATCTCAGGAATCTTCCGCACCGAAAAAGCCGACGCGTGCAGGCCCATCCTGGTAGAAAGGCGCCGGACGATCGCTTCTTCCAATCCGCTTTCCGTCACAAAAATAGTGATTTTGTCATCTACGCCCGCACAAGCACACTGCGTTGTGACAGATTTGGCCAGCTGTTCCACGGCGTCCAGATTACAACGGTTTCCCCAGACTTTGACGAAACGCTTGAGACGGCCGGTAATGTAATAATAGCCATCGGCATCGCGCCGGGCCACATCGCCCGTGTACAAGACACCCTTGTTATCGTCGCCGCGTGCCAGGTCCGCACGGCATTCCGCATAACCCAGCGATACATTGGGCCCTTCATATACCAGTTCTCCTTCCACACCGGCTTCATCGACAGGCAAGCCGTTTACATCAACCAGTGAAAACTTCCCTCCAGGAATGGCAATGCCGATGCTGGCGTATTTCTCCAATGCGTGGTCAAGCGGCAGGTAACTCATCCTCGCCGTGGCCTCGGTCTGGCCATACATCACGAAAAAGCGCTTCCCACTGCTTTCCGCCCATTGAAGATACTCCAGGACGATATCCTCGTTCAGTTTACCCCCCGCTTGGGTCATCGTCTTCAAATACGGAAGGTCCATCCGGAAGAAGCGAAGCCTCCTCAGCATCTCATATGTGTACGGAACACCCGCCATGCTCGTCGCTTGCTGCTCTTTCATGAAACGCCAGAACTCGCGCTGAACGACCGTTCCCTCGCAAAGCAGAAGGGTCGCCCCTTTGATGAGGTGACTGTTGATGACCGACACACCATAACTATAATAGGACGGAAGCGTGGTTACGGGTCGTTCTTTTTCGTCGATTTCCAGATATTCGGCAATGGATTCGGCATTCGACAGAATGTTTTTTTCTGATAGGCGGACCAACTTCGGAGAGCCCGTACTGCCAGATGTCGTCAGACAGAGCGCCAAATCGGGATAGATAGCGGGCTTTTCGATCTCAACCTCATATCGCATCCGCAACAGCACGAAATGCCCATACGAATACACCTGCTCGCCTTCATAGTCCTTCACCCGGTCTTCCAGCAGCCAGAGGTACTCGGGCTGGTAGATCGCCACAAGGCCCCTGATGCCCGATGCATCCCCGCCTCCATCAAGCAACACGATGGGAATATGACCGTCCAAACACCCGACATACCCGACCACCGAGCCCAGACGATTCTCGCACAGGCACATCACCAAGCTGTCGCCTGCTACGGCAGCTGCAAAGCACTTCGCCTGCGCAGCCAATTCAGCGTAGGTCAGTCGTTCACCCCGATCGGTAATAACGGCCGTTTTGTCCCCGTATCGTTCCAGACCAAACATAGAAGACTGCTCAGCCGGATCAGAACGCTATGTGGTATTTCGAGAGAATCTGCTGCGCTTTTTCAAACGAACTCATATCAATGATGTCGTCCGTATCCAACTGGATATCAAATTCATCTTCAATGGCGGCGACCAGCGTCATGTGTCCTACAGAGTCCCACTGCTCGATTCCCTGATATTGAAGTCCTTTGGTTTCGGCTTCGCTGATTCCGAATGTATCGGCAAAAACTTTCGTCAACTTTTCTGAATTGTTCATGATGATTATATGCTTGATTGTATTGATTCATTATTCGATATCTTCTGGCCGCAACAGCGAATCCGCCCGCACAGCCTGTTTCAGGGTCTTCCCAAGCAGATTATCCAGTTGGTCGGCAGGAATACCGACACCCGGCCGCTTGGCGTCCAAGTCGTTTTCAGTCAAAACAGTCCCCGAAGGAAGATCCCGCGCGGCAATGATGCTGCGACGCATTTTCTTCATCTGCTCCCGCTCCGATTCACTGACTATACGTTCCCTGCCTCCCAACGCCATGTGCGTATTGTGGCAACTGGTTACCAGTTGTTTCATCTCATCCGGCTCTGTGGCCATTTGATTGTCCATTCCTATCTTGGACCGATCGAGCGTCAGGTGCTTTTCAATCAGCGCAGCACCGAGCGCCGTTGCGGCAACCGCCATTTCTATGCCAAGGGAGTGATCCGAGAAACCAATGGGAATGCCAGGGAAAGCCTCACGCAACCCCAGGATATTATTGAGTCTGATCGATTCAAAATCAGCCGGATAGACAGATATGCAATGTAGCAGGCAAAGCTGTTGGTTTCCAGCATCGACAATTGTCTCGACGGCCCGCCTGACCTCTTCCAGCGTACTCATTCCCGTAGACAGGACGATTGGAGCGCCTTTGCGGGAGATATACCGCAGGAAAGCCAGGTTATTGGAATCCATCGATGCGATTTTCACATACGGCGCCCCGCACTCATCCAAAAGAAAATCGACCTCCTCCCGGGAATAAGGTGTCGAGCAGTAGTCGACACCCTTTTCGCGGCAATACGCCGCAAGCCCTTTCAGGTCACCAGGACTGAGAGAGAACTTGGTAAAAAACCTTTTCGAGATGGGATTGTCCTTATAATAGGAACTTGCATAAAGCGACTCCGCTGACCAGGATTGAAACTTGACACAATCGCAGCCTGCGGCAACGGCCGCATCGATCATCTGGCGTGCAACTTCCACACTGCCATTGTGGCTGGAATTGACTTCTGCAACAATATACGGATCATTGTAGTCCGCAAGGACCCTTCCTGTTCTGAGTTTTACCATATCCATATCATTCATCTATCGGTTCAATAACCATCTCCCGTTTCAAAAGATCCCTGTCCATAAACGGGAACTGGTCTTCAATCGGTCGCAGCACGAACCTGCGCCTGGCATTAAAAGCCGCCCCGTTACGGATATAGCCCTGGTCCTCCACTGCCAGCACCTCACAGATCATGGGCCCGTCTTCCCGCATGAGCATATCCAGTTTTTCATCCAGTTCTGCAATGCCTGCTACTTTCATGTACGGTATCCTGAAACAACGTGCGACATCCTCGAAATCAGGCGTAGTCACGCCGTTACCTGGATCTGTCCCGACGGTTCGGCTACGGAAAAGTTCCACCTGCCGGGTCCGGATGACGGAATAAACATTATTGTTGATGATGACAATTTTAACCCCCATCCTGTTGGCGTGGATGGTCTGAAGTTCCTGCAGGTTCATCATCATCGAGCCGTCCCCAATGATGGCAAGCACATCATGGCCGCAGGCGTACCATGCGCCCATAGCCGCAGGCAATGCTACGCCCATACAGCCCTGGGAAGCGGGATGGAGGCAGCGCTGTCCATCCCGGAATCCGACGACCGAAGGAACGATCACTTCTTCCAGGCCTGCATCCGTCAATACCACGGCGTCCTCTCTCAAGTGACGGGTCAGCCGATCTGCAAAATCATACAGATCAACCCTTTCCTTGCTCTTGAAAACTTCTTCGCATTTGGGGAAAATCTGTTTCCAGTGCTTACACCTCTCCTGCCATTCTTTAGTCGTCTCTCCAAGGTTCTCCTTCAGCATGGCCTCCACAAAAAACCGGGCATCTGACAAGATCAGTTTATCAATCCGGACCGTCCCTTTGGAATGCTCATTCTCATCAATATCGACCACGATAAGCCGGGCAGCCCTCGCAAATCGCTCATACTGGGAACCCGTCAACATGGGGGACAGCCTGCATCCGACGGATATTACCAAATCGGAATTCTGCACGGCAAAGTTACCGGAGCGAGTCCCTCCGACAGTTCCCACGGTACCCATCGAAAGCTCGTGGTCAATGCCGTAACAATCTACTGCTGAGGCCGAAAAACAAACTGGGATTCTTGTCTTTTCAACCAATAATCTGAACGGTTCAATAGCACAAGCGGAACGGATGCCGCTTCCTATCAGGAACACGGGCCTTTGGGCATCTTTCAAAGCATCCACGACGAAACGGATATCCCCGTCACTGGCTTTCTTTCCGTTCTCATCACCTTTCCAACGGGACAGTTGTTCCGGCTCAACACGGGCATTCTGTACATCTACCGGGATATCCAGCCACACAGGTCCTTTTACGCCATGGGTAGCATAATAAATG
>JAEEOM010000079.1 GCA_016284265.1 Bacteroidales bacterium | reverse complement strand
GACAAGGCCATTGCGTATTTCAACGATGCCCTGGCGATTTATCGCGCCACGGTGGGCGAGAAGAATATGTATTGTGCCGGCTTTTACTCAGGACTCGGCATCACGTATACGCTTCTCGGCGACTTTGAGCAATCGTATCCGTATTATCAGCAAGCACTGGATATAACGCGGGAAATCGTTGGCGACAAGCATCCCGATTATGCGAGGTATCTCAACAATCTCGGTACCTACTACCACAATGTGGGCGATGATGCCAAGGCAATCCCGTGTTTTCAGGAAGCCTTGAATGTCTATCGTGAACTGTTCGGCGACCGCTATCAGGAGAACATCACGAGCCTCTTCTATCTCGGTAGTGCCTATGCGGCGCAGGGCGACCGGGGCGCCACCTCCGCCTGTTTCCGCGACTATCTTTCCCTTGTTTCCGGCACCGTGCTGGAAGCGTTCACCTATCTCTCGCAGAACCAGCGGAGCTTGTTCTGGGACAAGTATAAAAACGACTTTGCGAAAGAGATAGCACAGCAGACACGCATCCTCTCTGACGACAAGTCCTTCCTTTGCGCCTCCTACGACGCCGCCTTGTTCTCGAAGGGATTGTTGCTGAATGCGGAGACGGAGATGCGTCGGCTCATCCTTGAGAGTGGCGACGAAGCAGCGTTGTCGCTGTACGACCGGCTCCACATGGAACGCCTGCAACTGGACAGAATCCTCGAGTTGCCCGTTGCGGAGCGCCCGATGCCAGCCGACTCCCTTGCCCAGGTCTGCGAGATGCTCGAACAGGAGCTCCAGCAGAAGAGCAAAGCATTCGGCGACTATACGAGGAACCTGTCAATCAATTGGAAAGACGTGCAGTCTGCCTTGGGGAAAAACGACATCGCCATTGAATTTCTGGAGGTTCCGGTGTCCGAAGATACGACCGTGTTCTGCGCCCTCACGCTCAAGCCGGGTTACGATGCGCCGCATTTCGTCGAATTGTTCGACTTGAAGGACCTGAAAGCGTTGAAAGCGAAACATGAAGGACGAAGAAATCCTAATGGGTTGATCTATAGCGATAAGAAGTTATATGACCTGGTTTGGAAACCCCTTGCGTCCGAGCTGAAGGGCGTTAAGAACATTTACTTCGGCCCTTCGGGCGAACTGTACCAGACCGCTATCGAGTATGCCGATCATGGAAAGGGGCCCTTCAACAACCAGAAGAATCTCTACCGCCTGTCCTCGACCCGGCAATTAGTCGTCGATCGCGGAGAGGCAGAGCGCAGCCGCTCAGCCGTCTTCGGCGGCCTGAAGTACGGCGCTTCAGAAGAAGTGCTGTTGGCCGACAGCCGGAAATACGCGCAGCGCAGCCTTTCGGACGACATGTTCTTCAGCGTTGACTCGCTGGACATCCGCGGTGCAGGCGGCAGCCTGATGGTCGCCGATCTGCCCGGCACCGAATCGGAGGCCCGGGAAATCGATGCGATGCTCCGCCAATCCGGCCTGGACAACACGCTCCGTATGGGAGAAGAAGGCACTGAAGCCTCGTTCAAGGATCTCTCGGGACGGCGCGAGAACATCATCCACATCGCCACGCATGGTTTCTATTGGAACGGCCGGCAGGCCCGTGCCTTCGGCGAACGCCTCGGACGTATTGTCGATGACGGCGGTGCGCACGAAGATGCATCGATGACGCGCTCCGGTCTGCTGTTTGCCGGCGCCAACAACACCCTGCGCGGCCGCGAGAAGCAGGAAGGGGTGGAAGACGGCATCCTTACGGCCAAGGAAATCGCACAACTCGACCTCCGAGGAACTGATCTGCTGGTCCTCTCAGCCTGCCAGACAGGCCTGGGCGAAGTAAGCGGCGAAGGCGTCTTCGGTCTGCAGCGCGGCTTCAAGAAGGCCGGCGTCAACACCATCCTGATGAGCCTCTGGGAAGTCGATGACGAAGCCACCCGTCTGCTGATGACCTCCTTCTACAAGCAACTAGCGAAGGGTCTTTCAAAAACCGATGCCCTGAAGGCCGCCCAAAAAGCGGTCAAGAACTACAAGGGAAAAGACTTCTCGTCGCCCTACTATTGGGCCGCTTTTATTTTGCTCGATGGAAAATAGAGGGAGAACGCTGCTTTTTGTTGCTGCTTGTGAACAACCCGGACCCGATCAGGAACATCAAAGGTCTATCTGAGGAGGAACGGCAACCAATGAATACTCGGTACAGACTGTTGATTGAAATGGCAAACCTGATCGTCGAAAAGGTGAAACAATACCTCTCCGAGTTCAACTCTTTGGACGAAGAGACGTTCGTTTGGGTGGATTGGGACGCCCGCTGCGTGTATATTGGCAAAGCCGATGAAGAGCATGAAGGAGACAAAATCCCCATATGCGATTTTATTTACGAAGAGGGCGATACGCTTATGCCGGACTACGATCTGATAGACACCTATGCCGCTTCCGAATGGCCCAGCCACAGGGAACAGGGTCCGTCAAATCGTAATTTGTAACGCAGGGATCAAGGATTATTGACGCAGGCACAGGCCAAAGTCTTTCTGGGCGTGATCGTCCCGGAAAATCTCATATTCCTCCCGGCTGGGTCTCGTTTCAATCTGTCGGGATTGTGCTCGCCCGCAGGCGGGCTGCGCATTCCCTGGCGGGATTGTGCTCGGCAGCAAGCTGCTCACCATCCAGGGTCTATAACACATAACTATTCTTCCCGGATACTTGCCATGAGTTCTGGCAAGAATCTGAAAATCAATAAAGCTGGTTGACCAAGGCACGAATACATGCCCAAGCAGTCGAAGATGTGATTATAAAAGAGATAGAACCACCATGAGTTATAGACAGATAATAAGCATCGGAATTATCATTTTCGTAAATAGTAGATGTCCAATAAATTAAACTAAGTTGCTCCTGTGAATATGACGGCAAGAAAACAAATCCGCTGGGAGCATTGAAAACTTTTCCGTATACACCGTGAACGGTAATAGGAACAATAGAGCATCTATTTATAAATGTTTCAAACTGCGACTTAGTTGGCAGAGTAGCATTTGAAGTGGCATAACCGAAAGTACTTTTAGTGCCATATTGTTCGGGCGCGGTGGCTCCGTAGTTGCATGTGTACCATGTGCCGAAGTCAGAAAAATGTTCCCAACCACCCTCTCCCGAGAACTTGCCGAGCTTCACGGTGATGCCGCTGCCCACGGGAACCCATTTACCCTTGTTGGGTGTATCGCCGTTGAGTGCATACACGTCGCTGGCTGCGGGCAGCTTCACGGCACTGTGGCTGGAGAGGGTCTTGCCCGTCACAAAATAGTCGGCGCGGGAACCGTCGGCAGTCTTGGTCTTGGCGAAATAGTAATTCGAGCCGTATTTCCACGTGGTAAGCTTGCCACTGAACAAATAACCTTTGTTATCGCCACTGCCATAGGCATAGCCTAACATATCGTCAGCAGCCGTCTTGTCGCTGGTCTCGGTGATGGTGCCGTTGGCGGAGATGGACGCTACGCCAGTAGGGATGACGGCGTCACAGCCCAGTTGGTAAGCCTCATCCTGGGCATCGGCATCCTCCACGAAGAACTGCACGTAGTCATCGGGAATCTCCATCTGGAACGCACCGCTGACTTTGCCGTTCGAGACAGTGTAATCCAGTGTCGCTGTCAGATAGTAGGCATAGTAGGTCTTGCTGAACACGAAATCCGTTCCGCTGGCCGACACCGTTGCATCGCTGCCGAAGGGCAGGAATACAGCACGCATGGTTCCTACGTTCCCGTTGGCCAGACCAAGGGCACCTTCGGTTTGTCTCGAGCCATTGTACTCCGCACTCGACCACGCAGAGCCGTCATAATGCATCTTCAGGTGCTTCGGGGCGGCGGCTCCGGAGAAGAACACGAAAATGACATCGCCCGCTTCCCAGCCTGTCTTGACAGCCTTAGTCGCATCTGGATGGTTGGCAGTCAGGTTAAACACGATGGGAGCGGTCTCTGTGATATCGCTTCCGGAATCCAGTATCTCCTGCCCGCAGGATGTGATGACGGCTACGGCCATCACTATAAGAATCCACATCTTTTTCATAACGTTTCCTCCCGTTACCATGTTTCCTCTTGGTTGAATCCCCGATACTCGGGAGAACCGTCCATGGGACCACTTTGACAAATGACCCTTTCCGGCTTCAGCTCGAATAGCTCTAGACCGGGGGTCTCATAAAACCGTTTTTGTGACTGCTCCATATTCGTTTGCATAAACTGATCAACTAGCTAAGAGTTAGCGCCTCGTTTTAAATGTTAAATTTAGCTATTTCGAAAAAAAATTCAAATTTTCTCTGAGATTGCTACTTTACTCACGCATCGGTTTAACAATACACTCTCCCCCCGTATGTGGGATTGGGGGCAATCCCCCCGCCAGGTAAACCGGCAAAACCGATTCACAGCCTGAAACTGTCGCTTCGAATAATACGGATTTCAAGGCTATAGCGGTCCATTACCATTTAGCCTAAACCTGTCAGATCCCTATCGTCTGGAGGAATCAGTGTCAGGGCCGTTCTCCCATTTCGGGAGGGCGGCTCTTGCTGTATATGTTCAACTCTTTAACACTTAACTACTTATGCAACAGGAGCAAACTGTTTTTGCGACGCTCAATGCGGTAAACTGCAACGAGCACACCGAGAAGAAGGGCAACCTGACCTACCTCTCGTGGGCATGGGCCTGGCAGATCGTCAAGACCCATTACCCGGAAGCCCTCTACACCATTTACGAAAGCCCCAGCGGCTGGAACTACTTCACCGACGGCACGACCTGCTGGGTGAAGGTGGGTGTCACCATCCAGAGTCTGGAGCACATCGAGTACCTCCCCGTCATGGATGCCAGGAACCAGTCAATCCCCCTGGCCAGCGTCAGGAGCACCGACATCAACAAGGCCATCCAGCGGGCCCTGACAAAGGCCTGTGCGAGGCATGGCCTGGGGCTTTACATCTATGCCGGTGAAGACCTCCCCGAGTCCGAGCCACGGCAGATTGCCCCGCCACAGCCTGTGAGACAGTTGCCACCCCAACGGCTCCAGCAGGACCTCCCGGCACCATCCCAGTCATCATGGAGGCAGAGCCGCAGCCAGTATTTTGCCGGAAAATGACCTCGCCATGCTATTATTTCTCCTTTTTACTGATAATAAATAACAACATCCCATCATGGAAAGAACCACAATCATCAACCATCCCGCAGCCGAAGTGCTGCCGCTGTTTGCCAACCCCATTGAGAACCAGCCCCAGGGCATCCTTGTCCCAGTAACCCGTTCCGTTCCGGAACAGGAGAAGGAACTTGGAACGACAAACCTTCCCTTCATCGAGGCCAACACCAAGGCCGTCACTTCCGACCACCTGAAGTCCGGCTGCATCATCCCGGTGTTCAGCAAGGACAACGAGGTGACCATCTCGCACCAGAGCTTCATCGCTCCAGTCCAGAAGCGCCGAATTATCAACTAGGATAGCGCCGTCGATCCCTCAACTTTAAATTGGTCTATTTGCCAATTTTGAATTTTTGTTATACCTTTGTCCTAAGTTTGATTTTCCGTGGGGTGCACCACATTAAAAACGCTTGGAAAATTATGGATAAAAGTCTAAAAAAGTTCATGGCCACGGAGACGAGGTCCCGTGCCCAGATTCTCGATGAGTATTTCATCGAGATTCAGACCCCAGACGGGGAAATTTTCAAAATGTGGTCAGATTTAGCCAAGTATGACGATGAAGAGTATAAGAACTACGTCTTGCATCTGATTGAGTTCATCTTTGACCGCAACTTTTCTGACAACAAGGAGCAGATGGTAAACCGCATTCGAAGAGACTTCATGTTAAATGGAGTTCATTCGATGGGCGTAGGCTCCGGTAACCGGCAGGGTGAACGAGAGCGCATCGGCAAACGCATTAAGGAGCTCCGCGAGGCCAAGAAGATGGAAGCACGCGATCTGGCTCTCCTCACAGGTATTGATGCGGCCAACCTCTCCCGCATTGAGCAGGGCAAGTACTCCACCGGCGTGGACATCCTGTCCCGTATTTGCGTTATCCTGGACGCCCACCTCGATTTGATTCCAAATTCTGAAAAGCGGCAGTAACATGGACAGGAATCTGATTGATGTATTCGGCAGCGAAATGCAGTGCGAATACAAGGGACGTATATACCGAGTGCGTGATAACGGTGCCATCATGCGCCTTCCCAAGGAGGGTGGCAGGTTTTCCATCTATGATAACGTCTGGACGTTTGGGGCCAAAGATTCAAAAACCGGGTACATGTTGTTTTCTGGAAACATACGTGTCCATCAGGTCGTCTGTACCGCTTTTTTCGGGCCATCCCCGGTACAGCATATGGTCGTAGATCATATTAATGGAAATAGATGTGACAATCGTCCGGAGAACCTGCGGTGGATCACGCGGGAGGACAATATCTTTGACAATCCCCTGACGGTAAAGAAGATGGAGTACTATTTCGGTAGTATCGACGCGGCGAGGAAAGCGCTCCACGACAATCCTGATGAGTTTAGAAGGGTGCTTGGGGAGAATGCGTCCGATACGGGATGGATGCGCCCGGTATCTAGACGTGAAGCTGCCAATCACGAAAAGCATAACGCTGCATGGCTCCAGAGCGATCAAAAGAAAGGATCGACAGAAAAGGGGCCAAAGACCAGTATCGGGGATTGGATGTTTAAGGAGGCTGTTCTCTCCCAAGAGGATATCGAGGATCTAAAATCATGGTACGGAGGGGAGTGGCCGTCTCCATCTCCTTTCCCATATCCGTCATGGCGAGAGCAGGTTGCAGCAGCAGAGGAGGAGACGAGACGCCGGCATTATGCCGCGCTTGAGCTAAAGGATTCCCTTACGCCTGGAGCCAAACAACTTGAATGGAAAACACCCACGGAGTTCCCTCAGACCCCACAGGTAATAACCGACACGCCGCTTCAAGATTATCTGTCACAGCTATCCAAAGGAATTGTTTTTTGCCGGAATCAGTATGGCGAGTCACCTGTTTATGATGCGGCGATGGCCGAGGACGGGAGCCATTTGGCCGTTATGACAAGTTTTTTCGAGGCCAGTGGTGTTAAAAACTTCGCCTTGGCAGAGGTGTGGTTCAGTGACGGTCAGTTTATTCATAAGAGCATTGGGACCTTCTTCGAGGAAGATGGCGCGATCAAGTATTTTACTTTGTCGCTCGGTCGTGAGTGGACGGGTGGGGATGTGTTCGATGATTATTGCTGAGAGTGTCCCACGTCCCAGATCCTAGGGGTTTGAACCGTGGGACAATAAAAAACGCACACCCAAAAGTGTGCGTAAATGTGTGTGATGAAAAACAAAACGGCTGAAAATCAGCCGTGTTTGCGGTGAGGGGGGGATTCGAACCCCCGGTACGGTTGCCCGTACGTCAGTTTAGCAAACTGGTGGTTTAAGCCACTCACCCACCTCACCGTATTCACTGGGACCAAGGCCCCAGACCCTTCGCTAG
>JAEEOM010000078.1 GCA_016284265.1 Bacteroidales bacterium | reverse complement strand
GAAAACCTCGGGTCAATACCCGAGGTTTTCTTCGTTCAGGATGCGGCTGAAGTACCACAGGTGGAGCTTCAGCGCGTAGCCCCAGTATTTCCAGGAATGGGTGCCCGGGGAATAGACTTCGATGTAGGGAACGCCCAGTTCCTTGCAGCGGGCGCAGAAACTTTGGGAGGCGCCGTACAGAGAGTCGCTGTATCCGCAGGTGACCAGCAGCAGCTTTCCTGCATCTTTCGCCCGTTCGATGCGGTTTACGGCCGATTCTTCCGCGTGCCGCTTGTTGGCGGGGTCGTCGTAGGCGCCCAGCAGTTCCGACAGGCCGAGCCGTCCGTGCTCATAGGCCAGGTCGAGCACGCCGCTCATCGAGCCGGCGGCACGGAAACGGGCAGGGTTGTCGAGAAAAAGGTTGATTGCGCCGTGACCGCCCATGGACAGGCCGGTGATGAAGGTCTTCTCCGGGTCGAGGTAGTATTTTTCTTTTATTTGGGGGTAGAGTTCCTTGTCGAAGAAATCGCGCCACTGCATCTTGTCCGGATCGTTGGCGTTCACGTACCAGCTGTCGTAGAAGCCGTCGGGGCAGATGATGATGAAGCCCGATTCGTTGGCAATCTGCTGGAGGTCATAGTAATCGCTCCAGTTGCGATAGCAACCCGACCAACCGTGCAGCAGGAAAAGGGCGGGGACGGGTTCAGGGTCCCCGCAGCACTCCACGCAGTACTCGGCAGCGTATTGAAATGCGAACTGCTGCGGGACGAAGACCAGCACCGAGTCGTCGCAGTGGAGATTCGGCGATTCGATGACGAGGAGATCTTGTGCAGAGAGGGTAAGGGCCAGGCTCGCGGCCAGGAGCGTCAGGAGGATTTTTTTCATATTCCGGAGAATTTGCGTATCTTTACTAATTGTCCTTTGTACAAAGTTATGAAAAATTATCGGATCTATATCTGTTTTATCGTGCTGGCCATCCTGATGCTCCTGCTCTATCCACGGGAAGGGAAATTCCAGTACGAGTATCAGAAAGGGCGTCCCTGGGTCTATGAAACACTGATTTCACCGATCGATTTCCCGATTCTCAAGACCGAGGCCGAAATGCTCAAGGAAAAAGAGGAACGGGCGTCCGAGACCATCGACTACTATAGCTACGATCCTTCGGTGGCCGCCCCGGTCCTCGAACAGTTCGGCCACAAGGCCGTAGCGCTCCAGCTTGACGAGGAACTGACCCGGGAGATGTATACGCACCTGAGCGAGGCATACGACCGGGGCATCGTCTCTGATTTCGGCGCAGACACCCCATCCGATCAGGTGATCTTCATCAAGCGTGACAAGCGGGTCACGGAAACACCGGTTGCCGACGTCTATGAACTGTCCCGTGTCCAGAGCGTGCTGAAGTCCGACCTGGTGTACGACTATCCCGACATGGATATCGATTCCATTGCCCGGTTGCTCGACTTGCAGGCATTCATCGTTCCGAACCTGCGTTACGACGAAACCACCACGCAACTGGTCCATCGCGAAGCGGTCAACTATATCTCGCCTACCAAGGGCATCATCTACGCCGGGCAGCTCATCGTTTCCGAAGGGGAGATTGTCACGAGCGACATTTGTCAGATCCTGGATTCCTACAAGGCGGAATACAAATTGAGTTACGGTAATTCCGGCTCACCCAACGCCCTGCTGGCCAGTCATCTGCTGCTGGTCTTGATTATCCTGGCTCTCTTCTTCTTTGCCGTCTTTTTCCTGGATCGGACCGTCTTCGAGGAGCCGCGCAAACTGGTTTTCCTGATGCTCATGCTGCTGTTCGCCTTTGCCGGGACGGCCATCCTTTTCCGGGTGGACCAGCGACTGCTCTACTTGTTCCCGTTCGCCGTGACAGTGCTCTATATGAGTGCTTTCTTCCACGATGACCTGAGCTGGTCGGTCTATTCCATTTCCCTGATCCCGCTGCTGGTGATTCCGGAAAACGGAGTGGAACTCTTTTTCATCAACCTGTTGGGCGGCGCGGTGGTACTCTTCGCCTATGGCCGGCTCAACCGCGGGTGGCTCCAGTTCCTGAACATCCTCTTCATCTTCGTGACGATGTCGCTGGTATGCTTTGTCTTCAAGCTCGGTACAGGGGACTTCTCCTATGCCCTCAAGTCGACGAGTTTCCTCTATCTGGGGATCAATTCCATCCTGGTGATCGTGCTCTATCCGTTCGTATTCCTGTTCGAGAAGATTTTCGGCTTCGTGTCATACTCGCGTCTTTGGGACCTTTCCGATACCAGCAACAAACTTCTGCAGTCGCTTCAGTATAAGGCACCGGGCACGTTCCAGCACTCGCTGCAGGTCGCGAACCTGGCTGAGAATGCTGCGCGCAAAATCGGTGCGGACGCGATGCTCGTACGGGTAGGGGCCCTCTACCATGACATCGGCAAGATGGAAAACCCGATGTGCTTTATCGAAAACCAGGCGGAAGGCGTGAATTATCATGCCGGTCTCTCGCCCGAAGAGAGCGCCCGGGCTATCACCAAGCATGTCGATGACGGCATGGCGCTGGCGAAAAAAGCCAAACTCCCCGCCATCGTCAGCGATTTTATCGCTTGCCACCACGGCCGCTCTGTAACCCTGTATTTCTACAACGTCTATTGCAACAACGGCGGTGATCCGTCCAACAAGGCGCCTTTTACCTACAATGGCATCCTGCCACGGACCAAGGAACAGGTGGTTGTGATGATGGCCGACGCCGTCGAGGCGGCGTCCCGTACGTTGAAAGACTATTCCGAGGAAAGCATCTCCGCGCTGGTGGACAAGATCATGGCCAACCGTTTCGATGATTCCCAGCTTGCGGAGGCGGACATCTCCATCCGCGACATCAACAGCGTGAAGGAGTCGTTCAAGACCTACCTGATGCAGATTTATCACGCCCGGATCGCCTATCCGAAACGGCAAAAACCAACAACGTAAGCAGCGCAGCCAGGAAAAGGTAGCCGGCGCAGCGTCCGACCCGGTCGCCGTGCCGCACGAACGGCGTGAGGGCGTCGTTGCCATTGATCGTACCTTTCAGCGTGGTCTCGACCCACCAGCCGGTCTTGGCGAGTACGTCGCCGCGCTGGTTGATGAGACCGGAGGTGCCGGTATTGGCAGCCTGCACCACGTCGCGCCGGTTCTCGATGGCCCGCAGGCGGGCGAAATTGAAGTGCTGCCGGTAGCCGGGCGTGTCGCCCCACCAGCCGTCATTGGTCATCACGGCCAGGAACCGGGCCCCTTTCTTTGTGGCCATGCGCGACCAGTCGCCATAGACCGATTCGTAGCAGATCATGGCGCCGAGCTTGCGCCCGTCACTGCAGGGGATGGCCTCCATCTCGTCCTGGGTTCCGTAACTGCTGCTTGATCCGCCGAATTTCGCCACAATCGGCCCCAGGAATTTGAGCACATTTTCATACGGGATGATTTCCACCCCGGGCACGAGTTTCGACTTGACATAGGAGCCGTAGATCTGGTGGCTATCCATCACCATCGCCGTGTTGTATACGTCGATCCAGTGGCCCTGCCCGCGGGGCCGGGCGCTGCGCGTGGGTTTGGCGGCACATTCGAAGTGGCGGTAGGTGAGGGCGCCGAGCAGCAGGTCGGTTTCCGGATGGGCGGCGAGGAAAGCGCGGTATTTCTGGTAGGAAGGACTCTTATCGGGATTGTCGATGTCCAGGTCATAGGTGAAGGTCTCCGGCGTGACGATGTAGCGGGTCTGGGGTGTGACCTCCCGGGCCATCAGTTCGACAAGCCTGGCATCCAGGGCGCTTTGAGGTTCAACGCCATATTTGTGGAACGGATCGATGTTGGGCTGGATGACCACCACTTCCATCGGATCGTCAGTCTCCCGGTAGCTGGCATAACGGATTTCCGAGCAGAGGATGGGAAGTATGACCGCGGCGGCGGCACTGGCCACGTACCAGCGGCGGTCGGCCCGTTCGCGGCTGATGATTGCCAGATAGATCAGTCCGTTGCACAGCAGGATCCACGCCGATCCGCCCACGGCACCCAGATGATCGTACCACTGCACCATTTCGGGATTGGTGGCGAAGGAATTGCCCAGGCAGAGCCATGGCCAGGAGATCTCAATGTTGAAATAGATGTGTTCCCAGGCCAGCCAGATAACGATGAACCACAAGAGCGAGAGGGCTTCTGCCCGCACGGGCCGCAGGTTCTTGCGGCGGATGGCACGGCCGCCCCAGCGATAGAGTGCAAAGATTGCGGCCATCTGGAGGGCGTTGAGCAGGATAGCGGCGATGGCGCCGGCAGGGGAGACGAACCAGATCCAGAAGGTGGCGGCGATATTGAAAAGCAGAAACGCCGTATAGTAATACCAGAACGCGTGTTTGACCCGGTATTCTGTCAGCAGCCGGTCAAGCTGGAAGAGCGGGACGAAGGCGATCAGGGAGAGAAATCCGAGGCGGGGGACCAGGAACGGCAAACTGGACAATAACGTGAATCCGGCAATGAGCAGCCAGAGATTTCCTTTCGGAATATGTCGAGGAGTTTCCATGGAGTGTTCGAATGTGAAGAATATCTTACAAAGATACGTTTTTTGCGGGGATTGTCCCTAAATAATGGTATCTTTGTCTTCATTTCGGAAACGATATGGTGCTCAATTTCCTCAAAGCGATCCTGATCGGTCTGGCGGCTTCGATCCCGCTCGGCCCGCTGGGCATCGTCTGCATCCAGAAAGCGCTGAGCAAAGGCCGTTGGGCGGGCTTCGCCGTCGGTGTCGGCTCTTCGATTGCCGATACTTTCTATGCGGCGATCGCCTTGTTCTCGGTCTCTTTCATCAGTGATTTCCTGAACCGGAACTACGACTGGGTAATGCTTATCGGTGGCGTGATCATTTTCCTGATCGGCCTGCAGATTGCCTTGAAGAATCCGATCAAGGACTTGAACCGGCCCAACGCAGAGGCAATCAGTTCCAGGCATATCCGGGAAATCGGCCGCGGTTTGCTGATGACGATTACCAACCCCGGCGCGTTGGTCCTGATGCTCGGCCTGTTCGCTTTCTTCCATCTGGATCTCGGCAGCAGCTATTCAACCCTCGACGTGCTGTTCGTCCTCTCCGGCATCTTCCTCGGCACGGCCACCTGGTGGTTTCTTCTGAGCAGTGGTATCTCTTTGTTCCGCAAACGTTTCCATCTTCGTCAGATGCTGATCATCAACCGCATTTCCGGCACCCTCATCGCCCTCCTGGGCCTCGCTTCCCTCATCGAAGGCCTCGCCCGCCTCATCCTCCACCAGTCCTTCATCGGACTCTGACAACTGATAGGTTCTCGTTCCTGTTCCTGTTCCCGTTCCCGTTCCCGTCCTCAAACGGCAGTCCCCATGAGGATGGCAGCCCGTTTTTCGCCTTTCCATCCTCAAATACGGCCTCGGGTGAGGACGGAATTGCTAATCGGCTTCTGTGGGCCACAAAAAAATCCGAGACGCCATTGAGAAACGGCCGAAGGCCGAGGGGTGCGGGGATGTGCCCCGCAAAAGAAAGTTGGCCCTTGGGCCACAAAAAATACCGAGACACCATTGAGAAACGGCCGAAGGCCGAGGGGTGCGGGGATGTGCCCCGCAAAAAACGTTGGCCCTGGGCCACAAAAAAATCCGAGACTTCAAGTCTCGGATTTTTCTTGTGGCCCTTAGCAGATTTGAACTGCTGACCTCCTGCCTGTCAAGCAGGCGCTCTAAACCAGCTGAGCTAAAGGACCGATGTGTGTTCCCGTTTTGGGACTGCAAATATAGTAATATTTTTGAAAAAACTTCGTATCTTTGACAAATATGCGACAAATTATGAAAAAAATCATCTGGATACTGACCCTGGCCTTGGCGCTGACCGCCGGCTGCAAGGGTGACAAAACCCAAAATAATCCGAGTCCCGCCGCTCCTGAGGCGCCTGAAGTGACCGAGGCTCCCGAAATGCCCGATACGCCTGCCACGGCTTCCGTGCGGATGGAAGATTTTCCGTTTGACGAACTGTATCAGGTGTTTTCGATTTTCGGCAAAAACATCATGACCGACTTCTTCGCTTCTCCGCAGGCCAAGGAAAAGATCAAGGACGAACTCCGGGAAGGCTACAACAACAGCCGGGAATACTGGGGCAATGCCTGCAACGTGCTGACCTATGGATATAATAACGAGGGTATCTACGACGGCTTCCTGATGGGCTGCTGGAAATACGATGCCGACGGCCATTACCTGGTCCTGCTGGACGAAGAGGGCGGCGTCGACGTCACCGGGACGAAATACATCCGCGCCTACGACTATGATCCCGCGACGAAGCAGGCCCACGAAGTGGAGATTCCGCTGAATCCGCAGCCGAAGGCCGAAGATTTCGACGATATCATCCGCCTGGCGGGCTGCTCGGATATACCGGCGATCCGCAAGACGATGCGCGACCGCATTTATAACTATGGATTCACGCCCGAAGGCGTGAACGTCGAGCTGAACGTGACCGACGACTGGGAGGCCGCCGGCTATTGCGGCTTCGAATCGTTCTACCGCTGGAACGGCAGTGAATTCGTCCGCGACGAATCGGTTCCGTCTCCGTGCATCCACGACGACGGGTTTGCCATGATCCTGCTGGGCGAGCGGATGCCCGGTATGAATTTCGACAGCGATCCGCTGGAGTATGATATCCGCTATTCCGAGGAAGGGGCGCTCTGGCTGGTCGACCTGGACGGCAAGCCTGTGCTGCAGGTCCAGATGGAGGGTAACGACGTCGGCTCCGTCGAAGTCTTCGATCCCAGATACAGCCTGCAACGGGGCAGCTATTGGCTCGGAAAGGGAAAACTGAACGTGGGCAGCCGGATTGTGGATTACGTGAATTTCTCGGAAGAACCCGTGCCCGAAGTCTGGCTCTACAGCGACGGAACGGTCAGTCTCGACCTCAAGAAATACAGATCCGTGGTTTCCATCCGGACAACGGCTTCCGGTCTGGCGGGCGACGTGCCGGCCATCCCGGGTCAGGAGGTGAAAGTCAAAGTGGTGGATCCGAAGTTCAAGCCTTCGGCGACTGTGCAGTCAATCCTGGTGACGTATGCTCCTTCGCCTGAAGAAGATTAGATTCCGGCCTGCTCTTCGATCTGCTTGGTTTCGTTCATGACATTGGTCAGCATCAGCATGTTGGCGGCGATGTCACGCACCATGCGGTAGTTGCCGCCGTCGCGGAGGGCGTACCAGCTGCGGTCACTGTCCTCAATGCTTTCCACGAAAGCTACCTGCGGGAACCGGGTCTGGATGTTGCGGCGGAAAATCAGGGTGTACTGGCCGCATAGGCTCTCTACCTCGGCTTCCAGGCTTTCCTTCGTTTCCGCATCCTGCATCCGCGTGTAGGTGTCCTTGAACAGGTCGTAGTAGGCGGAGTGCTTGATTTCCGCCCAGTTGTCGGTGGTGTTGAGGATCCAGCAGTGGTCGATGTCGTCGGGGTCCGGCTGCAGTTCGCTGCTGATGTCGTGCAGCTTGGTGAACTT
>JAEEOM010000077.1 GCA_016284265.1 Bacteroidales bacterium | reverse complement strand
CCGCCGCCAACGCCAAGGACATCGACGCCAAGATCGCCATCTACAAGCAGGCCGTCAAGAAGTACGGCACCGACAAGGCCAAGTACAACCTCGGTGTGGCTTACCTCGACAAGGGTGACAACGCCGCTGCCAAGGACGCTTTCGCCAAGATGGACAAGAAGGAAGGCAACTGCTACAACAACGTGATGGGTGTCCTCGCCATGCGTGAAGGCAAGAACGCCGAAGCCGCCAACTGGTTCTCCAAGGTCACCTGCAAGCATGGCAAGATCAACCAGGGCGCCCTCGACATCCTGGCCGGCAAGTACAATGACGCTTGCGCGAAACTGGCCGGTACCGGTGATCACAACGAGACTCTCGCTTACATCCTGACCAACCAGCTCGACAAGGCCGCCGCTTCCATCAAGGGCAACTGCCCGTTCTGCAACTACAAGAAGGCCATCATCGCCGCCCGCAAGGGTGACGTGAACGCCTACAACGCTGCGATGGAAATCGTCAAGAAGAACGAAAAACTCGCCGAGCGTGCCGCCAATGATGTGGAGTTCCTGAAATTCAGGTAACAAAAACATTTTTGTTACAAATTTGGCCGGTTGGGTATCAACCGGCCATTTTTTTGTTTACCTTTGTAAACCCGACAACACATCACATCACCCTCCGTTGGGAACATAATTATGGAATATACTGACCTTTACATCATCAAAAGGGACGGTAAACGTGCCCCTTTCTCTCTTGAGAAGATCAAGAACGCCATCCGGAAGGCTTTTCTCGCTTCCGGCAGTTTCGCCACTGAAGAGACCCTGACCAACATCCTCAGCCGCGTCCACATTTCCAACGGAATGCATGTGGAGGAGATCCAGAACCAGGTGGAGGTATCGCTCATGAGCGAGCGCTACTTCGCTGTGGCGAAGGCCTACATGCTCTACCGGCAGCACCACACGGAAGACCGTGAAGTGCGCGACCGCCTCAACTTCCTGATCGACTACTGCTCGGCCTCGAACCCGGCCACGGGCAGCAAGTACGACGCCAACGCCAACGTCGAGAAGAAGAACATCGCCACCCTCATCGGCGAACTTCCGAAAGCCAGCTTCATCCGCCTCAACCGCCGCCTGCTCACCGACCGCATCCGCGAAATGTACGGCAAGGAGCTTTCCGACCGCTATCTCGAACTGCTCAACAAGCACTTCATCTACAAGAACGATGAAACCAGCCTGGCCAACTACTGCGCCAGCATCACCATGTACCCGTGGCTCCTGCAGGGCACCATCCCCGTGGGCGGCAACTCCACGCCGGCCAAGAACCTCAAGAGTTTCTGCGGCGGCTTCGTCAACCTGGTGTTCATCGTCTCCAGCATGCTGAGCGGCGCCTGCGCCACGCCGGAGTTCCTTATGTACATGAACTATTTCATCGAGCAGGAGTTCGGCGAGGACTACTACCAGCGGGCCGACGAAGTGGTGGACCTCTCCAAGAGGCACCGCACCATCGACAAGGTGATCACCGACTGCTTCGAGCAGATCGTCTATTCGATCAACCAGCCTACCGGTGCCCGTAACTTCCAGTCCGTGTTCTGGAACATCTCGTACTACGACCGCTTCTACTTCGAGAGTATCTTCGGGGACTTCCGTTTCCCCGACGGCAGCAAGCCGCACTGGGAGTCGCTTTCCTGGCTCCAGAAGCGCTTCATGACCTGGTTCAACGCCGAGCGCACCAAGACCATCCTCACCTTCCCGGTCGAGACGATGGCCCTCCTGACGGAAAACGGCGATGCGAAGGATCCCGAATATGCCGACTGGACCGCCAAGATGTACGCCGAAGGCCACAGCTTCTTCACCTACATGAGTGACAATGCCGACTCCCTGGCGAGCTGCTGCCGCCTGCGCAACGAAATCCAGGACAACGGCTTCAGCTACACCCTCGGCGCCGGCGGCGTGAGCACCGGCAGCAAGAGCGTGCTGACCATCAACCTCAACCGCTGCGTCCAGTACGCCTTCAAGAAAGGCATCCCGTACCTGGAATATCTCGAAGAAGTAGTGGATCTCATGCACAAGGTGCAGCTGGCCTACAATGAGAACCTGCGCGACCTGATGAACAAGGGCATGCTCCCGCTCTTCGACGCCGGCTTCATCAACATCGGCCGTCAGTACCTGACCATCGGTGTGAACGGCCTGGTGGAAGCCGCCGAATTCATGGGTATCCGGATTACCGACAACCCCGACTACGTGGCCTTCGTCCAGGGCGTCCTCGGCATGATCGAGCGCCTCAACAAGAAGTACCGCACCAAGGACGTGATGTTCAACTGCGAAATGATCCCCGCAGAAAACGTGGGTGTCAAGCACGCAAAATGGGACAAGGAAGACGGCTACATCGTGCCGCGCGACTGCTACAACAGCTACTTCTACGTGGTGGAAGACGAGAACCTCAACATCCTCGACAAGTTCCGGCTCCACGGCAGCAAGTACATCGAGCACCTGACGGGCGGCAGTGCGCTCCACATGAACCTGGAAGAGCATCTGAGCGAGAGTCAGTACCGCCAGCTCCTGCGTGTCGCGGCCAAGGAGGGATGCAACTACTTTACCTTCAACATCCCGAACACCATCTGCAACACCTGCGGCCATATCGACAAGCGCTATCTGCACGAGTGCCCGAAGTGCCACAGCACCGACATCGACTATGCCACCCGCATCATCGGTTACATGAAGCGCGTGAGCAGCTTCTCGCAGCCCCGCCAGAAGGAGGCGGCCCGCCGCTTCTACTACAATGGCAACCGGCCTGACGCCGTGAAACTGGAACCCGAGCCGGTTGCGGAACCTGTACCGGAGCCGGTCGCCCAGGATGCTTAAGTACTACAACTACGATATTGTATTTCAGGAGATACCCGATGAGGTGACGCTGGCCGTCAATCTCACCGGGTGTCCCGTTCATTGTCCCGGCTGTCACAGTCCGCACCTCTGGGAAGACATCGGGGAACCGCTCGACGAGGCGGTGCTCCGAAAGATGTATGCCGACTATCCCGGCGAAGTGACGTGTATCTGTTTGATGGGCGGTGACGGCGACCCCGCTGCCGTGAAGCAGCTTTGCTCTTACATCAAAGAGGAGATGCACCTGCGTAGCGCTTGGTGGTCGGGCCGCGATGATCTCCCTTCGGCAGACGCCCTTGACGCCTTCGACTATATCAAGACAGGTCCTTACGTCGCTTCCCTCGGCGGCCTCAAGAGCCGTACTACAAATCAGCATCTCTATCGGGTGCAGGCGGGCTCGCTGGAGGATATTACGTTTCGGTTTTGGAGATAGGGGCCTGGTCTGGCCTGGCTTGACGCAAACAAGGGAGACAACCTTCCTTGCCTCCCTTGTGTGTGCATGACTGCACTATGCTCCGAAGAGCGGGACACTATAATTAAAACGATTCTGGAAAGGCAAAGGTTTGCATCATGTCTGTTTTAAGGCCCGTTTTCCCGCAGGCCGGTTCAACAATGTGCAGCAGGCAGGTCTTCTGACTCGTTCCGTCACGGCGCCTTCCCGGGCCGGAGCCCAGTGGCAAAAGAGTGCCGTGACTGTTCAGGAACTTACAGCAGCGGGAACTGTCCGGGATTCTCACCCGATTCCCTTTTGATCCGCAACGGCCGCCGGCCGCCGCAGAACCTGTTGCGGTTACAAAGATAATCAGATTTTGCTTTTCAGCAAAAGAATCTTGTCGGCGAAGACATCCCAGGTCATGGTTTGTTTGGCTTTGCGGATGTTCGCCACGAAGGTGTCGAGTCCCCGGTCGTAGAGTTGGGGGATGGTTTCTGCCAGACTCTCCGCCGAGATGGCCGGCGTCATCAGTCCGATGCCGGGCTTCTCGATGCTCTCGGCCAGGCCGCCCACGGGCGTTGCCACGACCGGCACTTCAAAATGCAGGGCGATGGCAGTGATACCGCTCTGTGTGGCGCTCTTGTACGGGAGCACGCAGACATCGGCTGCCGAAAAGAACTTCGGCACTTCGTCGTCGTCGATGTATCGGTTGAAGACCCGGATGCGGTCGGCGCAGCCGGAAGCGGCGATCTGCGCCTCGTATTTGTCGAAGCTGCCGTAGCTTTCGCCGGCGATGACCAGCTGATACTGCGGTCCGAGCTGCGTCATGGCGTCGATGAGCAGGTCGAGTCCCTTATAATCACGGATCAGGCCGAAAAAGAGCAGAGTCCGCCGCGCAGGATCGAGTCCGAGTGCTTCTCGCGCTTCCTTGGGATCGATGCGTGCTCCGAAATGGTCGTAGAGCGGATGCGGTTGCAGGATATAGGGCTTGTCGGGCGTCAGGGAGAGCATGTCGCGGAGCACCGCTTCGCTCATGGCCACGCAGCCGCTGTTCTGCCGGAGGAACCAGCGGGAGAAGGGCTTGTCGAAGAATTTGGTCTCGTGCGGGATCACGTTGTCGAGGACCGTGATGGTCGGGATGCCTTTGCGACGGAGCCGCCGGGCAACGGTGCCGAGTGACGGAGCCAGGTAGCTCATCCAGTATTTCATGACCACGAAGTCCGGCTTCCAGTCGGCAATTCTGCTGGCAGCACGGCACCAGGAAAAGGGGTTGACGGTATCGAGGATGGCCTGGCTGTCCACTTTTTTCGCCTTGTCCTGTTCCGTCACATACTGGGTCTTGCCCGGAAACAGAAAGGAAGGATACTGGCGGGTGAAGGTAAAAGCCTTGACTTCGTGTTGTTTTCCGAAGGCTTCGAGCAGGTCGGCGTTGAATTGGGCGATGCCGCCCCGGAAGGGATAAAACGTGGAAAGATATGCGATTCTCATCAGTCTGCAGAAGGGGTCAATTGTCGGGCAAGGGATAATAAACTGTCGCTGACCGTAACTCGGAAAAACGGGATGCCGGCGCGACGGGCGAATTCACGGTCGGAATCGCTGTCTCCGACCGCGAGACTGCGAGCGAAATCGATGTCGGGAAAATCAGCCCGGACTTCCTGTGCCATGCCCGTGTTGGGTTTTCGGCGCGGATCAGTGTCCTCGGTGGACGTGCAGCAATAGATGCGGTCGATGCGGCCGCCGGCTTCCTGGATGCAACTGAGCATCCGGGCGTGGATGGTCGCCAGGTCGGCCACGGTCATCCGTCCGCGGCCGACACCGCGCTGATTGGTAACCAGGACGATGCGACGGAAAAGCGGATTGAGAAGGCGCAGGGCTTCGAGGGCGTCGTCGCAAAATACGAATTCTTCCCAGGTTTTGACGTAATCGTCCGGTCGGAGGACATTGATCACACCATCACGGTCAAGCAGGAGGGCGTCGTACCGGTAAGGGCGCCAGGCTCCGGAGGCGAAATCGCGCTGGGCCCGGGCATAGTCGGCCGGGATACCGATGTCGATGAAGTAGCCTTCACTCCGGAATCCGGCCAGTTGACCGCTGGCGGCCAGGGGTTCGAAGTATTCTTTTTCCAACGAGAAGCGGTCCGGCATCTTTTCGAGGGCATCGCGCCGGAGCAGATAGACACCTCCGTTGATCAACCCGACAGCGCAAGCTTGTTTTTCGTGGAAGGCGGTAATCCGTCCGCTTTCGTCACAGGTCACTTCCCCGTAACGGTCGAAGTCGCGCATCGGCTTGAGTGCCAGCGTGGCTTGAGCGCCAGTCTTTAGATGGAAGGCAAGCATAGCTCCGAAGTCAACGCCGAAAAAGGTATCGCCGTTGAGGATGAATACATCCTTTTCCACGGCCTGCTGCAAGGCCAGTCTGACACCGCCGCCCGTACCCAGCGGTTCCGTTTCAACCACCCAGTTGATCCGGGCTCCGTTGTTGCGCGTCCGTGCCCACGACTCCACTGCTTCGTGCCGATAGCCCAACGAAAGAATCATGTGTTCGAATCCGGCGGCTTCCAGCGCATCGGCCAGCCAGTCGAGGAAAGGACGTCCGGCCACCGGGGCCAGGCATTTGGGAAGATCGGCGACCACGCCACGCAGGCGCGTACCCATTCCTCCGGCCAGCACCACGCACTCCATTACTGTTTCTCTCCGAAAATGGCCTGCTCGACAAGTTCGCAGATGATATGGCCGATCGTGATATGCGCTTCCTGGATCCGAGGCGTGTCGGTGGAAGGAATATTGATCAGCATGTCGGCAAGTTCCTTCATCCTGCCCCCGTTCGCACCGGTCAGGGCAAGGGTCCGTACACCTTTTTCGCGGCATACCGCGAAGGCCTGCAGGATATTCTCGGAATTGCCCGACGTAGAGAGACCCACCAGGATGTCACCTTCGCGGCCCAGACCGGAAATCAGACGGGCAAAGACTTTGTCGTAGCCGTAGTCGTTGGCGACGGCCGTCAGGTAAGAGGTGTTGCAGTGCAGGGCGTCGGCCGGCAGGACGGGCCGGTCAAAATAGAACCGGCCGGAGAATTCCGCTGCCAGATGCTGGGCGTCGGCCGCGCTGCCGCCGTTGCCGCAGAAATACACCCGTCCGCCGTTCCGGAAACAGGTTACGATGGCTTCAACGGCCTTGCCGATGGTTGCTTTCAGGCCTTCATCCGTTTCTACGCGGGTCATCGTGTCAAGATGGGCCCGCAGGCGGGCGTCGATTATTGTTGTGCAGTCCATGTGGTCAATCCTTCTTTGCAGAATTCAAAATCGTAGATTTCCCCGATTTGCAGGGCATTCAGGGCTTCTTCCACGGCGTAGCGGGTATTGCCGGGGCAGTAGAAGAACATGAATCCGCCGCCGCCGGCCCCCGAGATCTTGCCGCCCGTGGCACCGGCCGCGATGGCGGTCTCGTAAAGTTGGTCGATATAGGCGTTGGAAATGCCGCCCGCCATCTTTTTCTTGTTGACCCAGCTGGTGTTGAGTGCCGGGCCCAGTTCATGCAGGTTATTCTGGAGCAGGCATTTCTTGATGCGGAACGCTTCTTCCTTCACCCGGTGCATGGCTTCCACGGATCCGGCGTTCTGCTGCTTGACATTGGCCATCTGCTCTTCGATGATACGGGCTGACTCGCGCCGCTTGTTGGTGTAGAGCAGGACCGTGTTGAGCGCCCATTCGTTGAGAGTGCCGTCGGGGATGCTCAAAGGGTTGACGATTACGCGGTCGCCGTCGAGGAACTCCATGAAGTTGACCCCGCCGAAAGTGGCGGCATACTGGTCCTGCCGTCCGCCGGCCATGCCCAGGTCGATGCGCTCGATTTCGTAGGCCAGCCGCGCGATGTCGTATTTGCCGAGGGGGAGATTCCGGGCTTCCACAAATGCGCCCAGGATGGCCACTACCAGCGTTGAAGAGGTGCCAAGCCCCGATCCCGAAGGAACATCCATCTGTGTAGTGAGTTCGAAGGAGAAGGGCTCTCCGTTGTTGAACTGTCGGACGATACGGTTGTAGATTCCGCACTGGAGCGGCAACGGTCCGTCCGGGTCGAGGTACGGCACAGCCTCATATTCCTGTACGAGATGGTCGTTTACATGGATGAAACGGATTTTTCCGTCCTGGGCAGGGCGGAGGGTCGCATAGGCAAACCGGTCGATCGTGACGTTGAGAACGGCGCCGCCATACAGGTCGGAGTAGGGCGAAACGTCCGTGCCCCCGCCGGCGATGCCGAGCCGGAAAGGAGCCTTGCTGCGATAGAGTACAGAACAATCCATAGGTTGTGCGGGTGCAGGTTCGCAAAATTAAGAAAAATGCCGCGTTATCGTGTTGGTGTTTTTAACTTTTTGTATATTTGTAGTGTATATACACTTTTATCAAATAATTACGCTATGGCAAAATTTGTAATCACTGTGAGAAAGAACGGCGAGTTCCAGTTCAATCTCAAGGCTTCGAATGGCGAGGTAATCCTCACCAGCGAAGGCTACACCACCAAATCGGCCTGCTTGAACGGTGTCGAGTCCGTCAAGAAGAACGCCGTCGAGGAGAAACGTTTCGAGAAACTGGTGGCGAAGAACGGCAAGCCGTACTTCACCCTGAAGGCGACCAACGGCCAGATTATCGGCCAGAGCCAGATGTATGCATCGGAGCGCAACCGCAACAACGGCATCGCTTCCGTGATGAAAAACGCGCCCGTCGCCGAAGTCGTGGAGCTGTAAGCAGAGGCCCCCGGTCCAGCCGGGGAACGATACGATTCATGCCCGGCCCGGCCGGGCATTTTTTTGCACGTTTGTAAAAAATATTTTTAAAAATTTATTGTTTTTCAATAATTATTTCTATATTTGCAGAAATTAAACTGCTAAAGACATGATTACTTCCTGGTGGATTTCCCTTTCCCTGGCCATGAAGATCCTGTGGGGTGTCACCCTGGCGGCTTCGCTGATCTTCATCATCCAGAGCGTTATGACGTTCCTCGGTGCCGATTCCGGTGACGGTGGCATCGATGCTGACTTTGACGGCGGCTTCGATTCGGAAGTGGCCGATGCAGCCGTGGAAGGCGGCACCAATCTCTACACGTTCCGCAACTTTGTCAATTTCACCCTGGGCTTCGGCTGGTCTGCCATCCTGCTGCAGGAGAAGATCACATCCATTCCGTTGCTGCTGATCGTTTCGGCCGTCATCGGCGTGGCGCTGGTAGCCGCTGTCATGTATCTGTTCAAATGGCTGAGCAGTATGCAGCAGTCCGGCAACATCAATCTTTACAAGACGGCGGTGGGCTGCAACGGAACCGTCTATATTCCCATTCCCGGCGAACGCAAGGGCGAAGGCAAGGTACAGATCTCCATCAACGGCTCTGTCCGCGAATATAACGCCCTTACCGACGGCGACGCGCTCAAGACCACGACCCCGATCCGCGTGGTTGAGGTCCTCGGCCCCGGCACCCTGCTTGTCGAACCCCTTGAATCATTAATCATCTAAAGCATAAGTAACATGGAATTGTATCTGATCCTGATCCTTGTGGCGGTGGTGTTCGTCACCTTCACCGCCATCCTGCGGCGTTACAAACGCTGCCCTTCCGACAAGATCCTGGTCATCTACGGTAAGACTGGCAAGAACAAGGAAGGCGGTATCTCGTCGGCCCGCTGCATCCACGGCGGCGCCTCGTTCATCTGGCCTGTGTTCCAGAGCTACGCGTTCCTCGACCTGACCCCGATTTCGATCGAGTGCAACCTGACCAACGCCCTTTCCAAGCAGAACATCCGCGTTGACGTGCCGTGCCGGTTCACCGTGGGTATCTCCACCGAACCCGAGAACATGACCAACGCCGCCGAGCGTCTGCTGGGCCTGACCACCGAGCAGATCCAGAACATCGCCACCGATATCCTCTTCGGTCAGTTGCGTCTGGTGATCGCCACCATGGACATCGAGGAGATCAACGCCGACCGCGACAAGTTCCTCGCCAATGTTTCCACCAACGTGGAGGCCGAGCTCCGCAAGATCGGCTTGAAGCTCATTAACGTAAACGTCACCGATATTCGCGACGAATCGGGCTATATCGAGGCCCTCGGTAAGGAAGCGGCCGCCAAGGCTATCAACGACGCCAAGAAGAGCGTGGCCGAGCAGAACCGTTTCGGTGAGATCGGTAAAGCCGAAGCCGACCGGGACAAGGACATCCGGATTGCCGAAACCACCCGGGATACCCGTATCCGGACGGCCGACGCCAATGCGAAGGCTGTGGAAGGTGAGAACAACTCCAAGATCGCCATCGCCCAGTCCGATGCCGCCCGCCGTGAGAAACAGGCTGAGGCTGAGCGCCTGGCTGTAGCGGCCGAGAAGGTACAGGCCGCTAAGGCTCTTGAAGAGGCTTACAAGAGTGAGCGTGACGCTGAGCTCGCCCGTGCCGAACGCGAGAAAGCGACGCAGCAGGCCAACATCGTCGTGGCCGCGCAGATCGAAAAAGAGAAAGCCATCATCGAGGCGGAAGCCGAGGCCGAACAGATCCGCCGCAAGGCGAAAGGTGAGGCCGACGCCATCTTCGCCAAGATGGACGCGCAGGCCCGTGGTACCCTGGAGATTCTCTCCAAGCAGGCTACCGGTTTCGGCCAGTTGGTGGCAGCGGCCGGCGGCGACGCCCAGCAGGCCATCACCATGCTGATTACCGACAAGTTGCCTGAACTGATCGCTACCCAGGTCGAAGCCGTCAAGGGCATCAACATCGACAAGGTTACCGTGTGGGATACCGGCAACGGTAGCGAAGGCAAGACGGCTACGTCGAACTTCATCTCCGGGCTGATGAAATCGGTTCCCCCGCTCGAGGACCTCTTCAAGCTGGCCGGCATGGAACTGCCGTCCTACCTGAAAGGCAAGTCGGCCGACAAGCCGGTTGACGCCGAGGAAATCAAGGAGGAAGCGTAAGCTATGCCTATTATCATCAACATCGATGTCATGCTGGCCCGTCGGAAGATGGCTTCGGGCGAACTCGCCCAGAAGATCGGCATTTCGGCGGCCAACCTGTCGATCCTCAAGACCGGCAAGGCCAAAGCCGTGCGTTTCTCCACGCTGGAAGCCATCTGCCGCGCCCTCG